>NZ_CAFJ01000212.1 GCF_000239795.1 Bradyrhizobium sp. STM 3809 | reverse complement strand
GCGCCCAGTTCAGGGCCTGGCGCAAGAGGTCGTTGCCCTTGCGCACCCCGATCCCGACGCCCTCGCCGAAATAGCGGCTTTCGACGAAAGGTCCACCAGAAAACGCGCAGCAATCCGCCGAATCGGTACCGTTGACCCAGAATGCCAGCGCGATGCCGTCGCCGAAGATGAGGTCGACGTCGCCCCGGCGCAGCGCCTGGCGCAGCGCGTCGTCGTTCGGATAGGGCTTGATCTCGGCGTCGGTGAACATCGCCTTGAGGTAGGCCTCATGGGCGGTGCCGGCGATGGCGCCGATCTTCTTGCCCTCCAGCAGTTCCGGGCGGATCTCGGCCATCACGGCGTCCCGGCGCGACACGAAGCGCGCCGGCGCGCGGTAGTAGGGGTCGGAAAAATCCAGCCGCGCCCGCATCTGCGGCGTCACCGCCATCGAGGCGATGATGGCGTCGCCGCGGTTCGAGGTCACGGCATCGATCAGGGTCTCGAAGCGGCGCATCTGCACGGTGCAGGTGACCTTGATCTCGTCGCAGATCGCGCGCGCCAGGTCGACGTTGAAGCCGGCCGGATTGCCGTCCGGACCGGTGAAGTTGAACGGCGGATAGTCGGTCTCGGTCAGGAAGCGGATCACCGTGAGGCGCGACAAATCCGGCCGTTCCGGGCGCCGGCGCGGATCCCAGAAGCCGGGCACGGCCTGCGGCGCCGCCTCGACGGGCGGGCGAACGGGCGCCTGGGCGCGGGCCGCCGGGGCAGCCGCGGCGAGACAGAGCAGCGCGGCCGCAAGCGCGGCCGGGCGGATCAATCGCAGGCGTGGTGACAGGGCGGTCGGCATCAGCGGTCCCGAGGGTCAGCGCGCCTTATAGACCATCCCGGCGCAAATTCGAGGCTGGATTGGGCCGATGAGACCCCGCCCCGGCTGAGCGTTAATGGGCTCAGAGGTATTTCTTCAGGTCCGCCGCGGCTTCCTCGGGCGTCCGCTTCAGGTTGAACGGCGCGACGAACCGGCCGTTGCGGTCCATCAGGTAGACCAGCGCGGTGTGGTCCATGGTGTAATCGCCGTCCTTGAGCGGAACCTTCTTGGCGTAGACCCGGTACTCGGCGAGCACCTTGGCCAGCACCTCGGGATCCCCGGTCAGGCCCTTGAGGCGCGGATCGAAGCTGGAGAGGTAGTCCTTCATCGTCGCCGGATTGTCGCGCTCGGGATCGACCGAGATGAAATAGGCGTTGACGCCGTCACCGTCCTTGCCCATCGCGCGCAGCACCTCGGAGATCTCGAACAGCGAGGTCGGGCAGACGTCGGGGCAATGGGTGAAGCCGAAGAAGATCAAGCTCGGCCGGCCCTCGAGGCTCTTCTCGGTCACCACCGCGCCGGTCTGGTCGGTGAGCTGGAACGGGCCGCCGATCGCGGCTGGCGCCGCGATGTTGCGGCCTCCGCCCATGATCAGGAACATCAGCGACAGGCCGACCACGAGGCTCGCTGCGAAGGCGCCGACGATGACCAGCGGACGGGTGGCATTGGCGGGCATGCCGTATTCCTTATCTCTGTCTCAGAAGCAGGCGCTGAAGCCGGACGCGATCATCTCGAAGAACACCGCGGTGCCATACGTCGCCCACAGCACGCCAGCACCGGCCACGAGCACGACGCCGATCGCGCCGGCCGCCAGCGCCGGCATGGACGCCAAGCGACGACCGGAAGCCGATGACATGTCTTGCGGCGCTGAAAGCGGCTGCATGATGGCGCGTACTCATCCGGCGGGGGACTGGCCCGAAATGGCACAAGCCGGCACCCGCTCGCCCTCTGAGATAGGCCGCGCCGGCGGGCGAGGCAAGCGCTCAAGCGCCTGCTGCGGTCACAGGCTGCGGAGCGAGAGCAGGAGCGAGCTCGCCATCAATGCGAGGCGGAGGCCTTGGCGGCAGCCGGGGAGATCGCCGGCGCGTTCGGGGCCACCTGCGGCGCCGACGGCGACGAGGCCTGGGCGTCCATGTAGCAGGGCTTGTACATCGCCTGCAGCTCCCTGCCCTTCAGGAAGATCATCCGCGGCGTCAGGCCGCCCCGCTGAGAGATCCAGCGGCGGATCGGCGACGGATACATCGAGTACAGCATCTGGGTCGCCTCGGGATTGGTGACGGCCCGGCCGTTGGCGCCGAAGTCCCAGGCGGCGTGGAAGCCGAGATTGGCATGCGAGGTGACGCAGATCTTGTCGTGCGGGATGGCGCCGAGCACGATGGTGCAGGCCGAGGCGCACAGCCCGTCGATGATCACATACTCACCGGAGGAGCGCAGGCCCTGGTATTTGTCGACATAGGTGCCGATCCGGCCGCCGCGGTCGTCGGCGATCCGGACCACGGCCTGGCTCGCGCCGACCCCCGACAGGAACAGAACAACCGCGAGCAACCCCGTCCAGAATTTCATGTCGAGCCCCAGTTCAACCCGGCGAAACCGATCTGACCGACTTTGATGCACGTCGTGTGATGCACGTTTCGTGAGCGCGTCGTGTGATGCTTGGACTGCGAAGGACCTTGCAATCACCTCCCCAGAACCGGAACGCGAAAGCCAAATCCAAATCGCCTCTGCAGCGTGTTGCGAGATCGTGTTTTTGTCCAGGACGGCGCAGCAGCACGAACCAAATTCAGGGCAAGTGTTGCAAGCTCGCTGCACCATGGGTTGCCGCGAGGAAAACATCGCCTCACCCTGGTTCCGAGCATGGCAGCCGCGCCACGAGCGGGGCAACAGCCCGGCATGATTCGCCCACCACTGCGGCTTTCGCATCACGGCGGCGCAGCAAAGCCCGTGGAATCACGGGACATCAGGCAACAGCTGTCCACCGCCCCTGCGGGGCGGCCGCAACAGGGGGGGAGCGGCCAGAGATCGAAAGGCCACTCGTCCAGGCACCGCGGCGCCCGCCACGCCGCACGCGCCGATCCGTGATCGGCGATGGCCCGGCAGCGACGAGGGGCGCGAGCGAACTAATCGTTGGGCAGACGAACGGTGGCGCCGAAGGTGACGAGCGGCGCGTCGGCGGCGCCGAGCTGGATCTGCTGCGCCGGCACTTCCTGATAGCTGCCGTCTTCAGTCTTCCTTAACTCATATTGCCAGACCGTTAACGTCTCGCCGCGCGCGAGCGCATTGCGGATGCGGCTGGCGCCGCGTCCCGGCAGCTTGATCAGGTCGTCGCGCATCATGCCGATCATCGTCGGGCTGTCGCCGCGATGCAGCTCGAAGAACACCATGCGGTTGGGCTTGGTCTGCGGCTTGAACACGGTATCGGCCGTGAACAGCACCAGACAGATCGCGACCGCGATCAACTTCCAGGTATCGGACAACATGCGACGCAAATCCCCCGCACCGTCTCTGCGCGCAGCGGCGTAGGCCTCGCCCGCGGAGACGGCAACTTACAGTTTGGTCATGCCAAATGAGATGACCTCGGACGTAATCGATTCGACGCGCGAGCGGCGCAATCATCGCCTCCTCATCGTTCACAACATGGAGAGCAGAGATGACCGACTTCGCCGGGATCGCCGAGAGCTACATCGCGCTGTGGAATGCGCGCGAGCCGAAGGAGCGGCGTGCGCTGCTCGCGCGGCAATGGACGGCCGATTCGACCTATGTCGATCCGCTGATGCGGGGCGAAGGCCATGACGGAATCGAGGCCCTGATCGCCGGCGTGCAGCAGCGCTTCCCAGACTTCCGCTTCCGTTTGCTCGGCCCGGCCAACGGCCACGGCGACCACGTCCGCTTCTCCTGGTCGCTCGGCCCGGAGACCGGCGATGGTCCGATCCAGGGCACGGATTTCGTCGAGCTGGCCGATGGCCGCATCCGCCGCGTCACCGGCTTTCTCGACAAGGTGCCCGAGGGCGCCTGAGGCCGCCGGCGCCGACGCGATCACCGCGCGCAGGCCTCCCATGCCGGGATCGACGCGCGTGCCGCGATGGATTGCGCTACGTCAACGTCGATCCTGATCCGCCGCTGCAAGACCTCTGCTGCGGCGGAGCAGCGGTCGCGGGAGGCAGCGTGCAGCAATCAAGTCCCATCGAAGATCATGCCGTGGCGGCCGGCCCGCTGGCCGCCATCGCGACCCTTCCCGCGCTGTGGCGCTGGCGCGTCGACCAGTCCCCGGACATCGCGGCCTATCGCCAGTTCGATACGACGCGGAACGGATGGACGTCCCTGAGCTGGCGCGAGATCGACGGCATCGTCGCGCGCTGGCAGCGGGCGCTCGCGGCCGAAGGCTTTGCGCCCGGCGATCGCATCGCGATCCTGATGCCGAACGGGCTTTCGCATCTCGCCATGGACCAGGCGGCGCTGGCGCGCGGGCTGGTGCCGGTGCCGATGCATGCGGTCGACAACGCCGACAGCATTGCCTACATCCTCGCCGATTCCGGCGCTCGGCTGCTGCTGGTCGATTCCGACACGCGCTGGCAGGAGATCGCCGCCGTCGGCCATGCGCTGCCCGACCTCGAGCGGATCGTGTGCGCCGAGGCGCAGGCAAGCCCCGGCGCCGCCGACCCGCGCGTCCTTGCGCTGGCCGCCTGGCTGAGCGCGGCTGACGATGGCGCGCCTCTCGCCCCGGTCGCGATCGCGCCGCGCGACCTCGCCGCGATCGTCTATACGTCGGGCACGACCGGCCGGCCGAAAGGCGTGATGCTGTCGCACGACAACGTCGTCGCCAACCTCAAGGCCATCCATCAGCGGCTCGCCGCGGCGAGCGACGACGTCTTCCTGTCGTTCCTGCCGCTGTCGCACACCTTCGAGCGCACCGCCGGCTATTACTACGCGATCGCGATCGGCGCCTGCGTCGCCTATGCGCGCTCGGTGAAGCAGCTGTCGGAGGACCTGCTGGAGGTTCGTCCGACCATCCTGGTCTCGGTGCCGCGCATCTATGAGCGCATCTATTCGCTCGTGATGCATCACCGCGCGGTGGCCAACCCGCTCGCGCGCGCGCTGCTCGACCTGACGGTCGCGATCGGCGGCCGCCGCTTCGACGCAAGGCACGGACACGGCTCGACGTCCGTGTTCGACCTGATGACCTGGCCGCTGCTGCAGCACCTGGTCGCCGACAAGGTGCTCGCCCGCTTCGGCGGCCGGCTCAAGGTGGCGGTCAGCGGCGGCGCGCCGATCGCCGAGCCGGTGGTGCGGCTGTTCCTCGCGCTCGGGCTCGAGGTGCTGCAGGGCTACGGCATGACCGAGACCTCGCCGGTGGTCAGCGTCAACACGCCCGAGGACAACGACCCGCGCAGCGTCGGCCGCGCGCTGCCGGGCGTCGAGGTCCGTATCGGCGACAATGACGAGCTGATGGTGCGCGGCCCCAGCGTGATGCTCGGCTATTGGCACAAGCCGGAGGAGACGGCGCGGGTGAAGGAAGCCGACGGCTGGCTGCACACCGGCGACCAGGCCCGCATCGACCGGGGACGCATCACCATCACCGGCCGGATCAAGGACATCCTGGTCACCTCGACCGGCGAGAAGATCGCCCCCGCCGATCTGGAGACCGCGATCCTCACCGATCCGCTGTTCGAGCAGGCCATCGTGATCGGCGAGAACCGCCCGTTCCTCGCCGCGATCGTCGTGCTCAATCCCAAGGGCTGGGCCGAGCAGCAGGCGCGGCTCGCCGCCCACGGCCAGCGCGGCAGCGAAGCCGAAGCCGCCTCCCTGCTCCGCCACATCGCCCGCACCGTGAAGGCCTATCCGTCCTACGCCACGCCGAAGGCGGTGCATTGGACGCTCGAGCCCTGGACCATCCAGGCCGGCCTGATCACGCCGACATTGAAGAACAAGCGCCCGGCGATCGAGCGGACCTTCGCCAAGGAGATCGACGCGATCTACGCGAGGCGGCC
>NZ_CAFJ01000213.1 GCF_000239795.1 Bradyrhizobium sp. STM 3809 | reverse complement strand
GGAGCAGGGGGAGAGAACTCGCCTCAACAACTCGCTTGAACCGACCAGCGGCCTCAGTCGCGCGCCTTCAGCCTTCAGCCCTCACGCCGCCTCGCCCTCGGCGACGCCGTGCTGCTTGGCGATCACGCTTTGCCAGACGCTCGCGATCGCGCGCTGTGTCTCCGGCGCGATCAGGCAATGGCCCTCATGATCGAAGCCGCAGAACCGCGCCGACGGGTCCTTCCGCGCGTCGATCAGCGCCTTGTTGATCATCTCCAGCGACGCCATCACCTGGCCGACGTTCTGCAGCCGCGTGTGATGCAGGATGTCGATCAGGCGGAACATCATCACCGGCGGCTGGCCCAGCGCGATGCCGGGGCGGCCGAACTCGAAGAACACGTTGACCGCCGGCAGCACGCCCTGGATCTGCGCCAGGATCTTGCCGGCATCGTCGGCGCTGCAGGCGACGAGATGCGCGCCGGGCACCGGCAGCGCGGGCGGCGCCGGCGATGCCTCCTCCGGGCCGAGCCCGAGCCCCGCCAGCACCTGATGCTCGATCCAGCGCCGCACCTCCGGTGGCGCCGAGCGGATCTGGTCGGCGGTCAGCGTAATCCCGATCATGGCGTCGTCTCCTTTTGCCGGCGAGATTAGGAAGTGAGGATGGTACGGTATTGACGAGGATCAAGGCCGCTGAGGCCGCCCAGTCGATGCGTCAGCAACACCGCTGCCAGATAATGCGCCCGACGATGTCCTCCGCCGCAATTTTGACGCCACGCTTTCCGCTATGGCATGCTCGTCGTTGATCGCATGAATCACCAGGGATCCCGCATGCTCCTGCGTCGTCTTGCCGTGCTGCTCGCGGCTTCGCTCTCGGCCTTCTCAGCAACGAGCCCCGCGCAGGCCGCGCGCTGCGGCGGCGACTTCAACACGTTCATCACCAACGTCTCCGCGGACGCGCAGAGCGCCGGCATCTCCAGCAGCACCATCAGCCAGGCCTTGTCCGGCGTGACGCTCGATCCGGCGGTGCTCGCCTTCGACCGCCGCCAGCGCTACACCTTCAACAAGAGCTTCGAGCAGTATGTCTCGACCCGCGTCGGCGCCGGGCGCATCAATGGCGGCCGCGCGATGCTGCAGCGGCATGCGGCGCTGCTGTCGAAGATCGAGCAGCAATACGGCGTGCCGCGCCAGATCCTGGTCGCGATCTGGGGGCTCGAGACCGATTTCGGCAAGGGCGACATGGGCAAGCTGCCGGTGATCCGCACGCTCGCCACGCTCGCGCATGATTGCCGCCGCACCGAGCTGTTCCAGACCGAGCTGCTGGCGGCGCTCAAGATCGTCGAGCGCGGCGATCTCAGCTTGCGGGATCTGATCGGCGCCTTCGCCGGCGAGATCGGCCAGACCCAGTTCCTGCCGTCGTCCTACATCAAATACGGGGTCGACTTCGACGGCGACGGCCGCGTCGACCTGCGCCACTCCACCGCCGACGTGCTGGCCTCCACCGCCAACCTGCTGCACAGCAACGGCTTCAAGATGGGCCAGCCCTATGATGAAGGCTCGGCGAATTTCGAAGCCATGCGCGAGTGGAACAGGGCGGTGATCTACCGCAAGACCATCGGCTACTACGCGGATCAGCTGATGGGCCGGTAGGGGCGCGCTCTGCTCCTCCATCCCTACACCAGATGCTCCGCCAGATAGGGCATCCAGACATTAGACACGGCTGGTGCAACGAACGATCGTGCCTGTCAGTTACTCCGTCATGCCCGGGCTTAACCCGGGCATCCACGTGCCTCCCAGGGCGCCGAACGACGTGGATGGCCGGGACAAGCCCGGCCATGACGATTTGCAGGCAGGCGAACACAAAATCGGATCGCCGTAAGGCTGCGAGAGATCTCAGCAAATACAAGCCATGCGCAAACTGCCCGTCGTGTTAGTTTGTCGCACGATGCGCTCTTGCGCCGTCGGGCAAATCAGCCGCACATTTCCGCTCGTCCCGGCCCGCCGGAGGGGCGTTTCGCGATCGTCACGAGGCGCGGGCCGTTGGATGCGATGGGCGCAGAGCTCCGCAGCGTGGCCTTGGCCGCGCCGACGAACGGAGCGATGCGCACGCCGAAATCGTGGCGTCCCGATACCCCGACGCTGGTATCAACTCGCGACGAAGCTTCGCTTCGCGCGGGGATGGTGGCCAACAAGCCCGGCGCACCAGGGAGACCACGTATAAGGCGTCAACCCATTGCGCAGGGAGGGCCGGGTCTGTCCGGCTGAACCTGTGGTCACCGCCGCGTGCATTTTCTTTCGCACGCGGGCCGCAGGCCTCAGCCGAGGCCTGGCTCTCCCTGCGCCCTCCCTTCCGGGGAGGGCGGCGAACGCAGGCAGCTCGGACGCCTCATGCGCCGCGAGACCGATTTCGCCTGTCCTGAGTTTCAGCCTTCCTTCGCGGCCGCCTTCTCCAGCCGCTTCGCCATCACCTTCCAATAGGTGCCGGGCATGACCCGCTGCAGCAGGTCCATGAAACGCGCGTCGCCGCCGATCAGGATGCGCGGCTCGTTGCGCTCGATGCCCTGGATGATGCGCAGCGCCGCATCGCGCGGGCTGGTCTTGGCAAGCCGCTCGAAGCGCTCGATCGCCTGCACGCGGCGCGCATTGTCGGTCATGCCCACGCCGGCGCGGGCATTGCGCGCGATCGCGGTGGCGACGCCGCCGGGATGCACGACCGACAGCTTCACCGGGCTGTTCGCCATGGCGAGCTCATGACGCAGGCTCTCAGAAAAGCCGCGCACCGCGAACTTCGCCGCCGCATAGGCCGACTGGCCGGGCGGCGCGATGATGCCGAAGATCGAGGACAAATTGACGATGTGCGCCTCGCGTTGGCGTGCGAGATGCGGCAGGAAGGCGCGGGTGCCGTGTACGACGCCCCAGAAATTGATGTTGAACAGCCACTCGATCTCGGCCTGGTCGATCTCATGGAACGCGCCGAACAGCGCCACGCCGGCATTGTTGACGACGATGTTGAGGCCGGGATGCGCCGCTGTCGCATCCGCCGCGAATTGCGCGATCGCCGCGGGATCGCCGACATCGAGGCGGTGCGTGGTGACCTTGCGGCCAACGGGGGCAAGCTCGGCGGCGACGCTGACAAGCCCCGCTTCGTCGCGGTCGGCGAGGGCCAGATCACAGCCGCGTGCGCCCAATTCCAGCGCCAGCGCGCGGCCGATGCCGCTCGCCGCGCCCGTGATCGCAGCTACCGCCTTGTTGATGGCCGTCATTGTCGCATCCTGCCCCTCGTGTGGCGGTTCCTGCCCGCGTTCCAAAGCGCGCGATCACGTTGCGTCACTTTTTCGCATTGGAACCGAACCAACCGGCGGCTTTGCTTTTAACTCAGACTGCTGATCGGAAGGCCAGGTTTTTTGGAGGAATTGCATGGGACAGTCGCAGCCCTTTCGCGCAACGGCGCTGATCGTGGAGGATGATCCGACCCAGCGCGAGATGATTTCGCTCCTGCTCGAGGAGAGCGAGTACGACGTGATCGCCTGCGAGAGTGCCGAGGCGGCCGAACTGGTGCTGAGCAAGCCCGGCAACCGCGTCGTGCTGCTGATGACCGACGTCAATCTCGCGGGCCGCATGAGCGGCTTGGAGCTCGCGCACATCGCGCGGGCGCGTCATCCGCACATCAACATCGTGGTCACCTCGGGCCGGCCGCTGTCGCAACCCTTGCCGGGAGATGCGAAGTTCTGGAGCAAGCCCTGGGCGCCGCTCGATGTGCTGCGCGAGGCCGAGGTGACGCTCAAGCGCGCGCCGGAATTGCAGCGGAGGCTCGGGGAGTAGGGCGGGGCGCGGCGAAACGATCCGTCGCCGTCTGGTCTTGACGAATGGCCCGGGTCATCCCACTTCGGGAATAACGAAGGGCGGCACCGGTTTGAAGACTGGGGGGAGGGGAAGATGCCGGCAGGGTCCGGGTGGAAGCCGCGCTCCCACCCGGGGAGTGCAACTACTTCTTCTTGGCAGCCTTCTTGGTCTTCTTCGCCGCTTTCTTGGTCGCCTTCGCGGCCTTCTTCGCTTTCTTCGCCATGGAATCCTCGTCAGGAGTTGGATGGATTGCAACGCGACTTCGAGGCCTTCGCTGGCGCGGGCCAGCTATGCATCAGCCTCGGGTGTCGATCCCAGCAGATTCGCGAAGCTCTGCCTCAAGCTGTCACCAGCGCACTCGCGCTTATCCACAGCTCGCTGCGTGCGGGAGGCCCTACGCCGTTCGCACGGGTGAAGCGGGAGGGTTAACGCGAGGCAAATGATGTCTTCATTGATTCAAAACCAAGGCGCAATCTTGGTCAGCGGTTTGAGGAACCGTTAAGTGCACTGCGCCCATGTTGCCGGCAACAACAGGGAAGGCCATGAGTGCGGTGGTGAACGTTGGGGACAGGACACGCGACGTCCTGCGGTCGGGATGCTGAACGTCCCGACGCTGTGGACCGCCTTCGTGGTCAATTTCCTCGCGCTGGGCCTGATCTGGGCCTACGTGATGCGAAGCTATCCCAATCTGGAATCGGCGCGCTACTGGACGGCCTCCGCCTTCATGTGCGCGCCCGCGGCGCTGTTCGCGCTGGCGCGGTTCTATTTCGGCTCCTACGTGCCGCTGCTCTCAGCCGCCTCGCTGATGACCTTCGCGATCTGCCTCAACGCCATGGGGGTCGAGCGCTTCTACGGGCGAAAGGCGTCCTGGCGGTTGAGCGGCCTGGTGGTGTTTCTGACCTGCACCTCGATCGCCTTCTTCCTCTACGCCTACGACAACGCACCGCTCCGGATCCTGTGCTACTCGATCGGCCAGGCGGTGCCGATGGCGATGATCACGCGGCTGGTTCTCGATCCCCGGAAGGGACCGATCAATCCCGGAGCCCGGCTCGCGGGCGTGCTGTCGATCCTGATCATCGCCGTGTTTGCGGTTCGGACGATCGGCGCCTTTGTCGGTGCGGACTTCAACTTCAGCCATTCGAGCAGCGGCCAGGCGGCTGCGGTGCTGCTGCTGATCTTCTTGTCGATGTCGCTCAATTTCGGGCTTCTGCTCATGGCCGTGGACCGGCTGCGCAACGAGGTCGCCGATCTGGCGCTGCTCGATGACCTGACCGGCGTCGCGAACCGTCGCCACCTGATGCAACGGCTGGCCGAGGAATGCGCGCGCGCCGAGCGCAGCGGGCGGCCGTTTGCGTTGCTGGTGATCGACCTCGACGGCTTCAAGCTCATCAACGACAATCATGGCCATGCGGCCGGCGACGCCTGCCTGCAGCACTTCACGCTGATGGCCCAGACCCGGCTCAGGCCGGGCGACATGCTGGCCCGTACCGGTGGCGACGAGTTCTGCATCCTGCTGCCGTCGTCCTCGTTGCGCGAGGGCGCGATGATCGCGCGGCGCATCCTGCAGGTCTGCCGCGACGATGCCGAGGCCTGCGCCGGGGCGGACGTGCCGATCGAGGTGTCGATCGGCGTCGCCGAATGGACCCGCGAGGTCGGCGCGTTCCCGGACCGGGTTATGGCGCGGGCGGACCAGGCGCTGTATGCGGCCAAGAGGGACGGCAAGAACGGCTTTGCCGTCTATCAGGGCGAGCGCGATGCACCCGCTCTGGCGCCTGATCAGATCGAGGCGATCGCCATGCACCACTCCCGGCAGGATGCCGCGGCCGAGTAGGCGGTGCTATCGTTCGGCCATGCGGCCGATCCCATCCCTCCTCCAGGCAGCGTCAGCGCTGCTTCTTGTCCCTGCCGCGGCGTCGGCCGACGACCTCGCCGCGCTGGCCCGCGCCTCCGGCACGCCGGAGATTCCGGGCCTCAAGATCGTCTGGCTGGCGCCGTGGGGCGAGCCGGGCCGGGCGCATCCCTGGACCAACATCATCGTCCACCAGACCGAGGGCCCGGCCGGGTCGGCGCGGGCGGGGGCGATGGCGCAGGCCAAGAACCCGAAGAGGCGCGGCGTCACCGTGTGGGTGGAAACCGACGGCACGGTGTATTGGGCGGTGCCGGAAACCCTGGTGACCCTGCATGGCGACGGCGCCAACCGCAACGACAACCGCTATATCGACAACGCATCCACCTATCGCAAGGTCGTGCGCGACAATTCCATCGGCGTGGAGTTCGCCGGCAACTATCCCGACGTCACCACGCCCGCCACCGAGGCCCAGGTCGCCGCGTGGCGGGTGCTCTCGAAGCTGCTCCGGCTGCGGTATCAGATCCCGCGGGAGCGGATCTATGCGCACAACTGGATCGACTACAAGGACGCCCGCTATTGCGAGGGTTGTGCGCTGGCCGAGCTCGCCCGCGCCGCGCCGGATTAGCTCCACATAACAAGAAGCCGGCGTCTCCGCCGGCTCCGATCGCTTCCAAGAACCACCTTCAAGCAAGCCGCACCCTTAGTGCGCGGCCTCCAGCGCCGCCGCCTCCTGCTTGGCGATGGCGCCCTTGACGGCGGACTGCACCTTCTCGAACGCGCGCACCTCGATCTGGCGGACGCGCTCGCGCGACACGCCGAACTCGGCGGCCAGGTCCTCGAGCGTCATCGGCTCGTCGGCCAGGCGCCGCGCCTCGAAGATGCGGCGCTCCCTGGCATTGAGCACGCCGATCGCGCCGTTCAGCGCCTGCCTTCGGTGGTCGTACTCCTCGTGCTCGGCCATGATGGCTTCCTGGTTGGGCGAGGTATCGACCAGCCAGTCCTGCCATTCGCCCGCTTCGCCGTCGTCGCGGATCGGCGCGTTCAGCGAGGCGTCGCCGCCGAGGCGGCGGTTCATGTCGACCACGTCCTGATCGGTCACGCCGAGGCGCTTCGCGATCAGCTTGACCTGATCCGGATGCAGATCGCCTTCATCCAGCGCCGAGATCTTGCTCTTGGCCTTGCGCAGGTTGAAGAACAGCTTCTTCTGGTTCGCGGTGGTGCCCATCTTCACGAGCGACCACGAACGCAGGATGTACTCTTGTATCGACGCCTTGATCCACCACATGGCGTAGGTGGCGAGGCGGAAGCCCTTCTCGGGCTCGAACCTCTTCACCGCCTGCATCAGGCCGACATTGCCTTCCGACACGACTTCGGATATCGGCAGGCCGTAGCCGCGATAGCCCATGGCGATCTTGGCAACGAGCCGGAGATGGCTGGTGACGAGTTTCTGCGCTGCGTCGCTGTCGTCATGCTCGCGCCAACGCTTGGCGAGCATGTACTCCTCCTGCGGTTCCAGCATCGGGAACTTGCGGATCTCGGCGAGGTAGCGAGCAAGTCCGGATTCTCCATTGAGAACCGGCAGTGTAGCTGTACGGGCCATCGAGCGCCCTCCAGTTGGTTCAGGCCCCCGATAGCGGCGGGCCAGGCAAAGCGGTCGCTGTGTTAAAGCCAACCGGTTTGCGACGTTCCATGCGTCGACCATTCGACGCAGGCGCAACATACACCAAAATTCGCACCCCGTGGAAGGATTCCGGGGGTCACGACCCCGTGTGGCCGCATTAAGTTTTTGACATCCTTCCCTTTTTCTGAACGGCCTGCGTCATAGCGCCGCTCGCAGCGCCTCCCCCAGACGAGAAAGATCCTCCGGCAGCTCCGATTCCCAGCGCAGAATGTCTCCGGTCCGCGGGTGCTCGATGACCAGGAGATAGGCATGCAGCGCCTGCCGCCCCAACGATTCGAGTGCCGCCCGTGCCCCCGGCGCCAGCTGGTTCGCCTTGGTCTTGAAATGCGGCCCATAGACCGCATCGCCCATCAGGGGGTGCCCGAGATGGGCGAGATGCACGCGGATCTGGTGGGTCCGTCCGGTTTCGAGATGGCAGGCGATCAGCGACGCCACCGGCTTGCCGTCGCGGCCGGAAAAACTCTCCATCACCTCGTAATGGGTGATCGCCTCGCGCCCCCGCGGCCGCACCGCCATCTTGTCGCGCGCATGCGGATGCCGGTCGATCGGGGCGTTGACGGTGCCATGCGGACGGTGCGGCAGGCCCCAGGCGAAAGCGAGATAGCCGCGCTCCATCGCGCCGGTGCGGCCGTGGTCGGCGAACTGCGCGCTCAGCGAGGCATGCGCGTGATCGTTCTTGGCGACCACCATCAGCCCGGTGGTGTCCTTGTCCAGCCGGTGCACGATGCCCGGCCGCCTGACCCCGCCGATCCCCGAAAGACTGGCGCCGCAATGCGCGATCAGCGCGTTCACCAGTGTGCCGCTCTCGTGCCCGGCGGCGGGATGCACCACGAGGCCTGAGGGCTTGTCGATGACGATGATGTCGTCGTCCTCGTAGACGATATCAAGCGGGATCGCCTCGGCGGCGGGCGCAGGCGGAGCGGCTTCGGGGACGTCGATTGTGATCGTGTCGCCGGCTGCGACGTGATAAGCGGGGTCCCGCACCGCCTCCGCGCCGGGACGTCCTGAACCAAGGCTGACTTGCCCGGCCAGGATCAGCGCCTTCAGCCGGGACCGCGACAGCTCCGGCAGCCGCGCCGCGAGCACGCGATCGAGCCGCGGCGAGCCTTCGTCGCCGGCGACAATGACCGTCATCAGACCGTGGGATTGTGAAGTCGAGATGTCCATGAATACTACCGTTGCGCCCGAGCCGTCCTCGCCCGAGCAGGCCCAGCTGATGGCGCGGCTGCGGCGCATGATGATGATCGCGGGCGTGACCACCTCGGTCGCGATCGCGGTTCTCCTGGTCGCCATCGGCTATCGCCTTTTCCGCGGCGATGGAAGCACAGCTTCAGGCCCGGACCTCACCGCCATGCTCCCCAAGGGCGCCCGCATCGTCACCACCGGCACCGCCGGCGACCGCCTGGCCGTGACCCTGGACGTGGGCGGCACCACCGAAATCCGCACCTTCGACGCCAAGACCCTGAAGCCCGCCGGCCGCCTCCGCTTCGCGGTCGAGCCGTAAGGGGAGGGCGGCGCGGACGCTCCCCACGTGGAGCGGAACTCGCGGCCCCCACCCCCGACCCCTCCCCGCAGCCGACAATCGCTTCGCGATTGCGGCGGGGGGAGGGGAGCCGACCGTCGCCGCGGCCGCCTGATTCCATCCCCATTGATAGCCACTCCCCTTGCCACCCGGGCGGTGCGCCCCCCTCCCCCTTGCGGGGAGGGGTCGGGGGTGGGGGTCCCCACCGGGACTCTCTCCTTCACCACCCCACAAAATCTGCATCCCCCGTCTTGCGGCGCGGCGCGTTCAAGGCTATGCGGTTCACCTCACGCTCCCTTCGTCTAGCGGTTAGGACGCGGCCCTCTCAAGGCTGAAACAGGGGTTCGATTCCCCTAGGGAGCGCCATTTTCCCGGCGCTCAACCCTTCATCTCTGCCCCTCGCGGCGCGGCTCCTCGGCCTCGCGGCGCACATTTTTTGCCTTGCGGCGCGCGTTTTGAGCCTCGCGGCGCGCTTGCGCGTCCGAGCTTTGCTCTCAGGCACGCCCTCCATCAAGAAGGGCGCAGGGAAGGCCGGGTGCAGGCCGCACCCATGGCCCGCCTGCAGACAGAAAAGCAGGCGGCAGTCACCACAGGATTGGCCGAACAA
>NZ_CAFJ01000214.1 GCF_000239795.1 Bradyrhizobium sp. STM 3809 | reverse complement strand
ATTGTCTTTCCGGCCCACTGCGCCCAACTGGGGCTCATGCATCCTCACGACCAGACCATCTTCGCGCTGTCCTCCGGGCGACTGCCGAGCGCGATCGCGATCGTCCGGCTGTCGGGTCCGCATGCTGGCGCCGCTCTTCAGATGTTGGCCGGGAAGATGCCGGCGCCGCGCCTCGCAACACGGGCGCTGTTGCGCGATCCCCAGGGCGAGCCGATCGACGATGCCGTGGTGCTGTGGTTTCCAGCCCCGGCTAGCGCCACCGGCGAGGACGTCGTCGAACTCCACATTCATGGTAGCCGCGCGGTCATCGCGACGTTGTTCGGGGTGTTGTCCGAAATGCCCGAGCTACGTCCAGCGGAGCCGGGCGAGTTCACGCGGCGTGCGTTCGAGAACGGCAAGATCGACCTGACTGAAGCCGAGGGTCTGGACGATCTCATTCACGCCGATACGGATCGCCAGCGGCGCCAGGCGCTGCGGCAGTTGAAAGGTCTGCTCGGGGACAGAGCGCGAAGCTGGCGCGAGCAGATCATCGAGGCCGCCGCGCTGATAGAGGCGGGGATCGACTTCTCCGACGAAGGCGACGTGCCCGCCGAGCTGTTGGCGCCGGCGCTGTCGCGGGTTCAACAGCTCTTCTTAGAGATCGAAGCCGTGCTGGCAGCGCAGGGGCGGGCCGAGCGGCTCCGTGACGGTCTCACCGTCGTCATCGCCGGACCGCCCAATGCCGGCAAGTCGACCCTGATGAACCAGCTGGCGCGGCGCGAGGTGGCGATCGTTTCACCGCAAGCAGGCACGACGCGGGACCTCATCGAAGTCCAGCTCGACCTCGACGGCTATCCGGTGACGGTGATCGACACCGCGGGCATTCGGGAGACCGACGATCCGGTCGAGCAGGAGGGTGTCCGCCGCGCCAGGGACCGCGCGGCTCATGCCGACCTGGTTCTTTGGTTGTCGGAGCACGACGGCGCCGAGTTGGAGCGCGAGGGTGAAACGCCGCTCTGGCTGGTTCGGACGAAGACAGATCTGGACGGGGCAGAACGGGGCACACGGCTGGATACGAAGGCGAGCCGGACATTTGGGATCTCCGCAAGGAGCGGAGCAGGGATGGGGGCGCTGCTGGATGCGCTCGTAGGCTTCGCCCGCGACTTCTTTGGGTCGACCGAGAGCGGGCTCATCACCCGGGAGCGTCAGAGACAGTCCCTTCGGCAGGCGGCTGATGCGCTTCAGCGAAGCCTGAAGACGGTCGATCTTGGCGAGGAGCTCGTCGCCGAGGAGCTGAGGATCGCCGCGCTAGCCCTCGGCCGGCTGCTGGGGCGCGTCGATGTCGAGGATCTGCTCGATGTGATCTTCCGAGAGTTCTGCATCGGAAAGTAGATGGCGGAGACGCCATCGGCTCCAATATGCTTAAGCAAAGGTTGCTTGGTTAACCGATCGTCAAACGTTTCACGTGAAACAGGCGTGGGTCTCTCGGACGTTTCACGTGAAACACGTCACCTCGGCGATGCGCGCTGTTTCACGTGAAACATGGCGACGTGCCGAACTCCTGTTTCACGTGAAACGTCTTCCGGGCGTCGTCGCCAATCGCTAGATAAGCTGCCATGACCGACCATCTGACATCCTACGACGTCATCGTCATTGGCGGCGGCCATGCCGGCTGCGAAGCCGCGGCCGCCTCGGCGCGCATGGGCGCAAGAACGGCCCTCGTGACGCATCAGTTCGCGACCATCGGCGCGATGTCCTGTAATCCCGCCATCGGCGGGCTGGGGAAGGGGCATCTCGTCCGGGAGGTCGACGCGCTCGATGGTCTGATGGGGCGGGTCGCCGACGCCGGCGGCATCCAGTTTCGGGTTCTGAACCGGCGGAAGGGACCGGCGGTGCGTGGTCCACGCGCCCAGGCGGACCGGAAGCTTTACGCTGCCGCGATGCAATCCGCGATCCGAGAGACCGCCAATCTCACGGTGATCGAAGGCGAGGCGGCTGAGCTCGTCGTCGCTGGCGGACGGATTGCGGCGCTGAAGCTCGCCGATGGCCGCTCCTTGGCCTGCGGGGCGGTCGTGATCACGACCGGGACCTTCCTGCGCGGCCTGATCCATCTCGGCGAGAAGACCTGGCCGGCCGGCCGGGTCGGCGAAGCGCCGGCGCTCGGTTTGTCGCGCTCGCTCGAAGCTGTCGGCTTCAAGCTCGGCCGTCTCAAGACCGGGACGCCGCCACGGCTCGACGGCACCACGATCGATTGGGGGGCGGTCGAGATGCAGCCCGGTGACGATCCGGCCGAGCCATTCTCCGTACTGACCGAGAAGATCACGACGCCGCAGATCCAGTGCGGCATCACCCGGACGACGACCGCGACCCACGAGGTGATCCGCGCCAATGTCCATCGCTCTCCGATGTACTCCGGCCAGATCAAGTCGACCGGTCCGCGCTATTGCCCGTCCGTCGAGGACAAGATCGTCCGCTTCGGCGATCGCGACGGCCACCAGATCTTCCTGGAGCCGGAAGGGCTCGACGACACGACGGTCTATCCGAACGGCATCTCCACCTCGCTGCCGGAGGAGGTTCAGCTCGCGCTGCTGCCGACCATTCCGGGCCTGGAGCGGGTGCGGATGATCCGGCCCGGCTACGCGATCGAGTACGACCACGTCGATCCGCGCGAGCTCGAACCGACCCTGCAGACCAAGCGGCTGAAAGGACTGTTCCTGGCCGGCCAGATCAACGGGACAACCGGCTATGAAGAGGCGGCGGCGCAGGGTCTGGTCGCCGGGCTCAATGCCGCGCTCGCGGCGGGTGGTGGGGAGCCGATCGTGTTCGACCGCGCCGACGGCTACCTCGGCGTGATGATCGACGACCTGGTCACGCGCGGGATTACCGAGCCGTATCGGATGTTCACCTCCCGGGCCGAGTATCGTCTGACGCTGCGGGCCGACAATGCCGATCAGCGGCTGACCGACAAGGGCCTCGCGCTCGGCTGCGTCGGCGGCGAGCGGGCACGTTTTCACCAGCGCAAGATGGCCGCACTTGAGGCCGCGCGTACCGCGGCGAAGTCGTTGACGATCACGCCCAACGAGGCGGCCAAGCACGGCCTCACGCTCAACAGGGATGGTCAGCGCCGCTCGGCGTTCGAGCTGATGGCCTATCCTGAGATCGATTTCGCGAAGGTGAGATCGATCTGGCCGGAGCTCGGCTCAATCGATCCGGCCATCGCCACCCATCTCGAGATCGACGCCAAATATGATGTCTATGTCCGCCGGCAGAGCGAGGACGTCGATGCCTTCCGGCGCGATGAGGGTCTGGTGCTCGGCGACATCGACTATGCGATCGTCCCCGGTCTTTCGAACGAGGCGCGCGCCAAGCTGACCGTCGCGAAGCCATGGACGATCGGGCAGGCCGGTCGGATCGATGGGATGACGCCGGCGGCACTTGGAATTCTCGCCGCGTATCTTCGCCGCGAAGCTCGGCGCAACAAGGCTGCGGGCTGAGGAACGTTTCACGTGAAACCGGCATCGTCCGCAGCCGCACCAAATGAGCTCGCATCCGACAAGGCGGCGGCCCTGGCGCTGACTCCCGTTTCACGTGAAACCGAGCAGCGCCTCGATCGCTACATCGCGTTGCTGCTGGAGTGGCAGGCCAAGACCAATCTGGTCGCGCCGTCCACCTTGCCGCATCTCTGGACGCGGCACATTTCGGATTCACTGCAACTGCTCGATCTCGCCCCCGAGGCCAGGATCTGGGTCGACCTCGGCAGCGGCGGCGGCTTCCCCGGCGTGGTGCTGGCCTGTGCGCTCGCCGAACGGCCCGGCGCGCAGGTCCATCTGGTCGAGCGCATCGCCAAGAAGGCGGCCTTCCTGCGCGAAGCAATTCGCGTCACCGGCTCACCTGGGACAGTGCATTTGTCAGAGATCGGGGATATCGTGGAGAAGTGGAGCGGGCGAGTCGATTGCGTGACCGCACGGGCGCTGGCTCCGCTACATCAACTCATCGGCTTTGCGGAGCCCCTGGTGAAAAAAGGCGCGAAAGCGCTGTTTCTCAAGGGTCAAGATGTAGAAGCGGAATTGACCGAATCTACTAAGTATTGGAAAATTGAGCCGAAACTTCATTCCAGCCGGACGGGCGGGCAGGGCTGGATCGTCGCAATCGATTGCATCGAGCGGCGAAGCTGAACACCCGCAGCAACAACCATGGCGACCGCGCATGTCCGTAATTGATCAGATTTATCAAGAAGATAGGGCTCCGCACCCGGAGGGGCATCCGCGCATCCTGGCGCTCGCCAATCAGAAGGGCGGGGTCGGCAAGACCACGACCGCGATCAATCTCGGCACCGCGCTGGCCGCGATCGGCGAGCGCGTGCTGATCGTCGATCTCGATCCCCAGGGCAACGCCTCGACGGGTCTCGGCATCGACCGCGGCAGCCGCAACTGCTCGACCTATGACGTGCTGATCGGCGAGGCCTCGCTGCGCGACGCCGTGGTCGCGACCGCGGTGCCACGGCTGCACATCGCCTCCTCGACGATGGACCTGTCGGGCCTCGAGCTTGAGCTCGGCACCAGCGCCAACCGCGCCTTCCGTCTGCGCGACGCGATCGCCGGCCTCAACAACAACGTCTCGCCGGAGAACGACTACACCTACGTGCTGGTCGACTGCCCGCCGTCGCTGAACCTGCTGACGGTCAACGCGATGGCCGCATCGGATGCGATCCTGGTGCCGCTGCAGTGCGAGTTCTTCGCGCTCGAAGGTCTGTCGCAATTGCTCCAGACCGTGGAGCAGGTGCGCTCGACCCTGAACCCGAACCTGTCGATCCACGGCATCGTGCTGACGATGTTCGACTCGCGCAACAACCTGTCCAACCAGGTCGTCGCCGATGTCCGCCAATTCATGGGATCGAAGGTCTACAACACGATGATCCCGCGCAACGTGCGCATCTCGGAAGCGCCGTCCTACGGCAAGCCGGTGCTGGTCTATGACCTGAAGTGCGTCGGCAGCGAAGCCTATCTGAAGCTCGCGACCGAGGTCATCCAGCGCGAGCGCGACCTGCGCGCCAACTAACCGATTGCCATGGCGCCGGCTGGCCCCGGGTCAGCCGGACCTGAGCTGAGGATGACGGCGAATTCCGGCAGCGGGATTCGCAATCCCCTTTCATTGCGCCGACGCCGCGGTTCGGTAGCAGGACGCAAGTGGAGCGTGACGTGAATCCAAAGGAGAAGGCGATGGCGGACGAGTCGCGATCGCGTTTGGGCCGGGGCCTTGCCAGTCTGATCGGGGACGTCAACCGCGAGGCCGGCGCGCCGCCGGAGCGGCCGCGCAATCAGCGCAAGGTGCCGATCGAGTTTCTCAAGCCGAACCCGCGCAATCCGCGCAAGACGTTTGCCGATGGCGAGCTCGCGGAGCTGTCCGCGTCGATCAAGCAGCACGGCGTGATCCAGCCGATCGTGGTGCGTCCGATCAAGGGCCAGCAGGACCGCTTCGAGATCATCGCCGGCGAGCGCCGCTGGCGCGCGTCGCAGGCCGCCGGCCTGCACGAGGTGCCGATCGTTCCCGTGGACGTCAGCGACAGCGATGCGCTGGAGCTCGCGATCATCGAGAACGTGCAGCGCGAGGACTTGAATCCGATGGAGGAGGCGCAGGGCTATCACGCGCTCGCCAACGAGTTCAAACGCAACCAGGAAGAGATCGCCAAGATCGTCGGCAAGAGCCGCAGCCACGTCGCCAACATGATGCGGCTCACCAAGCTGCCGGCGGAGGTGCAGGGCTTCATCGCCACCGGCGAGATCTCGGCCGGCCATGCCCGCGCACTGATCAACCTGCCGGATCCGCTGATCGCGGCGAAGAAGATCATCGCCGAGGGGCTGAACGTCCGCCAGACCGAAGCGCTCGCGCATGAGGAGGGCGTGCCCGAGCGCAAGCCGCAGAAGCCGCGCAGCTCGGGCGGCGGGGCGACGCCGGAGAAGAAGGACGCCGACACCATCGCGCTCGAGAAGCGCGTCGGCGACGCGCTCGGCCTCAACGTCTCGATCAGCCACCGCGATCCCGGCGGCACCGTACAGATCACCTACCGCAGCCTCGAACAGCTCGACGAGGTGATGCGAAGGTTGGAGCAGGGCTAGGGTGTGGTCGGTGGCGCTTTCGCGCCGCCGCACCGCATGCCCGGCGCCGATGCGCCGCCGCGCTCGCTCACGAACCTGCGTCGCTTCCTATTAGTTTGTTTCTCCGCTCTCACCTCTCGTCATGGCCGGGCTTGACCCGGCCATCCATACTTTTTGGCGATTTGTTTCGAAGCGGATGGATGCCCGGGTCAAGCCCGGGCATGACGAGCTACTAACTGGAAGGAGCTATTCGGCTAACGACTGCGCCTACGAGCGTCTTTCCTGGTCGTAGTGCCCGAGTTCCTTCCCGGCTCTCTCCTCCGTCATTCCGGGGCGTGCGCAGCACGAGCCCGGAATCCATTTGACGGCAGATGCTGCGGCCCGATGGATTCCGGGCTCGCCCTTCGGGCGCCCCGGAATGACGGCGGAGGGTGTGGACAGTCTCGGGTCCTGACGGGCTGAAGGTGCACGCGGGCCGAAAGGTTCGTTCGGGTCGAGCTCTCGACGCCGCGTTCAGCGCACCAGCGTTCCGCCCGCGATCATCCCTTCCGCCGCGCGGCCACTGCGATCGACAGCAGCGTCCGTTGCGCGATCGCCGCGGCCAGTCCCGGCTGCTTGCGCATGTCGAGCGCGGCGGTCGCGAGCTGGTCGATGATCGGCAGCAGCCGGGCAGGGGAGAAGTTGCGCAGTGCGACTTCGGCGCTCGGCTTGCGCGAGAAATGCAGCCGCGGAAACCCGCCCTCGAGGATGGAGGAGACCGGCGCGCCCGAAGCGACGGCGAGCGCCGATTTGTGCAGCCATGCGGCGTGACGCTGCGCAGCCGAGATGATCACGCCGGGATAGGTGCCGGCGATCATCGCCTTGCCGAACTCGGTCTCGACCACGTCAGGCTTGCCGCCGAAGGCGCCGTCGACGATCGGGTCGAGCTTCATCTCCGAGGCATCGGCGACCACCGCCATCACATGGTCGAGCGTCACCTCGCCCTCGCCATGCGCGAACAAGGTCAGCTTGCGGATCTCGTTGCGCGACGCCTGGCGGTCGCCGCCGAGCAGCGCCATCAGATATGACCGCGCATCCGGCGCCATGCGCAGATTCGCGGTGCGCAGCTCGTCGTCGATCAGCCTGGCGAGATCGCGCTCCGTGTCGGGATAGCAGCCGATCGCCACGGCGGTCGCGGCCTTCTCGCAGATCTTGCGCAGTGGCGAATCCGGCCGGATGTCGCCGGCCTCGATGACGATCCGGCAATCGCGCACATTCATCTGGCTCAGTGTTTCGACGCCGCTGGCAAAGACGCGCGATCCGGCGCGGACACGGATGGCGCGGCGGCCGCCGAACAGCGGCACGGTCATCGCCTCGTCGACCAGGCGCGACGGCTCGGCGGCGAGCTCGTCGCCATCGAGCCGGACCACGGAAAACGGATCGTCGGGATTGTCGACGGCGGAGGCGATCAGCGCCTCGGCCCGCTCACGGACGAGGCCGGCATCCGGGCCATAAAGCAGAATGAGCGGACGGGAGGCGTCCGGCCTGGCCAGGAAGGCGTCGATGTCTCGTCCGCGCAGCGCGACCACGGCGGTGTCAGCCGTGCGTCAGGTGCCCGCGGTGAAGAACGCCGCGAGCCGGGTCTTGATCTTCTCGGCGACCTCCTCGGAGGCACGGTCCTCGGCGTCGCGGAAGGCGCGCTGCCGGGCGAAGCGCTGGTACGAGCCGGGAATGTCGTAAGACGTACGCGCGAAGGTGGTCCCGGTCATGACCGACTTGTTGGTGGCGAGGTCGACCAGGTTGTACTGCACGTCGATGCCGACATTCTCCGTGGTCGGCAGGCCCGTGGTCTGCGACACGATCAGCGACGACCGGCTGGTCTGGAATTTCAGCACCAGCTTGTGCGTCGGGGCCATGCCGGTGGCGGTGCCGTAGAGCTTGAAGGCGAGCGCGTTGCGGATGTCGACGCCGATGCGCGCCTCGGGCGAGGCGTTCGGCTTGTCGACCGGCGGCAATTCGACGCCCATCAGCTTTTCGCGCAGGCCCGGGGTGCCGTCGGCATGCTCGGCATACATCGGCTGGAAGCAGCCGGCCGTCAGCCCAGCCAGCACGGCCACGGCGATCAGGCGTGCAGCGATCCGAAACCTAGCCGACGACATTCACGATCCTCTTGGGAACAATGATCACCTTGCGGACGGGCTTGCCATCCAGCGCCAGTTTTACTGCATCGAGGGTCAAAACGGCAGACTCAATTTCCGGATTCTGCGCGTTGCTGGCGACTGTGACTTCTCCGCGCTTCTTGCCGTTGACCTGCACGACCAAGGTCATGCTGTCCTCAACCAGCAAATCTCGTTCGATTTGCGGCCAGGACGCCTCGGAGATCAGGCCGGAGTGACCCAGCACCTGCCAGCATTCCTCGGCCAGATGCGGCATCATCGGCGAGAACAGCTGCACCAGGATGCCGGCCGCCTCGCGGATCGCCCAGGCGAGGTCCGGCGCCAGCTTGGCCGGCTTGGCCAGCACGTCCGCGAGCGCATTGGCGAATTCGCGGATATGGGCCAGGCAGACGTTGAAGTGAAGCCGCTCGATGCCGCCGGTCACCTTGTCGAGCGCGCCATGCGCCGCCTTGCGCAGCGCCAGCGCGTCGGCGCCGAACTCGGCCGGGCGGGAGGAGGGGGCCTCGGCGGCGGCCGCGACCGATTCGTTGACCAGCCGCCACAGCCGCTGGACGAAGCGGGCCGCGCCCTGGACGCGCTCGTCGCTCCAGATCACGTCGCGATCCGGCGGCGAGTCCGACAGCATGAACCAGCGCGCGACATCGGCGCCGTAGCTCTCGATGATGTCGTCGGGATCGACCGTGTTCTTCTTCGACTTCGACATCTTCTCGATCGGGCCGATCGTGATGTCCTCGCCGGTCGCGGTAAGCACCGCACGCCGGCCATTGCCGCCGACCTCGATCTTCACGTCGGCCGGATTGACGTAGGTGCCGTCGGCCTTCTGATAGGTCTCGTGCACCACCATGCCCTGGGTGAACATGCCGGCGAACGGCTCGTCCATCGCGACATGGCCGGTGGCCTTCATCGCGCGGGTGAAGAAGCGGCTGTAGAGCAGATGCAGGATCGCGTGCTCGACGCCGCCGATATACTGGTCGACCGGCATCATCCGGTTGGCGATCGCGGGCGTCGTCGGCGCGGTTTCGTTCCAGGGATCGGTGAAGCGCGCGAAGTACCAGGACGAGTCCACGAACGTGTCCATGGTGTCGGTTTCGCGGGTCGCCTTAGCCCCGCACGTCGGACAGGTGACGTGCTTCCAGGTCGGATGGTGGTCCAGCGCGTTGCCCGGCTTGTCGAAGGTGACGTCATCCGGCAGCACGACGGGCAGGTCCTTGGCCGGCACCGGCACGACGTCGCATTTGGCGCAGTGGATCACCGGGATCGGGCAGCCCCAATAGCGCTGCCGCGAGATGCCCCAGTCGCGCAGGCGGAAATTGACCTGGCGCTCGCCCACCGCGGCGCCGCCGCGCTGCTCGCTCTCCAGACGCTTCGCCACCTCCTCCTTGGCCTGCGCGATGGTCATGCCGTCGAGGAAGCGCGAATTGATCATCCGCCCGTCGCCGTCGAAGGCGGTGTCGGTGATGACGAAGCTCGCCGGATCCTGCCCCTCGGGGCAGACCACCGGCGTGTTGCCGAGGCCGTATTTGTTGACGAAGTCGAGGTCGCGCTGGTCGTGCGCCGGGCAGCCGAAGATGGCGCCGGTGCCGTACTCCATCAGCACGAAGTTCGCGACATAGACCGGCAGGGTCCAGCTCGGGTCGAACGGATGCACGGCGCGGATGCCGGTGTCGAAGCCCTGCTTCTCGGCGGTGTCGATCGC
This sequence comes from Bradyrhizobium sp. STM 3809, assembly GCF_000239795.1. Lineage (GTDB taxonomy): Bacteria > Pseudomonadota > Alphaproteobacteria > Rhizobiales > Xanthobacteraceae > Bradyrhizobium. The sequence goes on along the minus strand of NZ_CAFJ01000214.1, from coordinate 5,831 downwards.
CTCCTGCGCAGTGCCGATGCGCTTGATCTCGGCGATGAACGCCGCGAGTGCGGGGTTCTTCGCGGCGGCCGCTTGCGCCAGCGGATGGTCGGCCGAGATCGCCATGAACTTGGCGCCGAACAGCGTGTCGGGCCGCGTCGTGAAGATCTTCAGCTCGGTCTCGCCGGCGGGCACGGTCTTGGGATCCAGCGCGAAGCGGATCAGCAGGCCTTCGGAGCGGCCGATCCAGTTGCGCTGCATCAGCCTGACCTTGTCGGGCCAGCGGTCCAGGCCGTCGAGCGCGTCCAGCAGCTCCTGCGAGTACTTCGTGATCTTGAACACCCACTGGTTCATCTCACGCTGTTCGACCACCGCACCGGAGCGCCAGCCGCGGCCGTCGATCACCTGCTCGTTGGCGAGCACGGTCATGTCGACCGGATCCCAGTTCACCTTGCGCTTTTCGCGCTCCACCAGCCCGGCTTGCATGAAGTCGAGGAACATCTTCTGCTGGTGTTTGTAGTAGGACGGATCGCAGGTGGCGAACTCGCGCGCCCAGTCGAGCGACAGGCCGATCGAGCGCAGCTGCTTCTTCATCGCGGCGATGTTGTCGTAGGTCCAGGCCTTCGGCGCCACCTTGCGCTCGATCGCGGCGTTCTCGGCCGGCAGGCCGAACGCGTCCCAGCCCATCGGATGCAGCACGTTAAAGCCCTTGGCGCGCATGAACCGCGCCAGCACGTCGCCCAGCGTATAATTACGGACATGGCCGATATGGATGCGTCCCGAGGGATAGGGAAACATCTCGAGTACGTAGTATTTCGGACGCGGATCGTCGTTCTTGGTGGCGAAAATCGCCTTCTCGTCCCACTGGCGCTGCCAGCGCGGCTCGGCTTCACGGGCGTTGTAGCGTTCGGATGTCATGGAATCGCTTGTAATTTTCGAGGATTCGCGTCGTTTCAAGACGGCGGACTAGGCCACAAAAGCAGCACCTCGGTCAATGGGGCGGCAGATGATGATACCATTTCGTGCAGCTGCTAAGCGACGGTAATCGCGCGATTTTTTTGCGCGCTGCGCCGGGAGTGTCGGAGGTCGGGTTGAGGCGCGGTTAAGACTTGAATGGGAGACTAAGTGCACAAATCCAGGCTTAAGGCCCGCATCTGGGATTACTCCTCATCGTGTCCGGCGCTACGTTCGACGAGCTTGACTTCGAGTACGCGACGACTGTCGCGGAAAAGGCCATGAAATCGATGGCGCAACAGCGCGTGCCACCGACGCCTAACAACTTCCATCTGTGGTTCAAATACTCGCTCGGCTCGGCCTCGGATCTGAAGCGCGCCGTCGACATTCTCGTCAGCAACAAGCGCAAGTTCGACAAGACCACCAACCAGGCGCTGTTCGATACGTATATCGGCCAGCAGGGTACGGAAGCCGCCGTCGTCCACAAAGTCTCGCAGCAGTTGCATGGCGTGATGGACTCGGCCAAGAGTTATCTGACCGCTGCGATCGCCGACAACCGCACGCATATGGCGGCGATCGACGGCGTCGCCGAGCGCAGCGAGCAGGGCGTCGATCCCAAGATCCTGATCGAGAATCTCGTCAGCGAGCTGGCCCAGGCGACCGCGCGGGCCGCGAAGCTCGAGGCGAGCTTTGCCGAGAAGTCGCGCGAGCTCGATACGATCCGCGACTCGCTGAACAAGTCGGAGCAGCGCGCGCGCACCGATACGCTGACCGGTCTGCCGAACCGCCGCGCGCTCGAAGAGTTCTTCCGCATTGCGCAGATCGAGGCCATGGAGCGCGACGAGCCGCTCGCCATCCTCCTGATCGACGTCGATCACTTCAAGAAGTTCAACGACAATTACGGCCACGGCGTCGGCGACCAGGTGCTGCGCCTCGTCGCCAAGGCGCTGCGCGAGCGCGTGCGCGAGAAGGATCTTCCGGCGCGCTATGGCGGCGAGGAGCTGATCGCGGTGCTGCCGGAGACGGATCTCGAAGGCTGCACGGCGATCGCCGAGCGCATCCGCCGCACCATCGCGGACTGCCAGTTCACCCGCCGCTCGACCGGCGAGATCCTGCCGCAGATCACGGTGTCGATCGGCGTCGGCCAGTTCCAGTTCGGCGAATCGATGGCTGATCTGATCGACCGCTGCGACCGGGCGCTCTATTTGGCCAAGAAGCTCGGCCGCAACCGCGTCGTCACCGAGCTCGAGCTCGATCGCAAGCTGGCGGTCGGCTGATCTGTTCCGCGCCGTGCCGGCTCAGCCTGCGCGCGCGACGCTGCCGCGATCGTCGGCGAAATCCCCGAAACCATGGCCGACCACGGTGTTGCGCCCGCGATGCTTGGCGGCATAGAGGGCCGCGTCGGCGGCCTCGATGAGGTCGCCGGACGTCAGCGACGGGTTGGGGCGTGTCGACGCCACCCCGACGCTGACGGTGACGCATTGGTGCACCGACGTCGCATGCGGCATCTCCAGATCCAGCACCGCCGCGCGGACCTGTTCGCCGATCTCGAGCGCCTGCTTGGCGTTCATGCCGGGCAGCAGCAGGCAGAACTCCTCGCCGCCATAGCGGCCGGCAAACGCCGTCGTGGCGCCGGCGATCTCCGACAGCGCCTCGCCGAGCCGCGACAGGCAGGCATCGCCTTCGGGATGGCCATAGGTGTCGTTGTAGAGCTTGAAATGATCGACATCGATCATCAGCAGCGACAGGTCGCCGCCTGTCTGCTGCGCGCGATCCCATTCGACGTCGATGCGGTTCTGAAAGCCGCGGCGGTTGGCCAGGCCCGAGAGCATGTCGATCGACGCCATCACCGTCAGCCGGTCGTTGGCGGCGACCAGCTCGCGCTCGCGCTGGCCGAGCTTGGCTGCCATCGCATTGAACGACTTCGCCAGCGGCACGAACTCCGACGGCAGATGCTTGGTCGCCACGCGCGCCGACCAGTGGCCGAGGCCGAAGCGCTTGGCGGTGGCCGCAAGCATGCTGACCGGCTTCACGATCAGCTTCTCGGCCGCGATCAGCGCACCCAGCAGCACGATCAGGCAGACGAGCCCCGCCTGCAGATAGGCGTTGCGAATCTCGCGATCGATGGCGGCGGTGACGCGGGTCTCGTCGATGCTGACGATCAGCCGCGAGCCGGTGTCGGCGATTCGGGTGAAGGTGATGGCGCGCTTGGAACCGTCGGCGGCGGTGAAGCTCATCGTCTCCGCCGGCTTGTTGGAGCTCATCGCCGTCTCGGCGACGGCCGACAGCAGCGGAACGCTGTCGAGCGGCCGGCCGATCAGCTCGGTGCGGTCGGCCGGCGCCGCCAGCACGGTTCCCTCGCTGTCGATCAGCACCGCGGTGATCCCCGGCCGGCCGCCAAGACTGTTCATGATCTTGGACATCCATTCCAGGTTCACGCTCGCCAGCATCACCGCATCCGGATCGCCGGTGATCGCACCGACCGGATACGCCGCCATCATGATCGGCATCTGCGTGGGCTTGGACAGCAGATAATCGCTGAAGACGAAGTCGCGCGTCTCCTGGGCGCCGCGGAAATAGGGCCGGTCGCTGAAATCCAGCCCGACATACTGGTTGTTGGTCGAGCACTGGATCCGGCCGTCGCGGCCGGCGATCATCAGCGTGCGGATCCAGGGCAGCGTCGCGGGCAGGCTCGCCCGCATCATGTCGCAGCTGCGGCTCACGCCGGTGGCCGAGGCCCGGACATAAGCGGTCGACTTCAGCACGGTCTCGACCGACATGATGACTTCGCGCTGCATATCGGCGCTCTGCCGGGCGAGGCCGAAGAATTCTTCCGAGGCGAGCGCGATCTGCCGGGTTCTGGCACTTTCGAGCGACCTGGCGCGTTCGAGCATCAGCGGCGCAACCAGGATCAGGGCGAGCAGCGCAAGGCGCGCGCGAATCCCCATCAGCCGGTTCAGCTTCACTCTATTGCGATTGAAGCGGATGCTTGGCATTTCTGACCCCTACCCCCGGCGAGCAGGGTAAGGGGAAGGGTTCAAGAACCCTTTCTCGAACTCCGTAAAATTGCAGCCAAACCCGTAAATCTACCGAACCACGGATGTCATCGTGCCAGACACCCCGACCGCCTCTCTCTCATCCGCACCGTCAGCGCTTGCCGCGGTCGAGCAGGAGATCCTGCGCGCCTGCAACGACGCGAGGCGCGACCGTGCCTCGGTGACGCTCATCGCGGTGTCGAAAACCTTCGCCGCAGACGCCATCGAGCCGGTGATCCTGGCCGGACAGCTTGTGTTCGGCGAGAACAGGGTTCAGGAGGCCAAAGGAAAATGGCCGGCGCTGATGGCGGCGCATCCGGGGCTGTCGCTGCACCTGATCGGCCCGCTGCAATCCAACAAGGCCAAGGAGGCCGTGGCGCTGTTCGACGCCATTCATTCGGTCGACCGTCCGAGCCTGTGCTCCGCGCTCGCCAAGGAGATCGCCGCCCAGGGCCGGCATCCGCAGCTGTTCGTCCAGATCAACACCGGCGAGGAACCGCAGAAGGCGGGCATCGCGCCCGGCGACGCCGACGCCTTCATCGCCGCCTGTCGCAAGGACTACGGCCTGGAGATTTCCGGCCTGATGTGCATCCCGCCGGTCAACGAAGCGCCGGGGCCGCATTTCGCCCTCACCGCCAAGATCGCCGCGCGCAACGGGCTGGCCAATCTGTCGATGGGCATGAGCGCCGATTTCGCCACCGCCATCCAGTTCGGCGCCACCCATGTGCGGGTGGGCTCGGCGATCTTCGGCCACCGCTGAGCGACCCGCGCCTCGCGATGACGGTGAGTTAAGCGAATCTCACCGACACCCGCCCCAGGTCGCCAAAATCAGCTTCCATGTGATCGCCGCCGCTGATCGGCAGCGGCGGATGACAGGTCCCGGTCGTCACCACCTGCCCTTCCCGCGTCGTGATGCCGAGCGCGCTGAGCTCGTTGACCAGCCAGGTCAGCGCGATCCGGGGATCACCCAGCACGTTACGGCCGTGGCCGGTGAAGGTCTCGCCGCGCAGCGTGATGCGCGGCCGCTCCTCGACCAGGTCGCGGCTGCGCCAGTCGGCCCTGGTCGGCTCGCCGAGCACGAACAGATGCGCGCAGGCATTGTCGGCGATCAGCTGCGCCTCGCCGGCGCTGACGAAATCGGCGAAGCGGGAGTCCGGGATCTCGATCGCCGGATGCAGCGTCGCGACGGCGGCGAGCACCTCGGCGACATCATAAGGTCCCGGCCGCGGCGGCAGGTCGGTGCCGAAGCGAAAGGCGAATTCCGGCTCGGCGACGCGCATCGCGTTGCCGGCCATCGCTGCGGTGCCGCCGACCGGCAGAACCGTCTCGGCCAGAATGCGGCCGGCCATCGGGCCCGCGACGTTGATGTGGCGTTGTCCCGCCTCGCTGGTGGCGGCGATCTTCCAGCCGAACAGGGGCTTGTCCGAGTGTTTCTCGAGCTCGGCCTGGATCGCATAGCCTTGCACCCGGTCGTGCGGGCGCAGCTCGGGTGGCAACGCGGTCAGCTTGCTGCCCTGCCGCCAATGCGAGCGCAGGATGGCCGAGGCGCCGGCCGGCTGGTCGGTTGCGCGCATGATGTCCTCCCCTCGTCTCTTCTCTTCTTATGCGATGTCGATCCTGGTGCGCGGGCCGATCCTTTGCAACAGCCGCAACATCTGCGGCCGGGTCATCGCCACGCAGCCGGCGGTCGGACCGAAATGCGGCCGCGCCAGATGCAGGAACACGGCGCTGCCGCGTCCGGCAATGCGCGGCCGGGTGTTGTGGTCGATCTCGATGATGAAGTCGTACAGGTGATCCTCGCGCGCCAGCCGGTCGCCGGGCTGGTCGCCGCGCAGCCGGATCGGCTGGTTGTAATGCCGGTCG
>NZ_CAFJ01000215.1 GCF_000239795.1 Bradyrhizobium sp. STM 3809 | reverse complement strand
TCTCTTTGGATGAGGACGCCAGACCGCAACAGAGCTCGGGCTGTTCAGGCCGCGAGGTCGTGGGCGCATGGGCGCGGGCTGCGGCGCGCTGTTGGCGGGAGGCTGTTTGACAGGGTTGATCGGGGATCAGAGAGCGCGGCTCAAGCGAGACTGGGCGGGCTCAAACGTCCGGCTTCGCGAAGACGCTACGCCGGACACGCTTCGCCCTGCGGGCTACTGCGCGGCTGCGCCACGCGTAGCCCGCAGGGCGAAGCGTGGTGCCCAGGGGCGGAATCGAACCACCGACACTGCGATTTTCAGTCGCATGCTCTACCAACTGAGCTACCTGGGCATGTCTCTTACGGGCCGAAAAAGCCCGACGAGCCGGCGGGTTATAGTCAGACGGGACGGCGCTGTCTACCGCCGAGACGCGAAGTTTTCACATTCCTTTTGCAGCTGCGCGGCCGTCGTCGCAAACGCCGGCGCCACCGATGCAAATCTATGAAAACACTGCGCTATTCGACGTCGTCCTCGTCGCCCTCGGTGGCCGGGATGACATAGGAGCCGCTGAGCCAGCGATTGAGGTCGACGTCGCGGCAGCGCGGCGAGCAGAACGGGCGCGAGGCTTCCGCGGCGGGGCGGTTGCAGATCGGGCAGCGGCGGATGGGCCTGGCCGCGGCGGCGGACTTCGGATGGAGCGATTCGTCGGACATGACCGCTATTTAGGCGTCTGGTCGGGCGGATGCACCCTTCGGAGCGCGATCCGGAGAAGTGGACCCCGGTTTTCCGAAGGATGATGCTCGAACGAGGAGAGCGCTCAGACGCCGACGGTGTTCAGCCAGCCGAAGCGGATCGGAAAGCCCTCGCCGGCGAGCAGCGTCGTGGTCTCGTAGAGCGGCAGGCCGACGACGTTGGTGTAGGAGCCGACCATCTTGACCACGAACGAGCCGGCGATGCCCTGCACGGCGTAGCCGCCGGCTTTCCCGCGCCATTCGCCGGAGCCGATATAGGCCTGGATATCGTCCTCGCTGAGCCGCTTGAAGCGGACGCGGGTCTCGACGAGGCGCTGGCGGAACGCCTCCTTCGGCGTGACGAGCGTGATCGCGGTGTAGACGCGGTGGTTGCGGCCCGACAGGAGACGCAGGCACTGCGAGGCCTCGTCGACGAGATTGGCCTTGGGCAGGATGCGGCGGCCGACCGCGACAACGGTGTCGGCGGAGATGATGAAGGAGCCGCGCAGCTCATCGTCGAGCTGGACCGATTTCAGCGCGGCATCGGCCTTGGCGCGGGCGAGACGATTGGCGCAGGCGCGCGGCAGCTCGCCGCGCTTCGGCGTCTCGTCGACATCGGCGGGACGCAGCGCGTCGGGCTCGATGCCGGCCTGGTTGAGCAACGCCAGACGCCTCGGCGAGCCTGATGCGAGAACGATTTTGGGACGGCCGAGCATGCTGATTTCGCTAGGGGATTCGGAGGTCGTGAGGCGGGCGCGCGGAACCTATCGGAAGGGCTGTCTTTCCACAACCCGCAGGGTGCGACAAGGCTGCGACCGCCTGCTCTACGGTGCGAGTTTGAGCGCGGGACGACGCTGGTATTTCGGTTCGATGACACCTCGCCTGGGGAACCGGAACTCACAAGCCCGCAGGCCCCGGTTTGGCGAAGCGCTTGCGGATGCGCGTGAACAGGCCGTCGCAGACCTCGCGATAGGCGGACAGCTTCTGCTCGCGGTTGCCGTCGGTGCCGGTCGGATCCGGCGTCGGCCAGTATTCGACGTCGGCGGCGATGGTGCGGGTGAGCTCGAGGGCCTTGTGGTGCGCCTCGGGCGAGAGGGTGATGATGAGATCGAAGTTCAGGCCCTCCCAGTCCTCGAGCTCCTCGAAGGTGGTCGGCTTGTGCTGCGAGATGTCCTGGCCGAGCTCGGCCATCACGGACACGGCGAAGGGGTCGATCTCGCCCTTCTTGACGCCGGCGGAGCGGACGTAGAGGCCTTTCGGAAACATCTGCCGCAGCAGGCTCTCGGCCATCGGCGAGCGCACGCTGTTCTGGGCGCAGGCGAACAGCACCGCCTGCGGCTGGCGCGCGCGCGGCGGCCCCTCGGCCATGCTTCTAGGCGCCCTTGGCCGGACGGATGGAGACGCGGTGGCGGGCGCGCGGCGTCACTGGCCCTCGCCCTTCCAGTGCAGCACCGTGATCAGGGTGAACAGCCGGCGCGAGGTCTCGAAATCGACCCGCACCTTGCCCTTCAGCCGCTCCTGCAAAGTGCGCGAGCCCTCGTCATGGATGCCGCGGCGGCCCATGTCGATGGCCTCGATCTTGTCGGGCGTCGCGGTGCGGATCGCGTTGTAATAGCTGTCGCAGATCATGAAATAGTCCTTCACGATCCGCCGGAACGGCGACAGCGACAGCAGATGGGTCACGACCGGCGTGCCGTCCTCCTTGCGGATGTCGAACATCAGCCGGTTGGCGGTGATGCCGAGATGCAACGTGAAGGGGCCCTGACCGTCGGCGCCCTCGGGCGCGAACAGGTTCTCCTCGACGAGGTCGTAGATCGCGATCGCCCGCTCATGCTCGATGTCAGGACCGGAGCGGCCGATCGACTCCTCGTCGAGCGTCACCGCCACGATGCGATTGGTCCGGTCGTCGCCTGGCGGGTGCTGGGTCATGGCAGATTGAGGCGTATTCCCACGGAGCGTGAATGGGCGTCGAGACCCTCGGCCTTACCCAGAGTCATCGCCGCTGGCCCCAGCGCGCGCAACTGGTCAGGACCGCATTTCAACAGCGACGTGCGCTTCATGAAGTCGAGCACGCCGAGACCCGAGGAGAACCGCGCCGAGCGCGCGGTGGGCAGCACGTGATTGGAGCCGCCGACATAATCGCCGATCGCCTCCGGCGTGTGCGCGCCGAGGAAGATGGCACCAGCATTGCGGACCTTGGCCGCGAAGGCATCGGGATCGGCGGTCATGATCTCGAGATGCTCGGCGGCGATGGCGTCCGCGAGCGGCACGGCCTGGTCGAGGTCGTCGACCTCGATGATGGCGCCGAAATCGGCCCAGGACGCGCCAGCGATGGCGGCGCGGGGCAAGGTCTTGAGCTGACCCTCGACGGCGCGGGCGACGTCGTCCGCGAGCCGGCGGCTGTCGGTGATCAGAATCGACTGGGCGCTCGCATCGTGCTCGGCCTGGGCGAGCAGGTCGGCGGCGATCCAGTCGGCATTGCCGCTGTCGTCGGCGATCACGAGCACCTCGGACGGGCCGGCGATCATGTCGATGCCGACCTTGCCGAACACCAGCCGCTTGGCGGCGGCGACATAGGCATTGCCGGGGCCGACGATCTTGGCGACCGGCGCGATCGTCTCGGTGCCATGCGCCAGCGCCGCCACGGCCTGCGCGCCGCCGACGCGGTAGATCTCGGAGACGCCGCCGAGATGGGCTGCCGCCAGCACCAGCGGGTTGAGCTTGCCGTCCGGCGCCGGGACGACCATCACGAGCCGGCTGACGCCTGCGACCTTGGCGGGAATGGCGTTCATCAGCACCGAGGACGGATAGGCCGCGGTGCCGCCGGGGACATAGAGACCGGCCGATTCGATCGCGCTCCAGCGCCAGCCGAGTTCGACGCCGGCGGCGTCGGTGAAGCGCTGGTCGACCGGCAGCTGCTTGAGATGAAAGGCCTCGATGCGGTCGCGGGCGAACTTCAGCGCATCCACGGTCGCCGTGTCGCAGGCCTTCACGGCGGCCTCGATTTCGGCCGGCGTCACGCGCAGCGAGGACGCGGTCAGCTCCAGCCGGTCGAACTTGCGCGTCGCCTCGAGCAGCGCGGCATCGCCGCGCTTGGCGACGTCGTCGACGATGGCGCGGGCGGCGGCTTCGACGTCGGTGGAGGTCTCGCGCTTGGCGGCGAGAAACTGCCGGAATTGGGCGTCGAAATCGGCGCTGGCGCGGGACAGGCGAATGGGCATCTCTGGCACTTTCCGAAGGGGTGGCTGCCCCCGACCCCCTGCTCAATGGCGCGGCAGCGCGGGGCCGTCAACCCTTTGAACCGGCCCCTACCCCGTCAGCGGCGGGACGTCGTCGATCCCGCCGACGCCGAGGTCATCAGCCCCGAGATCGGTCAGCTCGCATTCCAGGCATTCGACGTCGAGTCGCAGTGCGCCGCCATGGGAGAACAGCAAGAGCGCGCTGCCGGCCGGCGCCTCGGTGCCGGGATGGAATTCGATGCCGATCAGCTCCAGCGCGGCGTCGGGCGCGGCGAGGTCGATGCGGCGCGACTTGCAGGCCAGCACCCGGTCGAAGCGGAGCGCCGCCAGCAGCCGGCGCGGCTCGTTCTCGCCGTGCAGCGCCTGGTCCCAGTCGAGCCGGTTCATGCCGATGACCAGCCGCTTCTCGGCCTGGCGCCAGATGATGTCGGCCGGCTGCACCCGCGCGTCCTGCACATGGGCGGAGATGACGGCGAGATCGTCGGCGTCGAGCGCGATCAGTTTGAGCCGGTCGGTCACGACATCATCCTTATTCCCTTCGCGCCCTCATTCGCGGATGCGCTCGATGGTGGCGCCGCAGGCCTTCAGCTTGTCCTCCAGCCGCTCGAAACCGCGATCGAGATGGTAGACGCGGTTGATCATGGTCTCGCCTTCCGCCGCCAGCCCGGCAATCACCAGCGACACCGAGGCGCGCAGGTCGGTCGCCATCACGGGCGCGCCGCGCAGGGTCGAGATGCCCTCGATCCGCGCGGTCTCGCCGTCCAGACTGATACACGCGCCGAAGCGGGCGAGTTCCTGGACATGCATGAAACGGTTCTCGAAAATGGTCTCGGTGATGGCGGATGCGCCCTGCGCCCGCACCATCAGCGCCATCAGCTGGGCCTGGAGGTCGGTCGGAAAACCGGGAAAAGGCGCGGTCGTGACCTGCACCGGGCGGATGCCATGGCCGTTGCGCACGACGCGGATGCCCTCGGCATCGCTCGAGATCTCCGCGCCGGCCTCGGCCAGCACGTCGAGCGCCGATTGCAGCAGCTCCGGCCGGGCGCCGGCGAGTTGCACGTCGCCACCGGTCATCGCGGTGGCGATCGCATAGGTGCCAGCCTCGATGCGGTCGGGCAGCACGGTATGCCGGGCGCCGTGCAGAGACGCTACGCCTTCGATCTCGATAACAGGCGTGCCGGCGCCGGCGATGCGCGCGCCCATCTTGTTCAGGCACGCGGCGAGATCGGAGATCTCCGGCTCGCAGGCGGCATTGGTGATGACCGTCGTGCCCTTGGCGAGCGAAGCCGCCATCACCGCAACATGGGTGCCGCCGACGGTGACCTTGGGGAAATCGATAGTGCCGCCGCGCAGGCCGCCAGGCGCCTTGGCGACGACATAGCCGGCGTCGATGTCGATGCTGGCGCCGAGCCTCGTAAGCGCCATGATCAAAAGATCGACCGGCCGCGTGCCGATGGCGCAGCCGCCGGGCAAGGACACCCGCGCCTCGTGCATGCGCGCAAGCAGCGGCGCGATCACCCAGAAACTGGCGCGCATCCGCGACACCAATTCGTAGGGCGCTGTCGTGTCGATGATGTCGGCCGCGGAGATCTGCAAGGTCTGGCCCTGGTACTGGCCATCGCCCGGGCGCTTGCCGACCGACATGATGTCCACGCCATGATTGCCGAGAATGCGCTGCAGCTGGGCGACATCGGCCAGCCGGGGGACGTTGTCCAGGATCAGCGTCTCCGGCGTCAGAAGGCCCGCGATCATCAACGGCAGGGCGGCGTTCTTCGCGCCCGAAATCGGGATGGTGCCGTGAAGCGGGTTGCCGCCGACGATGCGAATGCGATCCATGCTGATCCTGCTGGGCTGACCGGAAATTTGGCTGAGATGGGCGCAACAGGACCGACATTACGGCGATTTGATGAGTTCGCAACGGCAGGTCGCAACCTCCGGGGATTCATCCCCTGACGGTGTCATCCGCCGCGCGAATCAGACCGGCGGCACCAGCGGGTCGGCGAGAAAGCCGTGCAGCGCCGCCACCACCTGGGCGCCCTCGCCGATCGCGCCGCCGACCCGCTTGACCGAGCCGGAGCGGACATCGCCCACGGCAAAGACGCCGGGCACCGACGTCTCGAGCGGCGAGACCATCCGCCCGGCATTCTGCTCCGACTGCGCGCCGGTCACGACGAAGCCGGCGCGGTCGAGCGTCACGCCGCAATCGCCGAGCCAGCCGGTCGCCGGATCGGCGCCGACAAAGAGAAACAGGTTGCTGATCTCGGCCGGCGTCTGTTCGCCGGACAGCCGGCTCTTCAGGGTGATGCGCTCCAGCCCGGTATCGGGGCCGCCATCGAGCCCGACCACCTCGGTGTTGAACATGAGCTCGATATTCGGCGTCGCCTCGATCCGCTCGATCAGGTAGCGCGACATCGACGCGGCGAGGCCGCCGCCACGGACGATCATCCGCACCGTCTTCACATGGCCGGAGAGAAACACCGCCGCCTGCCCCGCGGAATTGCCGCCGCCGACCAGGGCGACCTCCTGCCCGGCGCACAGTCGCGCCTCGATCGGCGAGGCCCAGTACCAGACGCCGCGGCCCTCGAACTCCTTGAGCCGGGCGAGGTCGGGACGCCGGTAGCGCGCGCCGCTCGCGACCACGACCGAACGCGCCCGCACCTCGTCGCCGCCTTCCAGCGCCAGCACGAAGGCGCCGTTCTTGCGCTCGCAATCGAGCGCCGTCACCGATACCGGGATCATGATCTCGGCGCCGAACTTCTGCGCCTGGTTGAAGGCCCGCGCCGTCAGCGCGAGGCCGGTGATCCCGGTGGGAAAACCGAAATAGTTCTCGATCCGCGCGCTGGCGCCGGCCTGGCCGCCGAAGGCGCGCGAGTCGAGCACGGCGACCGACAGGCCTTCCGACGCGCCGTACACCGCGGTCGCCAGCCCGGCCGGCCCGCAGCCGACGACGGCGACATCGTAGATCTTCTCGCCGCGCGGGCCGCCGATCATGCCGATGGCGCGCGCGAGCTCGGTCTCGCTTGGATTGCGCAGCACGCGGCCGTCGGCGACCACGACCAGCGGCAGCTCGGCCGGGCTCGGCGAATAGCGCGCGATCAGGTCGGCCGCGTCGTGATCGAGGGCCGGATCGAGCAGATGATGCGGAAAGCCGTTGCGGGTGAGGAAGCTCTGCAGCCGCGCGATCGCCGCCGACTGCGGCGGTCCGATCATGACCGGGCCGCCGGCGCCGCCCTGGATCAGATTCACCCGGCGCAGGATCAGCGCCCGCATGATGCGCTCGCCGAGATCGGCCTCGGCGATCAGCAGCGCGCGCAGCTGTTCCGGGCGAACCAGAATGACTTCGACCTCGCCCTCGGCATGGCCGTCGACCAGCGCGATCCGGCCCGAGAGCTGGCCGATCTCGGCGAGAAACTGGCCGGGTCCCTGATCGATCACGGGCGTGACATGGCCGAGGCCGTCGCGCTGGGTGATGGCGACATGGCCCTTCAGGATCACGAACATGCCCGGCCCGGGCTTGCCGGTCTCGAACAAGCACTCGCCGTCGTGATAAATGCGGATCTCGCCGAAGCCGCGGACCCGCGCGATCTCGGCCGGCGTCAGCTCCGGGAAGGTCTGCTCGAATCGCGCAAAGCTCGTTGCCTGCTCGGCGTGAGCTGCGTGGCCCGTCGTTGCTTCGTTCGCTGTCATCACGCTCCCCGTGTCCGCTCTGCTCAACGCTTCGAATCGCCGGCCCCGTCACGCGTCGCGTTGTCAGGCCCGTCGGTCTCGTCGGCCGCCTGGCTGCGCTCCCGGCTCTGCGCCTTGCGCCGCTTCAGGTTCTCGCGCAGCGCCTGCTTCAGCCGCTGCTCCCGCGATGTCTTCGGCGTCGCCTTGCTGCTCTGCTCCGTCATCCCCTCTCCCCGCGCCAGTGCCAACGGTCGCGGCTTGCGCGGCGCTCACCCTGCCCCGCTCGCGGGGAGAGAGCACCCGAGGCGCGACGATCCCACCCGCAATTTACCGGCGCTCGCCAGCAGGGCACAATCGATGCTGCGGACGCGAAAGCCAAGAGGCGATGCGCCGCGGACGGTAGGTTCCACTCCGGGCTGCGTCGCCTGCCCGGATGGGGAGTTGCCGGGCACCCTGTTCATTCCGGCTCTTCCGTTCCGCTGTTCGGCCGGCCAGGAGCGAGTTCGCAGCCCGAACGGGCGATTTCGGGCCGATTCGGGGGTGGTTTGCTCCGCTTTGGCTGACGACATCCGCCGCTTTCCCCGAAAACCGGGCGAGCCGCGCTTGCGCAGGCCCGGACCTTGTGGCAAGAACCGCCCGCGTTCGGTCGCAGCCTTCGGGCCGCCACCCGCATGTCCCTTCTGCTGCCGTAGCTCAGTGGTAGAGCACTCCCTTGGTAAGGGAGAGGTCGACAGTTCAATCCTGTCCGGCAGCACCAGGCATAACTCCCCAAGATCATCGCCAGCGATGCCTCACGGCCCGAGCTGTGCAAACACGACCGCGCGGTCTCGCGGCGCGGTTGCGTCCGAGCTTTGCCAGCAGACCGCTCTCTTCGGAGATCGAGGGCGCAGGGAAGGCCGGGCGCTGGCCGCGCCCGTGGCCCGCCTGCAGAAAGAAAATGCAGGCGGCAGTCACCACAGGTCTGGCCGAACACACCCGGCCCTCCCTGCGCAATGGGCTTACGGCTTATACGCGCTCTCCCTGGGGACCGGGCTGTCTTGCCCCCATCACCTGCAGGCCGCGATCACCGCAACGCCCGCAGGCTTGACCTCAGCATCGGGAGGCCAGGACCACGCGACTTCACCGTCCGCATCGAAATTGTGCGTCCGCTCGCGAATGCGTAGCTGCAACTCCGATCCGGCCATCGCATCCCCCACCCAACGCTCGTGACGACTCGCGAAGCGCCCCTCGTTGATGAGCACGGGACGGGCGGAAAGGTGGAGGTGATTTGCCCGACGGCGCAAGTCCAAAGGCTGCGGCAAACTGGCACGACGGGCAGTCTGGGCATGGCGGGTATGCGGGGCACATGCAGCCGCGAGAGCGCCACGAGGCAATCAAAGCGCGCTCGCAGGGCGACAGCAACAAAGAGAGGCGACACGTAGACGAACAAAGCGATCTCAGGACGACGCGGTGAACGCCCCGGCGGCAATCGGGTCGTGAACGCAGCATGCTTGGCCCGGCTACTGCTCGGATGCGGGAGGAGACAGACACGGCGCCTCGCCATCGCAACATCGACAATACGCGCCTGCCTTCCCGCCAATCGCCGCGCAAAGCGATCCGCTCGACGTTATTTCGATGATTAGCTAATAATGGAACATGAACTCGGTTTTCAAGGCCCTGTCCGATCCGACCCGGCGCCGAATTTTGCAGCTTCTGCGGGAGCGTCCGATGACGGCCGGGCAGATCGCGCAGCATTTCGACATCGCGAAGCCGACGCTATCGGCACATTTCGCGGTTCTGCGCGAAGCGGACCTGGTCGAATCGGACAAGGCGGGGACGTCCGTCACTTACAGTCTCAAGCTTTCGGTGCTCGAGGACGCGCTGCTCAGCTTTGCCGAAACCGTCGGGATCGGCGATCACCGGGGTCACAAGCTCAAGACGTCGCGGAGGGCGAGATGATGATGATCGATCGCAGGACAACCCTGCTGTCGGGTGCCTTGGTTGTCGTCATGGTTTTGGCCGCGGCCGTCCGGATGCTCTTCATCCACGGCTCATCGCTTGCGGCAAGCCAGGAAACGCCTCTGCTCTGGCAGATCTGCCTTCTCCCCGTGATTGCTGCGTCGCTCGTCGTGGGGTTGGCTGCCAACGGCCGCCGCACACCTGCCCTCGGCGCCAAAGCTCAGACCTCCTTGTCCTGGGGAAGACGCCTCTCGATCGGCTGCTGCCTGTCCCTGCTTCTGATCCAGGCCTTGTTGATCGTGACGAGCCTTGGCCTTCCGCCCACCCTGTGGTTTGGCCTTCCGCCCCTCGATTGGTTGGGCTGGGGCGTCGTGATCGCGATGATGGCCCTGGTGCTGCAAGCCCTCAACCAGATGCCGAAGCTTCCCTGGCTGGGCCAGCGGCCAGGTCTCGCCGGGGATCTGGGACCGATCTATGGACCGCGATACATGCGGGCAAACGCCAGGATCTGGTTTGTTTGCCTCGTGACACTGCTGCCCTGCATCTGCGCAGCGCCGCGGCTGGCGTGGGTCTTCGTTCTCATCGCAATGCCGACTGCGCTGGTCTGGACCAAGACCCTGCAGATTCGCTACGGCCGCCGATGGCAGGTGGAGCAGTCTGCATCCTCGGATACCCGGCCATGAAGCGCCGAGGTGCGGGCGCGCAGCATTGATCTTGAGCGTTTCACGATTACTGCTCGCGGAAAGCGATCCGCCGATGTCCCTGCTCGACCGCCTCCTGCCGGACTACCAGTTCTCCGAGCGGCACGAGACGCGCGTGCGCTGTCCGCCGGGCGAGCTGCTCGACCTCATCCAGAACTGGGAGCCGCGCGACCGCGTCGCCGACATGGCGATGGCGTTGCGGCAAACGCCGGCGCGGCTGATGCATGCGCTGGCGCCGGCGCGGCATCCGGCCCCGCGGCCGTTCGGCCTGAAGAGTTTTGCGCCGCTCGGCCGCGACGGCGACCGCGCCATGGCCGCCGGGCTGATCGGGCAGTTCTGGCGCAACGATTTCGGACTGGTGCAGATCAGCGGGCCGGAGGAGTTCATTGCCTTCGACGCCCCGCGCACGCCGAAGCTCGTGCTCGGCTTCATCGCGGAGCCCGAGGGAGAGTTGACGCGGCTGGTGACGGAAACGCGCGTGCATTGTCCCGACCGCGCGTCCTACCTGATGTTCCTGCCCTATTGGCTCGTGATCCGGCCGGCCAGCGGCCTGATCCGCCGGCGCATGCTCGGTGCGATCAAGTCGCTCGTCGAGCCGCGCGGCGGATCGCTCTCCGGCGCGTCTCGCTGACGCTGCCGATCCCGGCCTCTCCGGCCGGCACGATCCGCGATGGTGACCGGAGACGGCAGGCCTCACGGGTTCTGCGTATCCCGGCTCTTCGGGGTCGTCCCGGGGGCCGCTGTCGGCGGCGTCGATCGCGGCACGGCTTGCAGGTGCAGATCCGGCCCCGGCTGGCCCGCCAGCGGCTTCTCCTCCGGCTTCGGCCCCGTCGCATAGAGGATGCCGTTGATGACGTTGAATTGCGGAGCACCCTGGATCAGGGTCTTGTTGAGCAGGCTCCGGATGCCGGACCGCGTGCACTGATATTCGATAAGGCTCACAGCGTTCATCGCCCCCGAGAAGGTCTCCGGCACCTTGTCCTCGCGGAGATAATAGTCCCGCAGCGTGATCTGGGCATTGGTGACGATCGGAAGAATCGTCTCGATCTCCGGCGAGAGGAAACGGAAGCTCTCATAGGCGTCGAAGCCCTGATTGGCCGCCAGCAGCCCCTGGGTCACCGAGGTCCGGATCGTGTCGTTGGCGTGGCTCAGCTGCATGGCGATATTCACCAGCCCGCCGGCCACGTTGAACTCCTTCTGCAGGAATTCGAAATACTCGTTCCGGTCGCGCAGGCCCGAGAGGTAGTTGCGGCACAGGATCATGGACGCATAGGCGCCGGCCTTGATGTACCAGAGCCTCGCATCGAAGCGGCCCATCGGCAGCGTCGCCTTCATCGACACCGCATACGGGACCTCCTCCCGAATCGGAAATCCGAACAGATCGCGGTTGACGCGATCGCCCCTGCCGGAGGCCATCGGGAGGTCGGGATTGAACGTGAATTCCATGCCATAGGCGTTGGCGAGCGCCTGCGAGCTCAGCAGGAATTCCTGAACGGCAACGTTCGCCTCTCCGTCACCGATCAGTTGCGGCGGACTGAGCGCGATGCGCGAACCGCAGCCGCCGAGAATTGCACCCGTCAACAACACCCCAATCAAAGTACGCATCTCGGCCCCCTTCCGACGAGCGAAACTGGGTGAAGAAGGTGCCGGTCGCTCAATCTAAAGTGAAATGGAATTTCGACGCGTCACTTGAGTTGATAGCGGGGATTTTGCAGCCCTCGCCCTTTACAACTCGGGCGGGCGTCGCTCAGCCGACCGTGGTCGCCGCGTGGCGACGCTCCTCGACGCATGTGATCGCGGGGCCGCAGCGCGGCACTTGTCAACTCAAACTCTCAACACGCCGTTCCCGCGTCCGCGCTCCGTCGTTCTCCGTGGCGCCGCCGGCGGATGCTTGCGGCGGTCGGGCAGACGTCGGAGGATGGATGGGGCTCGGCATCCGAACAGGATTGAGCCCGAATCATCGGCTCTCATCGTCGGTGAAGGACCTTCAACCTGGTTGGATCGGCGAGATGGGACATCCGGATCAGGCTGCACGGTGGACGGCGGTCAAGGCGTTGCTCGGGCGGTCCCAGGCGGCACTTCCGGCGCCGCCGCTGCGGTATGTGCAGGCCTGCGCGAAGCTGTACGGCGACTTCGCAGAATATCTCGAGCACAACGAGCTCGAGCTGGCGCTGGATACGCTCATGGAGCTCGGCCGCCTCACCTCGCCGCACGGTGGCTTCTGGCGCGACCTGGAACGCGCCGCGGAGATCATGAACCTGAACGATCGAATTCCGGCCTTGCGGGACGCGTATCGTGCCGCACCGATGTCGCCCGACGACGCGTAGGCCTGCAGCGCCATTCAGCCGCGCAGCCGCATGCAGCGATCCCCTGAGCGACCCGA
>NZ_CAFJ01000216.1 GCF_000239795.1 Bradyrhizobium sp. STM 3809 | reverse complement strand
AGCTGCACATGCTGCCACTGCCGCACTGCGTGCGCGGCCTCGGGGCCGGCCTCCAGCACGACCGGCCGCAAGCCCCGCTCCAGCGCATGCGCCGCTGCCGCCAGCCCGACCGGGCCGGCGCCGATGATCGCGACCGTCTTCGCTTCCGTCATGTCAAAACTCCTGTACTTCTAGAAAGATCGAAATAAAGGGCAAATGCAGCTATGCTGCCGTGCTCGCGGCGCCGCAGCCGCGTTCTTCGACGCAGCATTCGGCCACGAGAAAGCCGAGCAGGGTGCGCATCACGTCGTACTCCGCGTGACAGACCAGGGTCGTGCCCTCGCGCTGCTGCGAGATCAGCCCGACCGCGACCAGCGTCTTGACGTGGTGCGACAGGGTGGAGGCGGGGATCTTCAGCCGCTCCTGCAGCTTGCCGACCGGCATGCCGGCATGCCCCGCGCGGACCAGCGCGCGATAGATCTTCAGTCGCGTGGTGTTCCCCAGGGCTTCCAGGCGGACGGCAGCGTCGTCGAGCTTCATGACGCGAGGATGGGGCAGATGGCGGCCGGGAGTCAAACGATATTTCTAGAATATTCGAATTAAGGCGGCCGGCGAGCGGGGGGCACCGCGCTCGGCTATTTCAGTCGGTACCCGGCATGGCAGTCGACGCACGCCGACATCGTCTCGCCGAGCGCCTTCAGCGCCGGCTTGAGATCGCCGGTCACGCCCGCATCCTGCGCGGCGATGGCGAAGCGGCTCGCGGCCTTGTGCATCGCCGTGCCGGCATCCTGCATGCCCTGCGGCATGAGCTTGGCCACCTCCGCCGCGCCGTGCAGCTGCAGCGAGGTCATTCCGAGACGCTGCTCGGCGATACGGCCGGCCTGGTCCATCTCGCCGGCGGAAAGAGCGTCGTTGATCTGCTGCAACGCCAACAGATGATCGCGCATGTTGGCCAGCGTGTGCTCGGTGAGCGCGGGCGGGAAGTCCACGCGTTCGCGCGAATCTGAGGTCGGAGCTCCATGGCTGCCGTGGTCGTGATGGCTGTGGTGCTGAGCGCTGGCGACGCCGACGGCGGCAAGAAGCGCGAGTGCAGTGGCGGCAAGACGCAGGCGCATGAACTGTTTCCCCGGAGCGATGGCGGCGGGCTTCAGTAGACGGAACGATCGCCGGAGCATATGATCCGGATCATATGCTCTCCATCAATGCGCTCATGGCTGGCGGTGCGTCCGCGCTGTCGTTGGACTGGCGGCCCCTGGCGCAGCTGTCGCCTCTGCTCGCTGCGCTGCCGGCGGCCGCCCGGGCGCAGACCCGGCGCATCCAGGTCGCTCGCGACGCCAACGTGTTCCATCGCGGAGATCGGCCAGCTGCGATGTTCTTCGTGCTTGATGGCGAGGTGAGGCTGCTGCGCCGCTCCCGCGCCGGCGACGACGTCATCCTCCAGCGCGCGCGGCGGGGCTTCCTCGCCGAGGCCAGCCTCGACCAGGCCGCCTATCATTGCGATGCCGTGGCCGCGCTGGATTCGACGCTGCTCGCGATCGAGCGGACCTCCTTTGCCGACGCGCTGCGGCGTCCCGAGATGCGGGGCGCCTGGAGCGATCATCTCGCCCGCGAGCTGCGCAAGGTCCGGGCGCAATCGGAGCGGCTCAGCCTGAAGACCGCGCGCGAGCGGATCGTGCATTTCATCGAGACCGAAGGGGAGGGAAGCGAGATCGCGCTCGGCCGCTCGAAGAAGGATTGGGCCGCGGAGCTCGGCCTCAGCCATGAAGCGCTCTATCGCGCGCTGGCGCGGATGGAGCGGGTCGGCGAGCTTCGCATCAAGGGGACGCGCTTGCGCCTGCGCTGATGCCGCGCAACTCAGCTGACGCAATCAGTTGCGGCCATCTGCGGCGCTGGCTTGACGGCGGGACAACATATCGATAATTCTGGATATATGGAAAACGAACAGGCTGTCCTCGCCCTGGCCGCGCTGGCGCAGCCGACGCGGCTGCAGGCCTTCCGCACCCTGGTGCAGCACGCGCCCGAGGGGCTGCCGGCGGGCGAGCTCGCGCGCCTGCTCGAGGTGCCGCAGAACACGCTGTCGTCGCATCTTGCGGTGCTGGCGCGCGCCGGGCTCGTCAGCTCCGAGAGGCACAGCCGCTCGATCGTCTACCGCGCCGATCTCGCCGCGTTTCAGGAGGTCGCGCTGTTCCTGCTGCAGGATTGCTGCGGCGGCCGGCCGGAGATCTGCGCGCCCGTCATCGCAAGCCTCACGCCGTGTTGTCCGCCCAAGCGCAAGGAGACGAGCCGTGCCTGACCGCATCTACAATGTCCTCTTCCTCTGCACCGGAAACTCCGCGCGCTCGGTGCTCGCCGAGTCGATCCTGCGCAAGGACGGCGCCGGCCGCTTCCGCGCCTTCTCGGCCGGCAGCACGCCGAAGGGCGCGGTGCACCCGCTCGCGCTCGAGCTGCTCGGGCGGATGGACTATCCGACCGCGGATCTGCGCTCGAAGAGCTGGAGCGAGTTCGCGGTGGCGGGCGCGCCGGTGATGGATTTCGTCTTCACCGTCTGCGACAACGCCGCCGGCGAGGCCTGTCCGGTCTGGCCGGGACAGCCGATGACCGCGCATTGGGGGATCGAGGATCCCGCGGCCGCTGATGGCACCGAGCTGGAGAGGCTCGCGGCGTTCACCACCGCCTTCCGCTATCTGAAGAACCGCATCGGCGCCTTCATCAATCTGCCGCTGGACCGCATCGACCATCTGTCGCTCGGCACGCGGCTGCGCGAGATCGGGCGCTCCGAAGGCGCGACGCAGCCGACGCCAAGGGCCGGATGATGCAGACGTTCGATCTGCCGCGCCGCGTCGTCGCCGAGGCCCTCGGCACGGCCGTGCTCGTCGCCACCGTGGTCGGCTCCGGCATCATGGCGGAGCGGCTCACCAGCGACGTGGCCTTGCAGCTGTTGTGCAACACGCTGCCGACCGGCGCGATCCTGGTCGTGCTGATCACCGTGCTCGGCCCGGTCTCGGGCGCGCATTTCAATCCCGCGGTGACGCTCGTCTTCGCCGCGCAGCGCGCGCTGGCGCCGGGGGAGGTCGCGGCCTATGTCGCCGCGCAGGTCGCCGGCGGCATCGCCGGCACCATGGCGGCGCATCTGATGTTCGCGCTGCCGCTCGTCGCCGGCTCGCTCAAGGTCAGGACCGGCGGCGCGCAATGGTTCGCCGAGGCGGTGGCGAGTTTCGGTCTGGTGGCGGTGATCCTGGCGGGCCTGCGCTTTCAGCGGACGGCCGTGCCATGGCTGGTCGGCCTGTACATCACGGCGGCCTATTGGTTCACCGCCTCGACCTCGTTCGCCAATCCGGCGGTCGCGATCGCGCGGTCGCTGACCGACACCTTCTCCGGCATCCGGCCGCTCGATCTGCCCGGCTTCATCGTGGCCGAGCTGTGCGGCGCCGCCGCCGGCGCCTGGCTCATGGCGTGGCTGCTCGCTCCGAAAAGCCCGGACCCGGCCGTTGCAAGCTTGGAGCGGTCGGCGTGAATGCACTGTGCCGGCGGTGTCGGCGCGCCGACCGCGTCCCTCAGTGCCGCGGCTCGTCCTGCTCCTCGTCGTCGCCTTCGCGGTCGCGCTTGCTCGGCTCGTAGCGCAGTTCCTGCGCCTGCGCGCGCCGCGCCGTCGGCTCGAGCCGGGCAGGCTCGCCCCATGCGGCTTCGGCCTTGGCCAGGGTGCTGCCGAATGCCAGCAGCAGGGCGGCGAAGATCAGGATTTGACGCAAGACTATTCTCCTCATCCGATACGGCCATCGGTGGACCGCACGACGCCGACCTTGCCGCAGCCGCGCTGACCACATGCTGTCGCGGCGCGTCAGCGAATCGTCAGCTCGTCTCGGGCAGGATGCGGCGCAGGTGTGAGTCTCCCGCCATCGACCCAACCACAATTCCGACATCGGGCCTTCCAACCACCACCTGCGGCGCGTCTCTCAGAGTTGCAAATGCTCCGCAGTCCGATCTCGGCAGCACACGCGCCGCCGCGCCCAGGACGATCATGCATTTGCCTCAAATCGGACGGTTCATGCGCATCACGGCACTGGCGATGCTGATCTCGACGGCGGCGTCCGCCGCGACGGATGCGCGCGAGGACGATCGCGAACGCCGCGACGCGGTGCGCCGCGCCGTGGAGGCCGGCGACGTGCTGCCGCTGTCGCAGATCCTGCCGCGCCTGCGCGGCCGCGTGGCCGGCGACGTGACGGGAATCGACATCGAGCGTCAGCGCGGCCGCTGGCGCTACGAGTTTCGGGTGATCGGCCGCGACGGCCGCGTGCGCGAGGTCTACATCGACGCGCGCAGCGGCGAGATCGAGCGGGTCGAGGAAAAGTAGATGCGCGTGCTGCTGGTCGAGGATGATCCGCGCCTGTCGTCGGATCTGTCGCGGACGCTGCTGGCCGCCGGCTATCTGGTCGAGACATCCGCCAACGGCGAGCAGGCCTGGTTTCTCGGCGACACCGAGGATTACGGCGCCGTCGTGCTCGATCTCGGCCTGCCCGGCATGGACGGGCTGTCGGTGCTGAAGCGCTGGCGCGGCGCGGGGCGGCACATGCCGGTGCTGATCCTCACCGCGCGCGCGAGCTGGGCCGAGCGCGTCGACGGCATCGATGCCGGCGCCGACGACTATCTGCCGAAGCCGTTCCGCAACGAGGAGCTGCTGGCGCGGCTGCGCGCGATCGTGCGCCGCTCCGCCGGCCATGCGGCGCCGGTGCTGTCGTCGGGCGATCTCACCCTCGACGAGCGGCAGATGAAGGTCAGCCTGTCCGGCGTGCCGGTGGCGCTGTCGCAGCTCGAATACCGGCTGATCGCCTATCTCCTGCGGCAGAGCGGCCGCGTGGTGCCGCAGCACGAGCTCGAGGAGAACGTCTACGGCCTCGGCCACGACCACGATTCCAACGCGCTGGAGGTGCTGATCCGGCGCGTCCGCAAGAAGCTCGGTGCCGACATCATCGAGACCCGCCGCGGCTTCGGCTACATGATCCCGGAGACCGCCGAATGAGGCTGGGCTCGCTGCGGCTGCGGCTGGTCGCGGCGGGCACCATCGCGATTCTGGTCGCGCTCGGCGTCGCCGGCGCCGGCATGGTGGTGCTGTTCAAGCGCCATGTCGCGCGCACGCTGGCCTCCGATCTCGACGTCCACCTGCGCCAGCTGCTCAATGGTCTCGAGGTCGACGCCGAGGGCCGCATCACGGCGGCGCGGCCGCCCGCCGATCCGCGCTTCAGCGTGCCGCTGTCGGGCCTGTACTGGCAGATCTCCGACGATCACGGCTTGCTGCTGCGCTCACGCTCGCTGTGGGACACGATCCTGCCGCTGCCGATCGACGAGCCCGGCCCGAGCGACGTGCATCAGCACGAGCTGATCGGCCCCGTCGGCGCGCGCGTGCTGGTCGCCGAGCGCGGCATCCTGATGAATCCGGAGAGCCAGATCCGCGTGCGCGCCGCGGTCGCCTACGACCTCGACGGCGCCACCAGCGCGGTGCGCACCTTCGCCAAGGACCTGTCGATCGCGCTCGCCGTGCTCGCCATCATCCTCGCTGTCGGCACCTCCGTGCAGGTGAGTCTCGGCCTGCAGCCGCTCGCGGTGCTGCGCCGTGGCGTCGCCGAGATCCGCAGCGGCCGGCGCCGGCATCTGCCGGTCGAGGTGCCGACCGAGGTGGCGCCGCTGGTCGAGGAGGTCAACGCGCTGCTCGATGCGCAAAGCCGCGAGATCCTGCGCTCGCGCAGCCGGGCGGCCGATCTCGCGCATGGCTTCAAGACGCCGCTCGCCGCGCTGATCGCGGACGCCGCGCGGCTGAAGGAGCTCGGCCAGCTCGAGCTCGCGCGCAATGTCGAGGACGTCGCCGAGGCGATGAGCCGGCAGGTCGACCGCGAGCTGGCGCTGGCGCGGCTGCGCGGCAAGGTCCGCGGCGAGCCAGCGGCCGCGACCGAGCTGCGGCCGCTGGTGGATGCACTGCTCGGCACCCTCGCGCGCACGCCGGCGGCGGCCCATGTCAGCTTCGACGGCGAGGTGCCCGCGGGCCTGCAGGTGGCGATGGACCGCACCGACCTCGCCGAGGTGCTCGGCAATCTCCTGGAGAACGCCGCGCGTCACGCCGCGAGCACCGTGCGCATCGTCGCGCGCGCGACCCCGCTCAGCGTGATGGTCGACGACGACGGTCCGGGCATTCCCGATGCGCAGATCGGCCGCGTGCTCGAGCGCGGCGGCCGTCTCGACGAGCAGGGGCCGGGCAGCGGGTTGGGTCTCGCCATCGTGCAGGACGTGCTTGAAGCCTATGATTGGCACCTGCGGATCGGCCGCTCGGAGCTCGGCGGCGCCAGGATCACCATCGCGCCGGCGCTGGCGGCCGCGCTGGGCAGCGGGCCGCCGCCGCGCGAGCCGAACGCGGCGCGCTCGATCCTGACAGCGAGCTGACGCGCGCCGTCAGCGCCGCGACGCCTGAGCTGCGCTAGGTCCCGGTCATGCCATCCACGCCGCGCGGCGTGGAGATGTCCATGACTCGAGGAACCTGCCATGCGTATTCGAAATTCCGCCAAGGCTTATGGCGCGATCGCGATCGGCCTGCATTGGATCGTCGCCGTGCTGGTGCCGGCAGCCTGGCTCTCGGGCCAGCTCGGCGAGGAGATGTCGCGCGGCTCCGAGGAACTGGCGTTGTTCGCGCATGTCTCGCTCGGCTTGGCGATGCTCGGCGTAGCCCTTGCACGCCTCGCCTGGCGCCTCGCCGATCCGCCGCCGGCGCCCGAAGCCACCAGGTTCGGCGCCTGGACGGTTCACGCCGGCGAGATCGTGCACCTGCTGATCTACGGCATCCTATTCGCGATCCCGATCCTCGGCATTCTCACCCAATTCGCCGGCGGCGAGGCGCTGCCGGTGTTCGGCCTGTTCGAGATCGCCTCGCCCTGGGCCGGCGACCGCGGCTTCGCCCACGACTTGAAGGAGATGCACGAGGTGCTCGCCAACGGCCTGATGATCCTGATCGGCCTGCATGTCGGCGCGGCGCTGCTGCATCATTACTGGCTGCACGACCGCACCTTGAAGCGGATGGTGCCGGGGCTGCGGTGATGATTCATGTCATCGAGACCGCCGCAGAGACGGTCTAAGGAAGGCCTCCACCAGAGATCGAATCGGAGGCCTCCATGCCGGCAACGCCCCACGTCGAGAAGCACTTCACCGCCTCCGAGACCGTCCGCGACGTGGTGATCGGCATGGCCGACGGCCTCACCGTGCCGTTCGCGCTCGCCGCCGGCCTGTCGGCGGCGGTCACCACCACGGATGTGATCGTCACCGCCGGCCTTGCGGAAGTCGTGGCCGGCGCCATCGCGATGGGGCTCGGCGGCTATCTCGCCGCCCGCACCGATGCCGAGCACTACGCCGCCGAGGAAAAGCGCGAGCATGACGAGGTCGAGCGCCTGCGCGGCCGCGAGATCGCGGAGGTCGCGGAGATCTTTCGCGGCTACGGCCTCGAAGGCCAGGCCCTGACGACGGTGGTCGAGTCGATCGCGGCCGATCGCCAGCGCTGGGTCGATTTCATGATGCGCTTCGAGCTCGGCCTCGAACGCCCCGATCCGAAGCGCGCGCCCGTGAGCGCCGTGACGATCGGCGGCTCCTATGTGGTCGGCGGCCTGATCCCGCTGGTGCCCTACATGCTGGTCCACGACATCGCCCCGGCGATGCGCATCTCCGTGGTCGCCACCGGCATCGCGCTCCTGATCTTCGGCGGCATCAAGGGCCACTTCACCGGCGTCAGCAGGATCAAGTCCGCCCTGCAGACCGCGCTGGTGGGCGGCCTCGCCGCGGGTGCAGCGTTCTGGCTGGCGCATCTGTTCGGGTAAGGGTGGACCCTCGTCGTGATTCGACGGCACAGGTCCGCATGGCCGTGCCGCGATCAGACCCTTCCGCATTCGACATGCTCATGCCATGATGAGTCATGATGCGCGCGCTCCTCTTCGTCGTTTCGATCATCCTGTTCGCGAGCGGTCCAGCCGCAGCTCAGCGGTTCGATGGCAATGATCCGGTGTGCCTGCAGGTGTGGGAGTGGGGCGGCTCCAGCACGATTTCGTGCCAGTACAGATCGTGGGACGCCTGTCGCGCGGCGGCTGCGAGCCTGTCGGCCACGTGCCTGCCGAATCCCTATGCCCCGCGCGCGCCTGAACCCGGTCGCCGGCGGCCTTCCCGTTAGGTCCCGATGGCTGTTCAGGCAGGGCGTCGGCGCTCAATAATCCGACGAAAGACGCCAGCGGCAGTGACCATCTGCAAGGCTGACGTCACAGGCCGGCCGATGCCGTAGGGTGGGCAAATACACGGACGCGGCAACGCCGCGTCGCGTCGTGCCCACCATGCGCTTCGGGCAGCGCCGAGGATGGGCTCGCCGCCTGTTGCATCCTTCGCGCCCCCAATGGCGGTCGAGCTCCCTCCCCACGTCATTCCGGGGCATCGCGCAGCGATGAGCCCGGAATCCATAATCACGGACGGTCGTGGGGCGCGAGCCGTTTGCCACTGGCATCCCAAGCCTCACTCCCATCGTGGGTATGGATTCCGGGCTCGCGCTGCGCGCGCCCCGGAATGACGACGCGTGGTGGAGGTGCAGGCGGCTTCGATAAAAGTAGATAAGCCAGTGTAGGGTGGGCAAAGACACGGACGCGGCAGCGCCGCGTCGCGTCGTGCCCACCATGCGTTTCGGGCAGTGCCGAGGATGAGCACGCGCCGGCTGTAACATCCTTTGCGGCCCCCACTGGCGGTCGAGCTCCCTCCCCACGTCATTCCGGGGCATCGCGCAGCGATGAGCCCGGAATCCATAGCCACGGACGGTCGTGGAGCGCGAGCCGTTTGCCGCCGGCATCCCGGGCCTCACTCGCATCGTGGGTATGGATTCCGGGCTCGCGCTGCGCGCGCCCCGGAATGACGACGCGGTGTGGAGGTGCAGGTGATTACCATAAAAAATAAACATCTTGCTATTTTTCAGAATTCATGGTTCTCTCTCCGCATCCCGTGCTCCTCGAGAGGGGCGCTTCGCGATCGTCACGGAACGTCGGGCGCGGGATGCGGTGGCTGCAGGAATGCCGCAGCGTGGGGAGACCTGCGCGGACGAACGGCAGGCTTGCGGACGCGAAGACGCGTGGTCCTGGCGCCCCGAAGCTGGCGCCAAGCCGTCGGGTGATGATCCCGGCGGCGACGGTGGCTACAAGCCGGACACCGGGGAGAGCGCGGACATAAGCGTGAAAACCATCGTGCGGGGAATGCCGGGATGCCCCGGCTGCACCTGTGGTGACTGCCGCCTGCTTTTTTTCTGCAGGCGGGCCATGGGCGTGGCCAGCGCCCGGCATTCCCCGCGCCCTCTGCCTGATCGGAGGGCGACATCCGCGACGAACTCGGGCGGGTCCGCCGCGAGAACGATCACGCACATTCCAATTTCGCAGTGCGGCTTCGCTGCAGGGAACCAAATTCCAGAGCCGCGGTTAGCTCTCGTGCAGGAGGAAGCCCCAATGCGCCGTCCCAAAATCCAGCCGATCCGCAACAAGATTGATCTCACCGATCGCGTTCAGGTCCGCATCGTCACGCGCCGGCTGCGCGTCACGCAGGCCGAACTGACCGAGATCGTCGGCCGCATCGGCAACTCCATCGCCGCGATCTCCAAGGAGGTCCATCTGCAGCGGTCGAGCAAGACGGCAGTCCCGGCCGACGTCCCGCCCGCCGAGGTCATCGCCTCCGTGGCGGCAACCGAGACCGTGGTCGCCGAAGTCGTTGCGACATCCGAGACTCACTAGACGGCGCCGAAGGGCAGGGGGCATCGATGGATCAACTCACCGACAGGGCGGACGCCCTGACGCAGGCCGCTTTCAATTTGCGCAAAGCCAAGATCAGCGAAGGCCGACCGTTCCCGCTCGGCGCCACCTGGGACGGCCTCGGCGTCAACTTCGCGATCTTTTCCGCGCATGCCACCAAGGTCGAACTCTGCCTGTTCGACGAGAGCGGCGAGACCGAGCTCGAGCGCATCGAGCTGCCGGAATACACCGACGAGGTCTGGCACGGCTACCTGCCGACCGCGCGCCCGGGCACCGTCTATGGCTATCGTGTCCACGGGCCCTACGAGCCCGACGCCGGCCACCGCTTCAATCCCAACAAGCTGGTCATCGATCCCTATGCCAAGCAACTGGTCGGCCAGTTGCGCTGGGGCCCGGAGCTGTTCGGCTATCAGCTCGACCACGCCGACAAGGATCTCTCCTTCGACGAGCGCGACAGTGCGCCCTTGATGCTGAAGTGCCGGGTGATCGATCCCGCCTTCACCTGGGGCACCGCGCGCAAGCCGGAGATCCCCTGGGAGCGGACCATCTTCTACGAGATGCACGTCAAGGGCTTCACCAAGCTGCATCCGCTGGTGCCGGAGGCCGACCGCGGCACCTTCGCGGGCCTCGCGCATCATGACATTCCGGCTTATCTGCGCTCGCTCGGCATCACCTCGGCCGAGCTGCTGCCGATCCACGCCTTCATCGACGACAGCTATCTGGTCGACAAGGGCCTGCGCAACTATTGGGGCTACAACTCGATCGGCTTCTTCGCGCCCGAGCCGCGCTACCTCAAGACGCCCTACGCGACCGAATTCAAGACCATGGTCAACCAGTTCCACGCCAATGGCATCGAGGTGATCCTCGACGTGGTCTACAACCACACCGCCGAAGGCAACGAGCTCGGCCCGACCCTGTCTTTCAAGGGCATCGACAACGCCAGCTACTACCGGCTGCTGCCGGACCAGAAGCGCTACTACATCAACGACACCGGCACCGGCAACACGGTGAACCTGTCGCACCAGCGCGTGCTGCAGCTCGTCGCCGACTCCCTGCGCTACTGGGCCAACGAGATGCGCGTCGACGGCTTCCGCTTCGACCTCGCCACCATCCTCGCGCGCGAGCCCTATGGCTTCGACGAGGGCGGCGGCTTCTTGGATGCCTGCCGCCAGGATCCGGTGCTGTCGGGCGTCAAGCTGATCGCCGAGCCCTGGGACATCGGTCCCGGCGGCTACCAGGTCGGCCAGTTTCCGCCGGGCTGGGCGGAGTGGAACGACAAGTTCCGCGACACGACGCGCGCGTTCTGGAAGGGCGACGGCGGCACCATCGCCGATTTCGCCAAGCGCATCTCCGGCTCCGGCGACCTGTTCAACAAGCGCGGTCGCAGGCCCTGGGCGAGCGTGAATTTCATCACCGCCCATGACGGCTTCAACCTCAACGACCTCGTCTCCTACAACGACAAGCACAATGAGGCGAATGGCGAGGACAATCGCGACGGCCATAGCAATAACCATTCGTGGAATTGCGGCGCCGAGGGCCCGACCGATGATGCCGAGATCACGGCGTTGCGCGAACGGCAGAAGCGCAACATGCTGGCGACGATGCTGCTGTCGCACGGCACCCCGATGCTGCTCGCCGGCGACGAGTTCGGCCATAGCCAGGACGGCAACAACAACGCCTATGCCCAGGACAACGAGATCAGCTGGCTCGACTGGATGGGCATATCAGCGCCCGGTCGGCAGCTGCGCGAGTTCACGCGCAAGCTGATCGCGATGCGCAAGGCGTTTCCGATCCTGTACCGCTCGCGCTTCCTGGTCGGCTCGCTCAACGAGGAGCTCGACGTCAAGGACGTGACCTGGCTCGCGCCCTCGGGCGAGGAGATGACGACGGAGCAGTGGACCGACGGCAACGCACGCTGCTTCGGCATGCTGCTCGACGGCCGCGCCCAGGAGACCGGCGTCAAGCGGCGCGGCTCGGATGCCACCTTGCTGCTGATCTACAACGCGCATTTCGACGTGGTGAACTTCACCTTGCCGTCGGTGCCCGAGGGACATAATTGGCTGGCCCTGATCGACACCAACAAGCCCGATGCGCAGGTGCAGTCGCTGCCGTTCGGCCATGTCTACGAGGTCACCGGCCGCTCGATGCTGGCGCTCGGCCTGTCCTCCGAGCAGCAGCCGATGCGCGGCCTCCGCCACGGATTGGGCGCCCTGCTCGACATCGCGGAGACGCCGCTGGGGTAGGGGGGAGCGTTGGGGGGATTGGTTGTCAGACGCTTGGAGGCAGGTTCGCCCGTGGCCGTCCTTCGAGACGCGCGCCATGTGGCGTGCTCCTCAGGACGAGGGCGGTGGGCTTGGCAACACGCTAAACTCTCTCCATGAACACGCCTCTCGGCGGGTTCATGGTCCGGTGTGCGGTGTCGCCCCGACTTTCAACCCTCATGGTGAGGAGCGCGCCGCTTGGCGCGCGTCTCGAACCATGAGGCCGAGCTGTTGCGGCATCATCGTCTTTCCGCGCACAACCGCATCTCAGGCTCCACGCGCGTACTTCGCGAGCCGCGCCTCCAGCACGCCGAGCATCGCCTCCCGCGCCGGATCGCGCGAGCCGCGCAGCCAGGCCGCTGCGAGCGGCAGCCGCCCGGCGGTGCTGCCACGTTTCAGCCGCAGCGGCACGAAACGTACGCCGGACACCGCGAGCCGCGAGGTCCAGCGCGGCACGATGGCGATGCCGAGCCGGGCGGCGACGAGATGCACGATGGTCTGCTTCTCGTCGGCGAACTGCACCACGTTGGGAGCCACTCCCGCCTGCGCGAACAGCTTCACCGTCAGATCATGGCTGTGCGGCCGCGACCGCCGGTCGGGCACGATCAGCGGCTGGTCGGCGATGTCGGCCAGCGACACCGAGGCACGGGTCGCCAGCCGGTGCCGCTGCGGCAGCGCCACGACGGCGCTCTCGCTCAGCAAAGCGCGGAATTCGAACCGGCCATCACTGCGCTCCGGCGGCCTGACGAACGCAAGATCGAGCGCGCCGGACAGAATCTTCGGCAGCAGCCGGATGGTCTTCTCCTCCATGAGCTGCACCGCGATCTCGGGATGGCTTTGGCGAAAATCGTGCAGCAGCTGCGGGAGCAGTCCGGCGGCGGCGCTGTCGATGGCGCCGACGCGCAGCTTCTGCGCCTTGCCGCCGCGGGCGCGGGTGCGGAAGCCGGTCTCGACCGCCTCGACGCGGGCCAGGATCGCGCGGGCATCGCGCAGCAGCGCGCCGCCATCCTCGGTCAGCGCCACCGCGCGCGTCGTGCGGGCGAACAGCCGCGTCGCGAGGTCCTCTTCCAGCAGCTTGATCTGCCGGCCCAGCGCCGAGGGCAGCATCTGCAGCCGCTGCGCCGCCTTGCCAAAATGCAGCTCCTCGGCGGCGGCGACGAAGCAGCGGAGCTGGTGCAGTTCCATGAGCAAGGCGTCCCGTGCGGCAACCGGGATTATATCAGTTTTTTGTATAATGAAGCCAGCATTGAAGCCACCCCGATCTCTCCTCTACGGTGCTCCGATCCAGCCTGCCGGTGGTCTCGGCACTGCTGCCTCCCATTGCTTTCGCGACTTCAACAAGCCAAGGCCGCGCGGGCCACGCAGTCCTGCCCTTCTCACGGAGTTCCTTCCATGCGCACCCATTCCATCGCCGCCATCCCCGCCGACGGCATCGGACCCGAGGTCATTTCCGCCGGCGTCCGGGTGCTCGAGGCGCTCGCCAAGCGGGCCGGCGACATCAGCTTCAACGTCAAGACCTTCGACTGGGGCTCGGACTACTACAAGAAGCACGGCGTGATGATGCCGGCCGACGGCCTTGCCGAGTTGAAGACGTTCGACGCGATCTATTTCGGCGCCGTCGGTGCGCCTGATGTCCCCGACCACATCACGCTGTGGGGCCTGCGGCTGCCGATCTGCCAGGGCTTCGATCAATACGCCAATGTGCGCCCGACCAAGATCCTGCCGGGCGTCGCCTCACCTTTGCGCAATGTCGGGGTCGGCGATCTCGACTGGGTGATCGTGCGCGAGAACTCCGAAGGCGAATATGCCGGGATGGGCGGCCGCGCGCATCGCGGCCTGCCGGAGGAGGTCGGCACCGAGGTGGCGGTGTTCACCCGCGTCGGCGTCACCCGCATCATGCGCTACGCGTTCAAGCTCGCGCAGTCGCGGCCGCGCAAATTCCTCACCGTCGTCACCAAGTCGAACGCGCAGCGGCACGGCATGGTGATGTGGGACGAGATCACAGCCGAAGTGGCGCGCGAATTCCCGGACGTGACCTGGGACAAGATGCTGGTCGACGCGATGACCGTGCGCATGACCCTGCAGCCGAAGAGCCTCGACACGATCGTGGCGACCAATCTCCACGCCGATATTCTCTCCGATCTCGCCGGCGCGCTCGCCGGCAGCCTCGGCGTCGCGCCCACCGGCAACATCGATCCGGAGCGGCGCTTTCCCTCGATGTTCGAGCCGATCCACGGCTCGGCCTTCGACATCACCGGCAAGGGCATCGCCAATCCCGTCGCGACGTTCTGGACCGGTGCGCAGATGCTCGAGCATCTCGGCGAGGCGGACGCGGCCGCCAGGTTGATGAGCGCCGTCGAGAAGGTGTGCGCGGCCGGCATTCTCACGCCGGATGTCGGCGGCAAGGCGACGACAAAGGAGGTGACGGACGCCGTGATCGACGCGATCCACGGCTCGAACGTCTGAGGAGTGCCCGCCTGGTGTGCAATCTCAACGTGTCGCCCATCCCGCTTGCAATGAACGCCGCGGAGCGTATACCAGCGCTTCCGCCGCGTCAGCGCATGACAATCACATGCATGACATGAAGACGTGAAAGGCGGGGGCTGGGGAGAGAAAGGACACCTATCATGCGTCGTCACCGTCGCGCCAAGATCGTTGCTACCGTCGGCCCTGCGAGCAACTCGCCGGAGATGCTGAAGGCGCTGTTCCTCGCTGGTGTCGATACGTTCCGTCTCAATTTCAGCCATGGCACCCAGGCCGACCACGCCAAGGTGCACGCTGCGATCCGCGCGCTGGAGAAGGACGTGCAGCGTCCGATCGGCATCCTGATGGATCTGCAGGGGCCTAAGATCCGCGTCGGCACCCTGCGCGACAAGAAGATCCAGGTCGAGGCCGGCGAGACGATTCGATTTGTCCTGAACGGCACCGAAGGCGACAAATCATCGATTCCGCTGCCGCATCCGGAGATCTTCGCCGCGGTGGCGCCGGGTCACGATCTTCTGATCGATGACGGTCGCGTGCGCGTGCGCGTCATCGGCCTCGGCAACGACTGGATCGAGGCCAAGGTGATCGTGAGCGGCGCGATCTCCAATCACAAGGGCGTCAACCTGCCGGGCACGATCCTGGAGCTGTCGCCGCTGACGGCGAAGGATCGCTCCGATCTCGCTTTCGGCCTCGATCTCGGTGTCGACTGGGTGGCGCTGTCCTTCGTGCAGAAGCCGTCGGACGTGATCGAGGCGCGGGGGCTGATCAACGGCCGCGCCGGCATCATGTCCAAGATCGAGAAGCCGGCCGCGCTCGACCGCATCGACGACATCATCCAGTTGTCGGATGCGATCATGGTCGCGCGCGGCGACCTCGGTGTCGAAATTCCGAACGAGGACGTGCCGGGCAAGCAGAAGGAACTGGTGCGTGCCTGCCGGCTCGCGGTGAAGCCGGTGATCGTCGCGACGCAGATGCTGGACTCGATGGTGGCGACGCCGACGCCGACGCGCGCGGAAGTCTCCGACGTCGCGACCGCGATCTACGATGGCGCCGATGCGGTGATGCTGTCGGCGGAATCGGCCAGCG
This sequence comes from Bradyrhizobium sp. STM 3809, assembly GCF_000239795.1. Taxonomy (GTDB): domain Bacteria; phylum Pseudomonadota; class Alphaproteobacteria; order Rhizobiales; family Xanthobacteraceae; genus Bradyrhizobium. The sequence goes on along the minus strand of NZ_CAFJ01000216.1, from coordinate 11,578 downwards.
GGCAATATCCGCGCGAGGCGGTGGCGATGATGGACAGCATCATCAAGAGCACCGAGAAGCACAAGATGTACGGCTCGATCATCCAGGCGACGCAGCCCGACGAGGAGCAAACGCCGCCGCATGCGGTGGCGACCGCGGCGGCCGATCTCGCCTCCGCCATTCATGCCAAGGCGATCGTGGCCTACACGTCGAGCGGCACCTCGGCCTCGCGCGTGGCGCGCAAGCGGCCGAGCCTGCCGATCCTCGCGATCACGCCCAACGAGGACACCTCGCGGCGGATGTGCCTGTTGTGGGGCGCGCACAGCGTGTTGTCGCAGGATGTGCAGAGCTATGAGGAGATGGTCGAGCGCGCGACGTTCTTCGCGGCCCAGGAGGAGTTTGCCGACAAGGGCGATCTGCTCGTCGTCGTCGCCGGCATCCCGTTCGCGCAGGCCGGCACCACCAACAATCTGCGCGTCGTCACCGTGCCCAGATAGGAGGCAGCCGAAATCCCTGGATGCGCCGCCCGCTTGTCGCCTGATTGTCGCACCCCGCTGGTATCGCGGGGCAGTGATGAGGACATCGCGAGTCGTCATGCGAACGATGTCAGTCGCGATCCCGGCAGGATGGGTTCTGCCGGTGCGACGCTCGTCATCGCCTTGTCATCAGGGACTGTTAGGTGGGCGCGCATGGGACTTGAGACTGCCGGTGAAGAAAGCCCGACGAAGCGCTTTCGGACGTTGTTCATCTCCGACGTTCATCTCGGAGCCCGCGGCTCGCAGGCCAATCTCCTCGTCGATTTCCTGCGCCACCACGATGCCGACACGATCTATCTCGTCGGCGACATCATCGACGGCTGGGCGCTGAAGTCGAGCTGGCACTGGCCGCAGTCGCACAACGACCTGGTGCAGAAAATGCTCCGCAAGGCCCGCAAGGGCGCCAAGGTCGTCTACGTCCCCGGCAATCACGACGAGTTCCTGCGCGGCTATTACGGCACGCATTTCGGCGGCATCGACGTGGTCGAGAACATCGTCCACACCGGAACCGACGGAAAGCGCTATCTCGTCATTCACGGCGACATCTTCGATCTCGTCGTGCAGAACGCCCGCTGGCTCGCCCATCTCGGCGACAAGGCCTATGACTTCGCGATCCAGATGAACCGTCTGGTGAACTTCTTCCGCCGCATGTTCGGCGTGCCCTATTGGTCGCTGTCGCAATGGGCCAAGCAGAAGGTCAAGAACGCCGTGAACTACATCGGCGCGTTCGAGACTGCGCTGGCGGCCGAGGCGCGGCGCCATGGCGCCGACGGCGTGATCTGCGGCCACATCCATTGTGCCGTCATCCGCGATCAGGACGGCATCCGCTACATGAACTGCGGCGACTGGGTCGAAAGCTGCACGGCGCTGGTCGAGCACGAGGACGGCCGGTTCGAGATCCTGACCTGGACCGATCCGCTGAAGCAGCCGGCGCCGGTTCCGCAGCTGGCCGCACGCGCCGCCTGACGCCGTCGATCGGGGCTGGCTCCCTTGCCTCAGGGCGATCGGGCGCGGTAAAATCAAGGCATGACAGCTCATGCCCCGATCCCGCCCGTGACCGCCGCCGACATCGACGCGGCGGCCAAGGTTCTTGCGCCCGTCGCGGTGCGGACCCCGCTGCTGCCGGCTCCGGTGCTCAGCGACCAGTTCAAGGCCAACGTGTTCGTGAAGCCGGAGGTGCTGCAGCGGACCGGCTCCTTCAAGTTTCGCGGCGCCTACAACAAGCTGGCCTCGATACCCGAAACGGCGCGCGCCAACGGCGTCGTCGCGTTCTCTTCCGGCAACCATGCGCAGGGCGTCGCCCATGCTGCGACGTTGCTCGGCATGCACGCGACGATCGTGATGCCGTCGGATGCGCCGGCGGCGAAGCGCGAGCGCACCAAGGCGTTCGGCGCCGACGTCGTGCTGTACGACCGCGACCGCGAGGACCGCGAGGCGATTGCCCGCGACATCGCCGGCAAGCGCGGCTCGACGGTGGTGCCGCCCTATGACGATCCCTACGTGATCGCCGGGCAGGGCACCGTCGGTCGCGAGATCGCCGAGGACCTTTCGGCGCTCGGGCTGTCACCGGATATCGTCGTCGTTCCCGCCTCCGGAGGCGGCCTGCTGGCGGGCGTCTCGACGGCGGTGAAGGCGCGCTATCCGCAGACCCAGATGGTCGTCGCCGAGCCCAAGGGCTTCGACGATCATGCCCGCTCGCTGCGCGCCGGCCATCGCGAGGCTCATGATGCGAAGGGGCGCACGATCTGCGACGCGCTGATGGCGGCGATCCCCGGCGAGATCACCTTCGCCATCAACAGCCGGCTGCTGTCGGCTGCGGTCGAGGCGTCGGATGAGGAGGTCGGCCGCGCGGTCGGCTTTGCGTTCCGCGAGTTGAAGCTCGTGGTCGAGCCCGGCGGCTCCGTCGGGCTGGCGGCGCTGCTGGCCGGCCGGCTGGGCGTCGCGGGCCGGACGGTGGTGATCGTGCTCTCGGGCGGCAATGTCGATGCCGATCTCTATGCCAGGCTGATCGCCTGAGGATTACCCCGGGGGCCTCAGTGGAAGCCGAGGCCGCCGCGTGCGAACCCTCCGCCGCCCCCGCGTGGTCCGGTCTGCGCGAGGTGCGGTGCGCCGGGGCCGCGCGTCAGCATCGGACGCGAGGCGTTCGGCTTGAACGGCCCGGAATTGCCGGGGAAGGGCCGGCGGACCTCCCGGGTCTCGAAGGGACGGCCGGGCGCGCGCTTCAGCGGATCGCGCTGGATCTTCGTGGTCGCCGGCGGCGTCGGCGGCATGGCCTTGTCGCCGATCTTGCTGGGACCGGCCGGCCGCGGATCGACGATCTTGCCCGGCGCGGGAGTGTTGATGACCGGCTTGCCGTTGGTGACGACCGCAGGCGGCAGCGTCTGGCGCGGCGGCAGGTTGGTTGCCGGCGGCGTCGCGGTGGGCAATTTCGGCAGCGGGCCCGGACGCGCCTGCAACTGGTCGCCCGCATTGAAGGGACGCGGTGCCATGTGCGGCGGCACCAGCAGCCGACTCGGCTGCAACAGCGGGATCGGGCGCGGCTGGACCTGCAGCCGCAGCGCGACCGGCGCATACGGGCTGTCGGCATAGGTCTGGCTGAAGCTCTGATAGGCCGACGGCGAGTTCGCCAGCACCGCCTCGTGCCAGGCCGCGGCCTGAACCAGGCCGGCGAGCAGGGCGCGGATGCGGTCGGCGAGCGGATCGCGCGGATACATCGCGACGAACTCGCGATAGTATTGCGGGCGGTTCTCCGACAGCACGTAGTCATAGGCCTGCCGCACCGAGCGGCTCGGCAGGTCGGCGGCCATCTGCACGACAGGCGCATGGTCGGCGGGACGGGCGGCGGCCACCAGCGTATCGCCGAAGAAGGTGAAATCGCTGGTCAGGGATGAACTCTCCCACGGCGTCTGTCGTCCGTCGGTGGTCTGGTTCACCTGCAGGCGAATGCGCTTGAAGAGCTGCTCGATCGGCAGGTTCGGCTGGCGCGCCAGATTCAAGAAGGCCTGCGTATAGGGGCTGTGCTCGCCGCGCCCGTCGAGCGCCTCCTCGCCCGGCGAGGTCGAGTAGCCGACGATCGAGCCGTTCGGGGCATCGACGATCGCAAGTCCGCGTCCGGCATCGTTGATCGAGGGAAACGGATTGTTGCGGCAGGCGTCGAGCACGACGATGCGCAGCCGGCTCGGCACCGCCTCGAGCGTGGCCATCAGATCGACCAGCCGGACGGTGCTCGTCGTCAGATCCGAGGGCGCCGAGATGCGGGCGTCGATCGGGATCAGGTAGTTCTCGCCGGCGAGCTGAACACCGTGGCCGGCGTAGTACACCATCGCGACGGCATTCGGCCCGTGGGCAGCGACTCGGCTCGAAAAATCCTGCACCACCTTGAGCATCTCGTTCTGCGTCAGGTCGGTCGCCGTGATCACTTCGAAGCCGGCCGAGTTCAACAGCTTCGCGACGGCGTGAGCATCGTTGTCCGGGTTCTCCAGGGGCGGCGCGTTCTGATAGCTTCCATTGCCGATGACGAGCGCGACGCGCGGCTCGGGCCCCTGCTGCGCCGGGGCGGCCTGCACGTCGGCTGCCGGCGAGGGCGGCGGTGCCAGGGCGCGCGGCGGCGTCTGCAGGCTGTCGATCTCGCTCGTGGTGGCGGAGGCCGAGCCGAGGCTGAGCCACGTCACGAAGCCCAGCAGGGCGAATGACAGCAGGGATGTCCAACGAGACCTGGGAGCGCGAAATTGCGGAACGGGCACGGCGTTCTCCTCGAGCATGCGCAAGGCGGATGACTTGAGGAGCAGGGTAGATCGGTCATGGGCCGGCGTACGTGATCCGGGTCACCTCGGCGTGGCAGCAGCTCATGTCGCGTCGGCGCACCGACACGACGGCGGAGCCGGGCCGCGCCGGCTCAGGAGAAGAACGCGACCTTCTCGGGCTGGGTCATGCGACGGATCGGCGACAAGGGATCGTTGGCTGGCACCTGCGGGCGCTGCAGAACACCGTTCGACAGCAGCGTCGATCCGAGCGAGGGCTCGTAGGTCGGCTTCGGCATCGCTTGGGCGGTGGTGTTCGGAGCTGCGACGGGGGCTGCAGCCACAGGCGCGGCGGGCATGAGCTCCGCAGGCTCAGGCGATGGCAGCGGCTGGGGGGCCACCGCCATTGCTGCGGCCACGGCAGCCAGCGTCTCGGCAGCAATGGAATCCGGGAGCGGCGCCGGAACGGGAGCACTGGCGACCGGCGGCGGTGCCACCGGCGGAGCCACGGCCACATGCGGAGCAACCGGAGCCGGCGGCGCTTTGACCGGAGGTGCTTCGGCGGTGGTCAGTGCGAGCTCGGAGTCCGATGGGGTGGGCTCGCTGAAACTCGCAACGATGTCGTCGTCGACCGAGCTCGGCTCTTCGATATCGAAGCCGAGCGTTCGCGCGCGGCTGAACTCCTCATCCTCGATCGGGTCGGGTGCGCCCATTTCGGCTGCGACCAGCTCCAGGATCGCTTCGTCCTCCGCCTCCGCGGCTGCTGCGTCCTCGGCGTCGACCAGGGCCTGCTGCTCGATCTCGACCAGGGCCTCGGCAACGGAGGGCTCGGGACGGATATCGGCCGGCGCCGTGGACGGAACCGGCACGGGATCGGCCGCGCCCGTCTCGCTTGCCGTGGTCACCTCTGCGACGATGACATCCGTCGCCGCCGACAAACTCTCAATCTCCTCGATCGCGGCCACGGCCGCAACGAGCTGACTGTTGGACGCAAACGCCGGCTGGACATGCGGCTCGGGGGAGTGCGCGGTCTCCGGCTCTTGCGCCTGCGGCGGCGCCTCGGCGCTGGGGGCTGGTGCTGCGGTGGGCTGCGGCGCAGCAGCCGCGCTCTCGTCCATTGCGGCCGCGACCGGTGTTTGCCTCTCGTCCGCAGGCCTTCCTTGGTCCAGCTCCGTCAGCCGTGTCTTGATGATCTCGAACGCCGCGAGCAGCGCAGCCTTGGGGTCTGCGCTCGCGAGCTGGTCGCAGGCGGCCTCGATCGAGATCACCTGCGAGTCGATCAGGTCGCAGATCCGGGAGTCGGCGCCGATCTCGCGCCAGCGCCAGGAAATTTCCTTGATGATCCGGGTGCCCTTGCGCACCGGGGCGAGGTTCTGCTCGAGGGCGAGGCTGTCGACCGCCGTGGCTGCCGCCAGGGCGGCGTCCTCGACCGCGGCGCGGATCACAGCCAGCGCTTCCGGCAGCGCCTTGCCGTCGGCCTGATCGAACTCCTGCTGCTGCTGCCGCTGCGAGGCCAGCGCGTGCTCGATGCGCGCCACGGCATCGAGCACCATGCTGGTGTCGGCGTTGCGGTTGCGCTTGGCATACTCGCCCAGGAACCAGCGGCCGCGTGCGGTCTCCATGAAGGCATCGCGGATCGCCTCGTAATCGGCCTCGTTCGGCTGAGCCGCACGGGCAGAAATCGGCGAAAGGGCGAAGACTTCATCGACCATGACAGACCACGACAGACCCATCGCGCAAATTGCTGCGCGTTGGCATAACGATCACCATGATATCGATCGAATCGCAATTGAATTGATGCCACTGTCCCGACAAATCTCCACCACATCGAAGGTATTGTCGCGCCGATTCGCGGGGAGGTTGGGGCTGTTCTATGGCGCCGTGTTCGCGCTGTCGGGCACCCATCTGCCGTTCTTTCCCGTGTGGCTACGGGCCATCGGGCTGGATGCCTCCTGGATCGGCATCATCATTGCAGTTCCCGCCGTCACCCGCTTCACCGTCCTGCCGCTGATCACCGCACTCGCCGAGCGTCGTCAGGCGTTGCGCGGGGCGTTGCGGCTGACGACGTTCGCAACTGCGTCAGGCTTTGCCGTTCTCGCCCTTCAACATCAGCCCTGGCTCGTCTTCCTGGTTTATGTCGCACTCTGCAGTCTGTGGACGCCGGTCGTGCCGCTGACGGATGCCTATGCACTGCGCGGCGTCATGAGCTATGGCCTCAACTACGGCCGCCTGAGGTTGTGGGGATCGGCCGCCTTCATCGTCGGGACGCTGCTGTGCGGCGGCCTGGCAGACGTCGTTCCGGCGCCGCAGCTGATCTGGATCATCGTCTCGCTCGCGCTTTGCGGGGCCGCGAGCGGGCTTTTGCTGGAGCCGCTGCCGCCATTGCCGCGCAGCACGGGCCCGGTCCAGGATGGCCGCAGCCTGCTCGGCAATCCGCGCTTCCTGTGCATCATCGCCGCGTCGGCCCTGATCCAGGGCAGCCACGCCGCCTACTACACGTTTTCCGCCATCGAGTGGAAAGAGCAGGGGCTCAGCGGTCTCACCATTGCCTGGCTCTGGACCATGGGCGTGCTCGCCGAGATCATCCTGTTCGCCCTATCGCCGCGCTTCACGCTGTCACCGGCGATCCTGGTGGTGATCGGCGCCATCGCGGCGGTGCTGCGCTGGACGTTGACGGCCCAGGAGCCGCATGCAGCGGGGCTCGCGGCGGTCCAGATCAGCCATGGCTTCACATTCGGGCTCACGCTCGTCGGCACGATGGGGCTGCTGGTGCGCGAGGTGCCGGCGCACCTGACGGCGCGCGGGCAGGGCTATTATTCCGCGGCCAGCGGCGTGGTCGGCTCGGCGGCCTCGATCCTGTCGGGGCCGCTGTACGCAGCCTATGGACCGGGCGTCTACTACGTCATGGCTCTGATGGCCGGCCTCGGCGGCGCGCTGATGTGGCTCGCCCGGGCCGGGCTGTCGCCTCAGCCCCACAAGGCCGGATCGGGCGGATAGACCAGGCTGTCCTCGTAGTACAGCCCGTGCGCACAGTCCTCGGCCAGCAGCAGCGGACCGTCCAGGTCGACGTAGCGGGCGAGCGGCGTCAGCAGCATCGCCGGCGCCATCGAGAGCGACGTCCCCACCATGCAGCCGACCATGATGTCGAAGCCGAGCGCGCGGGCGGCATCCGCCATCGCCAGCGCCTCGGTCAGCCCGCCGGTCTTGTCGAGCTTGATGTTGACGGCGTCGTAGCGTCCGCGCAGTCCATCGAGCGAATTGCGGTCGTGCACGCTCTCGTCGGCGCAGACCGCGAGTGGACGCGTCATGCTGGCAAGCGCCTCGTCTTTTCCGGCAGGAAGCGGCTGCTCGACGAGGGTGACGCCGGCATCCGCGCAGGCGGCGAGGTTGGCTTCGAGATTGGCCTCGGTCCAGGATTCATTGGCATCGACGATGAGTTGCGATTGCGGCGCGGCCGTACGCACCGCCGCGATCCGCGCCGGATCCCCGTCGCCGCCGAGCTTGATCTTGAGCAGCGGCCGGTGCGCCGCCTTGGCCGCGGCCTTGGCCATGATGTCGGGCGCGGCGAGCGAAATCGTGTAGGCGGTGACGCAGGGCTCCGGCGCGCGGCGGCCGAGCAGGTCCCAGATGCGCCGGCGGCCGCGCTTGGCCGCGAGGTCGTGCATCGCGCAATCCAGCGCATTGCGCGCGGCACCGGGCGGCATCGCCGCCTGCAACGCGTCGCGATCGAGCCCGGAGGCGATGGCGTCGCGCATCGCGAGCAGGGCGCTCAGCGCCCCCTCGGGCGTTTCGCCATAGCGCGGATAGGGCACGCATTCGCCGCGACCAACGACGCCGTCCTGTCGCAGCTCCGCGATCACCGTCACCGCTTCGGTCTTGGCGCCGCGGCTGATCGTGAAGCTGCCGGAGATCGGCCAGTGGCCGATCTGGGCGTCCAGTATTGGAAAACCGTTGGAAGTCATTTGAAAGTCTGGCGATTTGTGAACCGGAATGAGGCGTCTTAGGACTTGCGCGACGGAGGCGACTATGGCTGTTGATAGGGGGCTCCGGCAAGGTGGTGGCGACGCGGTGGGATTTTTCTCGTCAGGGGGCGGATATCAGCTCCGAGGCTGGTCGTCGTGACGGGCAGCCCTGATCTGCAACGCAGCAGTGAAGGCAATGCGCTGGCGCTGCGTGCGACCGGCGCCTGGACCGCGCCCTTTGCGCCGGCGCTCGAACGCCTCGTGGCCGATGCCGAGAAGCTGGCCGGCAAGGCCGGCAACGTCTCGATCGACGTGTCGCAGGTCTCCAAGCTCGATACGTTCGGCGCCTGGCTGATCGAACGGATGCGCCGCAGCTTCACGACCGGAACCGTCGAGGCCAGGATCGACGGCCTGTCGGCCAACTACGCGAGCCTGGTCGATGAGGTCCGCCGCGTCAGCCTCGCCCCCGGTGACGATGCGACGAACGTGACCATCACCGGCATGATCGGGCAGATCGGCCGCAGCGTCGCCGGTGTCGTCGGCACGGTGGCCGCGCTGATCGACATGCTCGGTGCGGTGATCGTCGCCAGCGGCCGCGTGCTGATCCATCCGCGCAGCTTCCGCCTGACCTCGACCATCCATCACCTGGAGCAGGTGTGCTGGCGCGCGGTGCCGATCATCGTGCTGATCACCTTCCTGATCGGCTGCATCATCGCCCAGCAGGGCATCTTCCATTTCCGCCGGTTCGGCGCCGACATCTTCGTCGTCGACATGCTCGGCGTGCTGGTGCTGCGCGAGATCGGCGTGCTCTTGGTCGCGATCATGATTGCCGGCCGGTCGGGCAGCGCCTACACGGCCGAGCTCGGCTCGATGAAGATGCGCGAGGAGATCGACGCGCTGCGCACCATGGGCTTCGATCCGATCGAGGTGCTGATCCTGCCGCGCATGCTGGCGCTGGTCATCGCGCTGCCGATCCTGTCGTTTCTCGGCGACATCGCTGCGCTGTATGGCGGCGGCCTGGTGGCCTGGTTCTATGGCGGCGTCGACCCGGAAGCCTTCCTGCTGCGGCTGCGCGATGCGATCTCGATCGATCATTTCACCGTCGGTCTCCTGAAGGCGCCGGTGATGGCCGCTGTCATCGGCATCGTCGCCTGCGTCGAGGGCCTCGCCGTACAGGGCAGTGCCGAGTCGCTCGGGCGTCACACCACGTCCTCGGTCGTGAAGGGCATCTTCTTCGTCATCGTGATGGACGGCGTGTTCGCGATCTTCTTCGCAGCGGTCGGGATGTGAGCTGAGATGATCCAGGCCGTGTCCGATCCGATCATCCGCGTGCGCGACGTCACCGTGCAGTTCGGCAAGACGCGCGTGCTCGATGGCCTCGACCTCGACGTCAAGCGCGGCGAGATCCTCGGCTTCGTCGGTCCGTCCGGCGCCGGCAAGTCGGTGCTGACCCGCACCATCATCGGTCTCGTGCCGAAGCTGTCGGGCAACATCGAGGTGTTCGGCGTCGACCTGGACGCCGCCGACCGCGCCGGCCGCCGCGCCGTCGAGCGGCGCTGGGGCGTGCTGTTCCAGCAGGGCGCGCTGTTCTCCTCGCTCACGGTGCGGCAGAACATCCAGTTCCCGGTACGGGAATATCTGAAGGTCTCGCAGCGGCTGCTCGACGAGATCATGGTCGCCAAGCTGGTGATGGTCGGATTGCGCCCCGATGTTGCGGATCGTTTCCCGAGCGAATTGTCCGGCGGCATGATCAAGCGCGTCGCCTTGGCGCGGGCGCTGGCGCTCGATCCGGAGCTGGTGTTTCTCGACGAGCCGACCTCCGGGCTCGACCCGATCGGCGCCGGCGATTTCGACGAACTGGTGCGCACCCTGCAGCGGACTTTGGGGCTGACGGTTTTCATGGTAACTCATGATCTCGACAGCCTTTACACGGCCTGCGACCGCATCGCGGTGCTCGGCAACGGCAAGATCATTGCCGCGGGATCGATGGCCGACATGCAGGCCTCGGAGCATCCTTGGCTCCGGCAGTATTTCCACGGCAAGCGTGCCCGCGCCGTGATGGGGTAGCGTCAAGCGCCCCCGGGGATGAATTTTTGTGAGCGGGAGCGGGGACTCCTGCGACAAAGCTGATGGGGTGGGTGCCGCGATCCGGCGCCAACCGAGAGCGCACGGAGGCGGCCGGATATCGGTCGCCGCGACGTGCCGGTACCGGAGTTGGTAATGGAAACGCGGGCGAATTACGTCCTGATCGGATCGTTCACGCTGGCCGTGCTCGCCGCGGCGGTCGGGTTCGTCCTGTGGTTCCAGAGCCTGCACACCACCAAGCAGCGCAGCCCGCTCAGGGTCGTGTTCGAAGGACCGGCGGCGGGCCTGCGCAACGGCGGCAGTGTCAATTTCAATGGTATCAGGGTCGGCGAGGTCATCTCGGTGAAGCTCGACAATCCGCGCCGCGTGGTGGCGCTGGCGATGGTCGAGAACAATGCGCCGATCCGCAAGGACACCCTGGTCGGCCTGGAATTCCAGGGCCTCACCGGCGTCGCCGCGATCTCGCTGAAGGGCGGCGAGGAGGCCGCGCCGCCGCCGCCGCTCGACGAGGATGGCGTGCCGGTGCTGCGCGCGGACCCGACCCGGCTGCAGGACGTCACCGAGGCGATCCGCGCCACCTTGCAGAACATCAACAAGGTGGTGGCCGACAACCAGGAGGCCGTGAAGAGCTCGATCAAGAACCTCGAGGTCTTCACCCAGTCGCTGGCCCGCAACTCCGAGCGTATCGACGGCGTCATGAGTCGGGTCGACGGCATCATGGGCAAGGCGGACACCTTGATGCTCGGCCTGAACACGCTGGCCGGCGGCAAGGAGGGCGGCGAACTGTTCCTGACCGTGAAGTCCATCCGCGAACTCGCCGAGGATTTCGACAAGCGTTCGGGGGCGCTGATGGCCGATGGACGCCGGACCTTGTCCGACATCAGCCGCGCAGTGAACAATTTCGACCGCAACCCGACCCGCGTCCTGTTCGGCGCCAGCAACTCGAGCCCGAGCAACGCCCAGGCGTCGCAGCCCGCGCCCGCCGCCGCCCCGGCGACCGCCAGCGGGCGGCGCTGAGGCACTCGCCAGCGAAGAGTGACTCGTGTTGTGTTGCCGCGCGATTGCTGTTGGCATCCGGATGGTTCGTCCACTCTGACGTCGACGAGCCGCGGCATCGTGCGCGGCGGCCATGCTCTCATCGAACAGCTGACATCCATTCGCGATTCCGCAGCTCGGAGGAGAGCCCCGTCACCCTCCCTTGAAGGGGCAGGGCGATCGCATAGGGCGATCGGAGTTTTGCGCTCGTCACTCTCCACGTCGTCATGGCCGGGCTTGT
>NZ_CAFJ01000217.1 GCF_000239795.1 Bradyrhizobium sp. STM 3809 | reverse complement strand
GCGGCGTTCGCCGATCCCGCGATCCATGATCTGTCACTGATCATCCCGATCTACACGATGTCGAAGATCGAAAAGGCCGAGGCGCTCAACCTGTGCGCGGCGGTACGGAGCGGCGTCGGGCTCGCCGGCCATCATGGCGGCATGGGCGACGCCTTCCGCGATTCGGTGGACTACCAGTTCATGTGTGGCGGGCAGTGGGTCGCGCATCCCGGCAACATCATCGATTACAGGGTCGACTTGACCAGGCCGGACGATCCCATCATGAAGGGGCTGAAGAGCTTCGAGCACCGTTCCGAGCAATATTACATGCATGTCGACCCGGCCAATGAGGTGTTGGCAACCACGACCTTCAACGGCGAGCATGCGCCCTGGATCGAAGGTGTCGTGATGCCGGTGGTCTGGAAAAAGCGTTACGGCGAAGGCCGGGTCTTCTATTCCTCGCTCGGGCATCGCGCCTATGAGCTCGACGTGCCGGAGATCCGCACCTTGATGACCCGCGGCATGCTATGGGCGGCCCGCGCGTGACGGCCAGCGCGCCGCCGTCACCCGTTCGTGCGACGCTCGAGGACGTCGCGCGCACGGCCGGCGTGTCGCTTGCCACCGTCGACCGCGTCATCAACCGGCGCGAGGGCGTACGGGCCAAGACCGTGGCGCGCGTCGAGGCCGCGGTGGCCAAGCTCGGCTACCGGGCCGACGTCGCGGCCGCGCGGCTGGCGCGGGGACAGAGCTTTCGCTTCGCCTTCGTGCTGCCGACCGGCGGCAACAGCTTCATGACCAACCTGACCGAGCAGGTCCGGCAGACGGCGGACTGGCTGGCGGGCCAGCGCGGCTTCATCGACATCCTCCATGTCGACGTGTTCGATCCGGACCAGCTGGCCGGTGCCCTGGAGACGCTGTCGCCGGTGTACCAGGGCGTCGCGGTCATCGCGCTCGACCATCCCCGGGTGCGCGCCGCGATCGACGAACTCACCGCGCGTGGCGTCGCCGTCGTCACCCTGGTCTCCGACGCCCCGACCTCGCGCCGCCTGCATTATGTCGGCATCGACAACCCGGCCGCGGGGCGCACGGCTGCGACGCTGATGGGGCGCTTCCTCGGCGGCCGCGACGGCACGGTGGCGGTGATCGCCGGCTCGCTGTCGTTGCGCGATCACGCGGAGCGTCAGTTCGGCTTCAACCAGATCCTGTCGAGCGAATATCAGACCCTGCGCGCGCTGCCCGCGATCGAGGGCCGCGACGACAGCGAGCTGACCCGGGAGCTGACGGCGGATTTGCTGGCGCGGCATGCCGATCTGCGCGGCATCTATTGCTGCGGCGCCGGCAATCGCGGCATTGCGGACGCGCTGGAAGCATCGGGGCGGGCGCGAGAGGTGGTGTGGATCACCCATGAGCTGACCCAGCACACAAGGCGGTTCCTGGTTCGCGGCACGCTCGACGCCATCATCAACCAGGATCCCGGCCACGAGGCGCGCTCGGCGGCGCGCGTCCTGCTCGCGCATTGCTCGGGCGAGCCGATCAGCCCCGATCAGGAGCGCATCCGCATCGACATCTTCCTGCGCGACAATCTGCCATAACGGCCTAGAGCCAGCCGAAGATCGCGATCGCGAGCACCGCCTGCGCCGCGAAGCCGACCACGAAAGCCAGGGTGCGGAAGACCGGCAGGCCGAGCGCATAGACGATGACGTGGGCGACACGCGACCAGAAATAGACGGCGCAGGCGAGGACGGTCCACTTGGTCGAATAGTCGATTGCGTTCAGGATCAGCACCAGCGGCGCGAAGATCACGAGGTTCTCGACCGCGTTGTCGTGGGCGAACATCAGCCGCGTCGCCCAGGCCGCGTGCGGCTTGTCGTTGCGGGAGGGGTTGGCCATCGCGCCGGTCAGGCCGCGGACCTGGCAGCGGTTCAGGATATAGGGAACCCACAGCAGGCCGGTCAGAATGACCGTCAGCGTCAGCCAGAACAGTTCGCGCGTCATCGAGATCCCCTCAACTGATTCCGTCCCGTCCCGCCGGGACGGAGCGGTTATAGTCAATCGCGGCGGATCACGCTACGCGCGGACGCGGACATAGGAGCCCGGCGCATCTTCGAGCGGGGGATAGGCCTCGCTGCCGACACTTCGGGCAGGAACCTCCTCGGGATCCAATTCGCCCAGCCACGCGCGCCAGTCGGGCCACCACGAGCCCTTGTGCTCCTGCGCGCCCTTCATCCAGTCCTTGAGTGAGATGTCGTGGATCTGGTCGTTGGTCCAGTACTGGTATTTTCCGGAGGAGGGCGGGTTGACGACGCCGGCGATGTGGCCGGAGCCCGACAGCACATACTTCACCGGGCCGCCGAAGAACTGCGAGCCGTACAGCACCGAGTCCGCCGGTGCGATGTGGTCCTCGCGGGTGGCGAGATTGTAGACGGGGACCTTCACCTTGGAGAGGTCGAGCAGCGTGTTGTCGAGCACCATGGTGCCCGAGGTCAGCCGGTTCTCGAGGTAGCAGTTGCGCAGGTAGTAGGAATGATTGGCCGCCGACATCCGCGTCGCGTCCGAGTTCCAGTGCAACAGGTCGAATGCCTGCGGCGGCTGGCCCTTCATGTAGTTGTTGACGACATAGGACCAGATCAGGTCGTTCGACCTGAGCATGTTGAAGGCCATCGCCATCTTGCTGCCTTCGAGCACGCCGGAGGCCTGCATGTCGCGCTCCAGCGCCGAGATCTGGGCCTCGTCGACGAACACCAGGAGATCGCCCGCGTGGGTGAAGTCGACCTGCGCGGCCAGGAAGGTCGCCGAGGTCACGCGCTGGCGGCGCTTGTCGGCGAGCCAGGCCAGCGTGGTGGCAAGCATGGTGCCGCCGACGCAATAGCCCATCGTGTGCACCTTCATCTCGCCCGTCACCTTCTCGATGACGTCCATCGCCGTGAGCGGGCCCTCCTTCATGTAGTCCTCCCAGGTCTTGGTCCCCAACTTCTTGTCGGGATTGACCCAGGAGATCACGAAGACCGTGAGGCCCTGATCGACGCACCATTTGATGAACGACTTTTCCGGGCGCAGGTCGAGAATGTAGAACTTGTTGATCCAGGGCGGCACGATGAGCAGCGGCGTCCGCAGCACGTTCTCCGTGGTCGGCGCGTACTGGATCAGCTGCATCATCTCGTTCTGGAAGATCACCTTGCCCGGCGTCGTCGCCATGTTGACGCCGACCTCCAGATTGGCCGGATCGGACTGGCGGATCTTCAGCGTGCCCTTGCCGGCCTCGATGTCCTCGGCAAGCATCTGCATGCCGCGCACCAGGTTGTCGCCGCTGGTGGCAACGGTCTGCCGCATCACCTCGGGATTGGTCAGCACGAAGTTCGACGGCGCCAACGCATTGGTGATCTGGTTGACGTAGAACTCGGCCTTCTTGCGGGTGTGGGGATCGAGTCCTTCGGCATTGTGGACCAGATCCTGCGCCCACTGCGTCGTCAGCAGATAGGCCTGCATCACGAAGTCATAGAACTGGTTCGACTTCCACTCCGGATCGGCGAAGCGCTTGTCGCGCGGCGACGGCGAGATCGCCGGCGGCGCGTCCTCGCCGGCCAGCCGCCGCGAGGCCGAGCCCCACAGGTCGAGATAGCCCTTGGCGATCTTGGTCTGGATGTCGCTGGCGCGATCCTTGTCGGACAGCCAGTAGTCCGCGACCGCCGTGAACGACTTCACGACTTCGGCGAGCTCGGTCGGCGGCCGGTCCTGAACCTCGCCGGTTTCGCGCGGCTTCAGATAGGCGGCAATCGCCTTGCCGCTGCTCTCCATTGCTCTCGCGATGTTGGTCGCGAAGGCTTCGGCGTCGAAGGTTTTTTGTGAATTGGTGTTGTTCGGCACGTCGGTCATGGCCTGCTCACACTACCGCGTCGGAATCGTTTCGTCACCGCGCGAGATCAACAATCCGGGAGTTTGGGGTTAATTCGATGTCTGTTTGTTGCGTTGCGAAAAATGCGCTTGCTTCGGCCATGGTGAACTCCTAGGGCGGGAGCGAAAACCTGTTCAACCGATGAATCTTTCGGGTGACATTTGGTTGTACTGCGGCAAAATGTGCCGTGTTGCGATGGGGTGCTGTAGTGGCGGCGGGGGCTGTGGCGTGGCGCTGGTGAGCGAGGGCTTCAGGACGAAGGCACGAGCCCTTTGGGCCGGCGTTGCGCTTTGCGCCTGCGTCGCGCTGTCCGGTTGCTCCAGCCAGATCGCCGACATGCCGTCGCTGGACGCCGAGGCCGTGTCGGCTCCGAAGGATCACAGCGGCTATCTGCCCGTCAACGACGTTCCGCGCAACCGCGAGACGCCGGTCATGTCGCCGGAAGAGCGCGCCCGGATCGAGAAGGAGCTCAGCGCCGCGCGCGACCGCCAGGCGTCGGCCGGGACGCCCGTCAGGGACCGGTGAAGGGTCGGGACGCCCCCTGACGTAATTGTCTGGCGCGGCGCGACGTCCATGATAAAACACCGGAATCAACCGCACCTCAGAGTGTCGTCGCCAAACAGGCCGCAAGGCCGTGCTAAGTTCATGATCTAGCACGGATTTCAGGGCAGCGGCGCCACCGAGCCAGCGCTGCTGGCTGATCCGCCCCCGGTTGCCGGAGCCGAGAGACCCATGGAAGATTTCTACCGCATCCGCCGTCTGCCGCCATACGTCTTCGAGCAGGTCAACCGGGCCAAGGCGGCCGCGCGGAACGCCGGGGCCGACATCATTGACCTCGGCATGGGCAATCCCGACCTGCCGGCGCCGGCGCATGTGCTGGAGAAGCTCAAGGAGACGCTGGGCAAGCCGCGCACCGATCGCTATTCGGCGTCGCGCGGCATCGTCGGCCTCCGTCGCGCGCAGGCGGCGTATTACGACCGCCGCTTCGGCGTGAAGCTCAATCCCGACACCCAGATCGTGGCGACGCTCGGCTCCAAGGAAGGCTTCGCCAACGTTGCGCAGGCGATCACCGCGCCCGGCGACGTCATCCTGTGCCCGAACCCGAGCTATCCGATCCACGCTTTCGGCTTCCTGATGGCCGGTGGCGTGATCCGCTCGGTGCCGGCCGAGCCGACGCCGCAATTCTTCGAGGCGGCCGAGCGCGCGATCATCCATTCGATTCCGAAGCCGCTGGCGCTGATCGTCTGCTATCCGAGCAACCCGACCGCCTATGTCGCGAGCCTCGACTTCTATCGCGACCTCGTCGCATTCGCGAAGAAGCACGAGATCCTGATCCTGTCGGACCTCGCTTATGCCGAGGTCTATTTCGACGAGAAGAATCCGCCGCCGTCGGTGTTGCAGGTGCCGGGCGCGATGGACGTCGCGGTCGAGTTCACCTCGATGTCGAAGACCTATTCGATGGCCGGCTGGCGCATGGGCTTCGCCGTCGGCAATGAGCGCATCATCGCCGCGCTGGCGCGGGTGAAGTCCTATCTCGACTACGGTGCGTTCACGCCGGTCCAGGTTGCGGCCACCGCCGCGCTGAACGGGCCGGACGACTGCATCCGCGAGATGCGCGACGTCTATCGCAAGCGCCGCGACACGCTGGTCGAGGCGTTCGGCCGCGCCGGCTGGGAGATCCCCTCGCCGGAGGCCTCGATGTTCGCCTGGACGCCGCTGCCCGAGAAGTTCAAGAGCCTTGGCAGCATGCAGTTCGCGACCCTGATGGTCGAGAAGTGCGGCGTCGCGGTGTCGCCGGGCGTCGGCTTCGGCGAGCACGGCGAAGGCTTCGTCCGCATCGCCATGGTCGAGAACGAGCAGCGCATCCGGCAGGCCGCGCGCGGCGTCCGCCGCTTCCTTGAAAGCGGCATCGAAACGTTGCACAACGTGGTTCCTCTCGCCAATCGGCGCTGAGTCTCCCGTTTTCCTTGCTGCAGGTTCTTTGATTCCATGGTCGCACCCCTCCGAGTGGGCATCGCGGGCCTCGGCACCGTGGGTGCCGAGGTCGTTCGTCTGATCGAGCGGCAGGGGCGCGTCCTGACCGAGCGGACGGGACGTCCGGTGCAGGTCGTGGCGGTCACGGCGCGGTCCAAGAAGAAGCGCGCCGTCGATCTCACGGGGATCAAATGGGCCAAGGATCCGCTGGCGCTCGCGGCGGACCCCGAAATCGATTGCCTGGTCGAGCTGATGGGCGGTTCTGGCGATCCGGCCCTGTCGGCGATCGACACCGCGCTCAAGGCCGGCAAATCGGTGGTCACCGCCAACAAGGCGCTGATCGCCAAGCACGGCCTGAAACTCGCCAAGGCGGCCGAGAAGCATGGCGGCGCCTTGAACTTCGAAGCGGCGGTCGGCGCCGCCATCCCGGTGATCAAGACCCTGCGCGAAGGACTCGCGGGCACCGGCATTCAGCGCGTCTATGGCATCCTCAACGGCACCTGCAACTACATCCTCACCCGGATGGAGCAGGAGGGGCTGTCGTTCGATGCGTGCCTCGCGGACGCCCAGCGCCTCGGCTATGCCGAGGCCGACCCGTCGTTCGACATCCACGGCCACGACACCGCGCAGAAGCTCGCGATCCTGGCGAGCCTCGCCTTCGGCACCCAGGTCGCCGAGAAATCCATCTATGTCGAAGGCATCTCCTCGATCGCCCCGGAGGATCTGAAGGCCGCCGACGAGCTCGGCTACCGCGTCAAGCTGCTCGGCGTCGCCATGCGCACGGCCAAGGGCATCGAGCAGCGCGTGCATCCGACCATGGTGCCGAAATCCTCCTCGATCGCCCAGGTGATGGGCGTGACCAATGCGGTGACGATCGACGGCGAGGGCATTCCGCCGATCACGCTGGTCGGCCCGGGAGCAGGGGGCGCGGCCACCGCGTCCGCGGTCGTGGCCGACATCGCGGACGTTGCCCGCGGCATCCGCGCCGCGCCGTTCGGCCGCCCGGTCGACAGGCTGCAGGCGACCGAGAAGGCGCCGATGGAGCGGCACGAAGGCGGCTACTACATCCGCCTGATGGCGCGTGATCACGCCGGTACCGCCGCGACGATCGCGACGCGCCTCGCCGAGCAGAAGATCTCGATCGAATCGATCGTGCAGCGCCATCCCAATGGCAGCGAGCCGATGAAGGCGGGCGCCAAGGGCGGGCCGGTGCCGGTGATCCTGATCACCTACGCGACCCACGAGGACGCGGTGCATCGGGCGCTGCAGGCCGTGCAGCGCGACAAGGTCATCAGCGGCAAGCCGCAGGTGATCCGGATCGAGAAAAATTAGCGCATGATGCCCAGGGAAGCGGTTGTGGAACCGGTTGTCCCTGCTCAAACAAACGCGTGGCGTTTGGCTGTGGTTCATGCTCAAAACGCACGATGCAGGGGCGGTGGCGCCATGGCCGGTGCCGGCTGCCCCATTGGTACGCCGTTCGTGGGGACGGCGTCCGAGCGGTAGATTTTGATGGCGGATGTCCGCCGTGACGCCTTGAGGAGTTGGCCGATGTCGACGCAGATTTCCGTCCCGCAACAATTGCTGCTCGAGCGTATCCTGACCTTGGAGCTGGTGCGCGTGACCGAGCGGGCGGCGGTGTCGGCGGCGCGGCTGCGGGGCCATGGCCAGGAGAAGCCTGCCGACCAGGCGGCGGTCGACGCCATGCGTCGCGAGCTCAACAAGCTGCCGATCGAGGGCACGATCGTGATCGGCGAGGGCGAGCGCGACGAGGCGCCGATGCTCTACATCGGCGAGAAGGTCGGCCTCAACGCCGGGCCCAAGGTCGACATCGCGGTCGACCCGCTCGAAGGCACCACGCTGTGCGCCAAGAACATGCCGGGCGCGATCGCGACCATGGCCATGGCCGATGGCGGCACCCTGCTGCACGCGCCCGACGTCTACATGCAGAAGATCGCGGTCGGTCCGGGCTATGCCAAGGGCGTGGTCGACATCGACGCGACGCCGGCCGACAACGTCCGCCGCCTCGCCAAGGCGAAGGGCGTCGATCCCTCCGCGATCACCGTGCTGGTGCTCGACCGTCCGCGCCACGCCGACATCATCCAGGGCGTGCGCTCGACCGGCGCCGCGGTGCGCCTGATCACCGATGGTGACGTCGCCGGCGTGATCCACTGCGCCGATCCTGACAACACCGGAGTCGACATGTATCTCGGCACCGGCGGCGCGCCCGAGGGCGTGCTGGCCGCGGTGGCGCTGCGCTGCATCGGCGGCCAGATGCAGTGCCGCCTCATCCTCGACACCGAGGAGAAGCGCGAGCGCGCGCACAAGATGGGCGTCGGCGACCCCAAGATGATCTACGGCATCGAGGACATGGCCCGCGGCGACTGCCTGTTCGCGGCGACCGGCGTGACCACCGGCTCGCTGCTGTCCGGCGTCAAGTTCCGCAAGGACGGCGTCATCGAGACCGAGACCGTGGTGATGCGCTCCGTCACCGGCACCGTGCGCTACATCCGCGCCGAGCATCGCCAGCTGGAGAAGTTCCACCTCGACTGAGGTCGCCAAGTCATTCCGGGACATGCACAGCGTGAACCCGGACTCCCGAGCAGGCAGGTCGATATTCCGGGTCTGCGCACTGCGCGCGCATCCCGGAATGACGAAGTCAGAGGGCGATCCAGCATGTCCGATCTCTCGATGGTCAAGGCGCTGGTGTTCGACGTGTTCGGCACCGTCGTCGACTGGCGCACCAGCCTGATCAACGACTTCACCGCGTGGTCCAAGACCCGCGGCATCCAGGGCGACTGGACCGCGCTGGTCGATGGCTGGCGTGGGCTCTATGTCGGCTCGATGGACGAGGTGCGCAAGCATCCGGAGCGCGGCTACATCATTCTCGACGTGCTGCATCGGCGCTCGCTCGAGACGCTCGTCGCCAAGCTCGGCATCACCGGCCTCACCGAAGCCGATCTCGATCATCTCACGCGCGGCTGGCACCGGCTGCATCCCTGGGCCGACAGCGTCGCCGGGCTGACCCGGCTGAAGTCCAGATACATCATCGCGCCGCTCTCCAACGGCAATGTCGCGCTGCTCACCAACATGGCGAAGTTCGCGAGGTTGCCGTGGGACCTCGTACTGTCCGCCGAGCTGTTCGAGCACTACAAGCCCGACCCCGAAACCTATCTCGGCGCCGCGCGTCTGCTGGGTCTTGCACCCAGCGAGGTGATGATGGTCGCCGCGCACAACAATGATCTCGAAGCCGCCCAGCGCTACGGCCTGAAGACCGCCTTCGTCGCGCGCTCCACCGAATACGGCCCGCTCCAGAGCCGCGACTTCGAGGCCACCGGCGCCTGGGACATCATCGCCGCCGACTTCAACGGCATCGCCGATCGGCTCGGCTGCTGATCCTCCGTCCTCAACCGCCCGACACGATCACGCCGTACCAGCCGAGGCCCCTGTAGGTCTCGTAGCCCGGCGTGGCGTGGAAGGCGACCATGCGCCCGGAGGCGTCCTGGTAGAAGCCGCTGCTTTTGCCATCCAGCTTGAGCGACACCCGCTCGCTGAGAATGCCCTGGCCGTCCGACGAGGCGATCACGCGATGGCTGGAATCCACCAGCAGCGCGCGCGCCTTGTCGCTCTCGCTGACTCGCACGCCTTGCACGATGGCACGCGCCTGCGCTTCCCAGTCGAAATGGATCGCGAGCACGCCGAGCGGCTTGCCATGGGCCTTGCCGTCCTCGCGCACCGAGGCGCAGTAGGTCGCGACCTGGGCGTTGCCGAGCAGCGGCTGGCACTCGACGTCGCCGGCGACGTAGTCGTCGCCCGAGCGCAGGCCGCGCGCCTCTCGGAACCATTTCGTATCTGCGACGCTCTGGCCGACCACGTTGTATCGGTCGGCGCGGCCATTGGCGATGACCTTGCCGGAGGGATCGCACAGCCAGAGGTCGAGATAGACGGTGTAGGCCGACAGGATCACCGCGAGCCGTTCGGAGACATGGGCGACGCGGGCGGCATCCGGCGCAGCGGCGCAATCGACGACGGCGGAGTCCGTCGCCCACCAGCGCACGTCGCAGGTCCGCTCATAGAGATTGCGGTCGATCAACTCGATCGCGTTGAGCGCCAGGTCGACCATGCGCTCGCCGCGGGCGCGTTCCGTCATGCGCTCGATCGAGCTCTTGAGATTGCCGGTGCGCGTCGTCAGCTGACCTTCCAGCTCGCGCGCGATCGTCTCGACCTGCTGGCCGACCGCGCGCACCTCCTGCGCCACCACGGCAAAGCCCGCGCCCTGCGCGCCGACCCGCGAGCTCTCGATCAGCGCGTTCAGCGCCAGCATCTTCATCTGGTTGGTGATCTGCTGGATCGACTTGGTCTTCTCGCAGGCGATCTGGTTGACCTCGCCGGTGAGCCGCGCGATCAGCGCCGAGACGTCGGTCTCGTCCTCGACCCCCGTCGGCTGCGAGGGAACGAGCGAGGGCGAGGACTTCAGGTCAGGCGCAGTCAGCATCGGCATGCACTCC
Source organism: Bradyrhizobium sp. STM 3809 (assembly GCF_000239795.1). GTDB lineage: Bacteria > Pseudomonadota > Alphaproteobacteria > Rhizobiales > Xanthobacteraceae > Bradyrhizobium. The sequence goes on along the minus strand of NZ_CAFJ01000217.1, from coordinate 89 downwards.
AAGTTGCAGCGCGTCTTCCGCGGCCTTGCGGAGCGCCAGCAAACGAACGGTTCTTTTGATTGAAATTGAAAGGAGTTCGCCTAACGGCT
>NZ_CAFJ01000218.1 GCF_000239795.1 Bradyrhizobium sp. STM 3809 | reverse complement strand
CACGGAAGAAGCACCACCCGTGCGGCTGCCCCTCACCCCGACCCTCTCCCCGTAAGAACGGGGCGAGGGAGCGAAGCATTCGAGTGGCGTGAGCCCGGCCTCAACTATCCCAGCCCGCGCCCGGAATGCCCGGGTTTGCATAGACGATCCCGCCGTCCACCGCGATCGTGTTGCCCACCACATAGTCGCCCGCGCGGGAGGCCAGGAAGATCGCGGTGCCCGCCATGTCCTCGTCGGTGCCGATGCGGCCCGCGGGCACGCGCGTGGCGACCTCGTCGGCGTGGTCGCGCGCGGCCTTGTTCATGTCGGACTTGAACGGACCCGGCGCGATCGCCGTGACCACGATGTGGTCCTTGATCAGCTTGGCCGCCATGCGCCGCGTCAGATGGATCAGGCCGGACTTGCTCGCGGCGTAGGAATAGGTCTCCAGCGGGTTGACGAAGATGCCGTCGATCGAGGCGATGTTGATCACCTTGGCCGGCCGCTCGGCGCTCGCGGCCGAGCGCAGCGGCGCCGCCAGCGCCTTGGTCAGGAAGAACGGCGTCTTGACGTTGAGGTTCATCACCTTGTCCCAGCCGCTCTCCGGAAACTCGTCGAACTCGGCGCCCCAGGCAGCGCCGGCATTGTTGACGAGGATGTCGAGCTTCGGCTCGCGTTTCTTGATCTCGGCCGCGAGCATGTCGATGCCGGCCATGGTCGAGATGTCGATCGGCAGCGCGATGCATTCGCCGCCATACTCGGCCGTCAACGCCTTGGCCGTCTCCTCGCACGGGCCGGCCTTGCGCGCGGTGATGTAGACCCGCGCCGCGCCATGCGCGAGCAGGCCGGATGCGATCATCCTGCCGATGCCGCGCGAGCCGCCGGTGACGAGCGCGACGCGTCCGTCGAGCGAGAACAGGTTCTTGAGCATGATGCCTCCCTTTGTTGTCGGTTGCGCTTGTGGGCGGGAGGCGCCGGTACTGTCAAGTGAGACGCAGTCGCGCCAAGCCGCAGGCGGTTTCAGCCGGAGCGGCAGACCAACAGGCCGCTGGCTATGCCGCGTCGATGCGGCGGAAGCCGTTCCACATCGCCGTTGCGGCGCCGGAGGTCAGGACCGGCAGCACGCGGGCATCCTGGTAATGGCCGTTCAGCGACACGCGCGACAGGGCGGTGAGATGTTCGGCGCTCTCGGCGAAGATCATGCCCGGGCGAGTGGTGACGGCGGTCTTGTAGCCGCCTGCCGCGGCCAGCACGAATTCGCGCTGCCCGGCGGCGGCGCGGTCGCCATAGGGATAGGCCATGTGCAGCACCGGCCGCTGCAGCTCGGCCTCGATCCGTGCGCGGCTGCCGGTGATCTCGCCGCGCGCCGTCTCCTCGGTCTGCTTGGCCAGATTGCAGTGGCTCACCGAATGCGCGCCGATCGAGAGCAGAGGCTCGTCCGCGAGCGCGCGCAGTTCGTCCCAGGACAGGCAGAGATCGCGACAGACCGAAGCTTCATCGACGCCGTGCCGGGCACATAGCGCGCTGATCTCGCGCCGGATGTCGTGCTCGCCCGGCAGCGAGCGCAGCCAGTCATGCAGGCGCTGAAAGGTCACGCATTTGGCGGTTGACGTCGATGCATCGAGCCGCAGGGCCAGGCCGCCGATCTGGACCTCGATGACCTCGGCCTTCGCCACGATCCGCTCGAGCGTGACCCACCACAGCCGTCCGCGGCCTTCCGCGAAATCGGTCGTGACGTAGATCGTGAACGGAGCGTCGAACTCGCGCATGACAGGCAGCGCGAAGTCGCGGTTGTTGCGATAGCCGTCGTCGAAGGTGAAGCAGGCGAAGCGCCGGGCGAAGTTCTTCTCCACCAGCCTGTGATGCATCTCGTCGAGCGTGATGATCTCGATGTCGTGGTCGCGCAGATGCGTCAACATCTCGCGCAGGAATTCGGGGGTGACCTCGAGATGACAATTGGGCTGGAAATCGGCGTCGCGGCGCGGCCGCACGTGGTGCAGGGTGTAGATCGCGCCGACGCCCGCGAAGATCGGTCGCAGCCAGACATGCGCGCCGCTGAGATACAGCGCTTCCAGGCCGGCGCGGATAAAGGTTTTGCGAAATCGCCTCATCTGAAATAAGCGGCCCGGTGGATGTCGGGACAAGGTTACCTGCGAATGACTGAAGAAAACCTTAGCCCGGCGGTCGCAATGTCCCCTTGCGGCGCGCCTCATTTCCGGTTTGACAGGCCTGCAAGGGTTTGTTTTCTCTCTGCTTCCTCGATGCGACGGATGACGAATGCGCGGACTTTTCAGGTGGAGCGGCAAATGGTGGCCCGGCGTCATCCCGCTGATCGTGCTTTGGGGCTTTGCCGCCTGGACCAGCACCGTTCCGCTCGAAAATGATCTCGCGAGCCGCAGTTCGGCCGCGCTCAAGGGCGCCGTGCTCGACAAGACGAGCATTGCCGTCGACGGCCGTGACGTGTCGTTGCGGGCCGATGCCTTCTCCGAGACGGGGCGCCGCGACGCCGTGGCGGCGGTCGATGGCGTCGCCGGCGTGCGTCTCGTCAACGACCAGACCCGGCTGGTGCCGGAGGCCAAGCCGTTCGTCTGGTCGGCCGAACGCGATGTCGTCCGGGTGACATTGGGCGGCAATGCGCCGCTGCCGGCGCTGAAGGGCCGGCTGGTCGAGGCGACGCGCGCGGCGCTGCCAGGCGTGGAGGTGGCGGATCAGATGGGGCTGGCGCGCGGCGCGCCGCCGCGTTTCGAGGATGCCGCGCTGCTCCTGATCGGCCAGATCGGCAAGCTCAAGGACGGCAAGTTCACGATCTCCGACAGCGATGTCACGCTCTCAGGCATGGCGCGCGAACTCGGCGGCCGCGAGGCGCTCGCAGCGGCGCTGGCCAAGCTGCCGGACGGCTTCAAGGTGGCGAGCAACGAGGTCAAGGCGCCGCCCTACATCTTCCAGGCCTACAAGGATCCGGTCGCGGTCACGGTGACCTTGTCCGGCAACGTGCCGGACGAGAACATCCATGCCGTCGTCGTCGGCGCCTCGTCGCGCAAGTTCTTCAGCGAGAAGGTCGTCGACAATCTCAAGAACAGCGTCGGCGCGCCCGCCAATTTCGTCAACGCTGTGGTGCCGGCGCTGGGCGCGCTGTCGCGGCTGTCGACCGGCACGCTGGTCGTCTCCGACCGCGACATCAAGATCTCCGGCGACGCGCTGTATGACGCGGCCGCGGCCCAGATCAGGACCGGGCTCGCCAAGGACGTGCCGCAGGGCTGGCAGGTGAAGGCCGAGATCTCGGTCAAGCCGGCGGCCGCGCCGGTCGATCCGACGGTCTGCCAGCAGCTGTTCTCGGACGTGCTCGGCAAGGCCAAGATCCGCTTCGAGACCGGCCGCAGCGACCTCGACCGCGACTCCACCGGGCTGCTCGACCGCCTGGTCGAGATCGCCTTCCGCTGCCCGACCGCCAATGTCGACATCATCGGCCATACCGACGCCGAGGGCGACTCGGCGGCCAACCAGGTGCTGTCGCAGAAGCGCGCCCAGGCGGTGGCCGATTATCTGGTCAAGGCCGGGCTGCCGGCGGACCGCTTCACGCCGATCGGCTATGGCAGCACCCAGCCGATAGCGTCAAATGATACCGCCGACGGCCGGGCGCAAAACCGGCGTATCGAATTCGTGGTGAGGTGACGACATGGCCTTTCTCGTGGCCTTCCACTGGGGCTGGCTGGCCGGCGCCTTCGCAATCGGGCTGGCGATGGGCTGGATCGCCGTGGTGCATCGCGCGCCGGCCGTCTCGGGCTGGCTGACCTGGCTGCTCGGAGCGATTGCGGCCGCGCTGGTGGCGACCGCGGTGGCGTGCTGGGTGCCCGGCCGGCCCGGCTATTGGCTCGAACTGCTGCTGATCCTGTTCGTGCCCTATCTCGTCGGCTGCGCCATCGGCAGCTGGCTGCGCGCGCTGGTCGTCACGCGCAGCATGCGGCGGCGCTCGGCGGCCTGACCGATCGCTCGGTCGTGCGGTTGCGAGACACGAAGGTTTGAGAGCCTGGCGGCCTGCCAAAGCGGCAGCGCACGCTTATCGTTGCGTCATGCGTCCAACGGTCCATGCACGCCCCCCGAAAACTGCGGGGAGGGCCTCTCCTCACCGAAGTTTAACCCGGGGCGCGCAGGTTGAACGGGACCACCGTCGCCCCCATGTTGCGTTCATGTTCTGCCCCCATGCGGTCGGCCCGACGTGTTCGGCCGGATGTGGTCGGTCCCGTGTGATCCGCCCCATATGCGGCAAAACGGTGCATCGCCTTTACGCGAAGCCTGCTAAGTATGTCCATGTGTACGCACCGTTCACACGCGCCATGTTCCCCCTTGCGCCGAAACGCGCTACCACGGCGTTGTATGCGCACATGACGTGGCGACCTCCAGGGCGCCCTGTCCCCGGCCGTCGTGATCGGATCACGGTGAGAGGTGTCGATGCTTGAAGCCATACGCAGAGCGGCCACGTTCCTGCGCGAGAAGCAAGTGCTGCACAAGCTCGGCGTGCTGGTCAGCATCGCGGTCATCGCCGTCGCCTGCTACGTTCTCTACCACATGCTGCGCGGCATCGATACCTACGAGGTGCTCGAGGCGATCAAGAGCACGGAGCCGCATCAGATCGCGCTCGCCGCGCTGTTCGTCGCCGCCGGCTATTTCACGCTGACGTTCTACGATCTGTTCGCCGTGCGTGCGATCGGCCACGACCACGTGCCGTATCGCATCAACGCGCTCGCCGCCTTCACCAGCTATTCGATCGGCCACAATGTCGGCGCCAGCGTGTTCACCGGCGGCGCCGTGCGCTATCGCATCTATTCGGCCCATGGGCTGAACGCGATCGACGTCGCCAAGATCTGCTTTCTCGCCGGCCTGACCTTCTGGCTCGGCAACGCCGCCGTGCTCGGGCTCGGCATCAGCTATCATCCGGAGGCCGCGGCCTCGATCGACCAGCTGCCGCCCTCGGTCAACCGCATGGTGGCGATCGCCATCCTGATCGGCCTGATGGGCTATGTCGCCTGGGTGTGGACCAGGCCGCGCGTGGTCGGCCGCGGCCCGTGGACCGTGGTGCTCCCTGGCGGCCCGTTGACCCTGCTGCAGATCGCGATCGGCATCGTCGATCTCGGGTTCTGCGCGCTCGCGATGTACGTGCTGGTGCCGGACGAGCCCAATCTCGGCTTCGTCGTCGTCGCCGTGATCTTCGTCTCCGCGACCCTGCTCGGCTTCGCCAGCCACTCGCCGGGCGGGCTCGGCGTGTTCGACGCCGCGATGCTGGTCGGGCTCTGGCAGATGGACCGCGAGGAGCTCCTGGCCGGAATGCTGCTGTTCCGGATGCTGTATTATCTGGCGCCGTTCCTCATTTCTGTAATCCTGCTGACGTTTCGGGAGGTTATCATCAGCGCCAGGTCGAAGCGGCTGCGCCAGGCGGCGCTCAGCCTCGATCCAGGCCCTCCGCCCGAGGCCGCCTTTGTGAGGAAGCGCAGAGATTCCGGTGCCTGACGCGATCATGGGAGCAGACTAGGACGCCATGGCGCTCGACGCTCCCTCCCACTCCGCCATGACCGTCTTCGCGCCGTGGCCGGACCGGCTGCGGCATGCCGCCATCATCCTGCTGGCCGCCGCGCTGGCGCTCGCGGGCCTGGTGCTGCTCGACGAGTTGCTGCCGCTGCGCGCGCTCGCCGTGTTCCTCTGCATCGCCGGCGCGGCGCTGGTGCCGTGGCGGCTGCATGGCGCGGTCGCCAAGCGCGAGGAGGAGCGGCTCGCCAGTCCGGTGGAGTCGCCCGCGGTGAGCGCCCTCGTCGACGGCATCCCCGATCCCGCCGTGCTGCTCGACCGGGCCGGCCGCGTCATCCATCTCAACGCCGCGGCGGCGCAGCTCGCGCCCGCCTTGCGCAAGGGCGAGCTCGCCCAGTTCGCGCTGCGCACGCCCGAGATCATCACCGCGCTGCGCGAGGCGATCGCCACCACCGAGATCCGCCGCGCCAGCTATCACGACCACGTGCCGGTCGACCGCTGGATGGAGCTGATCATCACGCCGGTGCCGGTCCCCACCGCCTTCGGCAGCGCCGACAAGTGCATGCTGATGACGTTCCGCGATCTGACGCCGCTGCGCCGGGTCGAGGAGATGCGCGCCGATTTCGTCGCCAATGCCAGTCACGAGCTGCGCACGCCGCTGGCGGCGCTCTCCGGCTTCATCGACACGCTGCAGGGCCCGGCCAAGGACGACCCCAAGGCGCGCGAGCGCTTCCTCGGCATCATGCACGCCCAGGCCACGCGCATGGCGCGGCTGATCGACGATCTCCTGTCGCTGTCGCGCGTCGAGCTGTCCGCCCATGTCCGCCCCGACACGCTGGTCGACGTCGTCCCGATCATCCGCCAGGTCACCGATGGGCTGGAGCCGCTGGCGAGGGAACGCCAGGTGGTGATCGAGACCAGCCTGCCGGAGACGCCGGTCACCATCGCCGGCGATCGCGAGGAACTGCTGCGCGTGTTCGAGAACCTGATCGAGAACGCGCTGAAATACGGCGCCTCGGGCGGCCGCGTGATCGTGTCGCTGGAGCAGGCCGTCTCGGCCGAGAACGCGCCGGAGATCCGCGTCAAGGTGCGCGACTTCGGTCCGGGCATCGCGCCCGAGCATCTGCCGCGCCTGACCGAGCGCTTCTATCGCGTCGACGTCGGCGACAGCCGCGCGCAGGGCGGCACCGGCCTCGGCCTGGCGCTGGTCAAGCACATCCTCAACCGCCATCGCGGCCGGCTCCTGATCGAGAGCGTGCCGCGCAACGGCGCGTCGTTCACGGCCTGCTTCCCGCAGTCGCGACCCCAGCGCGGGTCCTGACCGCACCATGCAAAAAGGCCCGGCGCAGGCCGGGCCATCCCCATCAGTTGTTAGTTGACGTGCGAGCCGTTCTCGTCGCCGCGCTGCCGTGCGCGCCTCAGCGCGTCGGCGACTTCGACGGCTGGCGGCGGCGGTCGGCCGCGGGCTGATAGGCGACGCGCGAATGCTGCGCGCAATAGGGCAGGCCGGCGAGCGCCTTGCCGCCGCAGAAAAAGAAGTCCGGGCTGGAGGGATCGCCGACCGGCCAGTGGCAGGTCGCCTCGTTCAGCTCGAGCAGCGACAGCCGCTGGTTCATCGGGACGACGTTGTCGAATGCAACCGGATCGGGCTCTGCCTCGACCTCGAAAACCTGTGCGAGCGCGGTGTTGCCGCGCGCCACCGGACGCGCCACCCGCATCATCGGCTGGGCCGGACGGGCCGCCGCCTTGCGCTGGCGCGGAGCCGCGGTCGCCGGGCTCTTGGCGCGGCCGGACAGTCCCAGCCGGTGCACCTTGCCGATCACGGCATTGCGCGTCACGTTTCCGAGTTCCGCGGCGATCTGGCTGGCCGACAGCCCGGCCTCCCAGAGTTTCTTCAGCTGCTCGACGCGATCGTCGGACCAGGTCAATACCGTCATCGAACCTTTCCCTTCGCGTTGCGCCGGCCAATTCTGGGACGGCGCTGCGATATCTGTCTCAAAAACCCCTGCCGGCAGAATCCCTTATCCCTCGCCGGGAGCGCGTGAAGCACCCGGACGTTACGCGAACAAAGAAACTCCAAGAGGGATCAGAACTGCCGCACGAGATGTCGTACTCGACGTTAAAAACGCTACAATATGGCGTGACTCCCGCGCAAGAGTCGGAGCCCACAGTCCACACATTCCGTGGTTCCGTGTGACATGCGTTGAGCTGTGTCATGCGCCCGCAATGTCACGGACCGCGCGGCGACCGATCAGACGACGCGTAGTTGACTCCAAGCGCCGTGCGCATACAATAGGTGCACGTGCCGCCTTGAAAAGGCGGCACATTTTGTTTTCCAGGGTGGGGTCCCTGATGCGCGATGGCATCGCATGGCGCGTGTCCCGGCCGGCCCGTCAACGCATGTGATTGTCATGACGAGTGTTGCTGCTACGCATCTTCTCCCCGTATTCGCCCGGGTCGATCTCTCGTTCGAGCGCGGCGAGGGCGCGTGGCTGATCGCGACCAATGGTGATCGCTATCTCGACTTCACCTCCGGCGTCGCGGTGAACTCGCTCGGTCATGCGCATCCGCATCTCGTCAAGGCGCTGCAGGAGCAGGCGACCAAGCTGTGGCACATGTCGAACCTGTTCAAGAGCCCGGATGGCGAGCGTCTCGCCGCCAGGCTGTGCGAGCAGAGCTTCGCCGACTACGTGTTCTTCGCCAATTCGGGCGCCGAGGCGATGGAAGGCGCGATCAAGATCACGCGCAAATATCACGCGTCGAAGGGTCATCCCGAACGCTACCGGATCATCACGTTCGAAGGCGCGTTCCACGGCCGCACGCTGGCGACGCTCGCCGCGACGGGGGCCGCGAAATATCTCGAGGGTTTCGGCCCGCCGATGGACGGCTTCGATCAGGTTCCATTCGGCGACATCGAGGCGGTGAAGAAGGCGATCGGCCCGCACACCGCCGGCATCCTGGTGGAGCCGGTGCAGGGCGAAGGCGGCGTGCGCACCGCGCCGCTCACCTTCTACAAGGCGCTGCGCCAGCTCTGCGACGACAACGGCCTGCTGCTCGTCATCGACGAGGTGCAGACCGGCATGGGCCGCACCGGCGACCTGTTCGCGCATCGCTGGCTCGGCGTCACGCCGGACGTCATGTCGCTCGCCAAGGCGCTCGGCGGCGGCTTCCCGATCGGCGCGGTGCTCGCGTCAGCCGAGGCGGCCTCGGGCATGACGCCGGGCTCGCATGGCTCGACCTTCGGCGGCAATCCGCTGGCGGTGTCGGCGGCCAATGCGGTGCTCGACGTGATGCTGGCGCCCGGCTTCTTCGATCACGTCCGCAGGATGTCGCTGCTGTTGAAGCAGAAGCTCGCGGCGGTGAAGGACCGTCATCCCGACATCATCGCGGAAATCCGCGGCGAAGGTCTCTTGATCGGCGTCAAGGCGGTGGTGCCGTCCGGTGATCTGGTGGCGGCGCTGCGTGATCAGAAGCTGCTGACCGTCGGCGCCGGCGACAACGTCGTGCGCTTCCTGCCGCCGCTGATCGTGAACGAGTCCGAAATCGAACAGTCGGTCGACATGCTCGATCGCGCCTGCACGGCGCTGTCGGGCGGCCCTGCCAGACAGGCGGCCGCATCATGAGCAAGACCATGGGCAAGACGCCGCGTCACTTCCTCGATCTCACCGAGATGCCGGTCGAGGAGCTGCGCAACATGCTGGCGCTGTCCAGCCGGATGAAGCAGACGCTGAAGGCCAACGAGCCGGCGAAGAAGCCGCTCGAGGGCAAGGTGCTGGCGATGATCTTCGACAAGCCGTCGACGCGCACGCGGGTGTCGTTCGACGTCGGCATGCGCCAGCTCGGCGGCGAGGCGATCATGCTGACCGGCACCGAGATGCAGCTCGGTCGCGGCGAGACCATCGCCGACACCGCGCGCGTGCTGTCGCGCTATGTCGACGCGATCATGATCCGCATCCTCAGCCACGAGGCGCTGCTCGAGCTCGCCGCGCATGCCACCGTGCCGGTGATCAACGGCCTGACGCGGCGCTCGCATCCCTGCCAGGTGATGGCCGACGTGATGACCTTCGAGGAGCATCGCGGCTCGATCGAGGGCCGCACCGTGGCCTGGACCGGCGACGACAACAACGTGCTGGCTTCCTGGGCGCACGCCGCCGAGCGCTTCAAGTTCAGGCTCAACGTCGCCACCCCGCCGCAGCTGTCGCCCGGCAAGCCGATGAAGGACTTCATCCGCGCCACCCGCGCCGACATCCATCTCGGCCACGATCCGGAGATCGCGGTGAAGAACGCCGACTGCGTCGTCACCGACACCTGGGTCTCGATGGGCGACAAGGACGGCGAGCACCGCCACAATCTGTTGAAGCCCTATCAGGTCAATTCGAAGCTGATGTCGCTGGCCAAGCCCGAGGCGTTGTTCATGCATTGCCTGCCGGCCCATCGCGGCGAGGAGGTCACCGACGACGTCATCGACGGCCCGCAGTCCGTCGTCTTCGACGAAGCCGAAAACCGCCTGCACGCCCAGAAGGGCATTTTAGCTTGGTGCTTCGGCGAGCGGGCATAGGCGCCGATGAACGATCGCGATTGCTGGTCGATGAGTTCAGTGATCGTTCGAGTTCGCGCGCCACCCTCGGTGCACCCTCTCCCCCAAGGCGAAGCAAAGCTTCGCCAGGGTGGGAGAGGGTGGTTTCCATGCGCAGCATGGAAACCGGGTGAGGGGTTGCCCCGGGCACAGGGCTGAGTTTGTGGCACGAACCCCTCACCCGAGCGAGCTTTGAGTTTGTGCCGGTGTAGCCCTCTCCCACAAGGGGAGAGGGCGCAGTCATGGGCACTGTGTTGGGGCTGACGCGATCGCGGTTGCTGATCGATGAGTTGAGTGATCGTTCGAGATCGAGCGGCACCCTCGGGTGAGGGGGCTCTCTCGGCTAGCTCAGCTTCGCGAGAATGTCCTCCAAAACTGCCGTTCGTTGCAGGAGCACATCATTGTTCCAGTACCGCGCAACTCTGAAGCCCTCGCTGGCCAGCACCTCGTCTCTCGCCCGATCTCCTATGGAATCCGCATGCTGGCTTCCATCGATCTCGATCACCAGCCGTTGCTCGAAGCAGACGAAGTCGAGGATATAGGAGCGAAACGGCACTTGGCGTCGAAACTTGAACTGAGACAGTCGCCGATCGCGCAGCAGCCGCCACATCGCGGCCTCGGCCTCAGTCGGCGCCTGGCGCATCGCCTTCGCAAAGCTGCGGATGCGCTTGCCAGCCGGTCGATGATGCGGCGGTGATGGCATGACCCCACGCTTTCACCCGGACTAACCCTCGCACGCGACGGTATACGGA
>NZ_CAFJ01000219.1 GCF_000239795.1 Bradyrhizobium sp. STM 3809 | reverse complement strand
GATTGGGGAGACAAACGAGTTTAACACGGCGATCGTGATCTGGGCCGTGCCGCAGGGGGAGAGTGATCGACATCGCCGCTGCTGCTATACGTCCTTATCCGATCGACTGATCGCATCGCTGGCGGTCCAACAAAAACGAAACGCTTTCGGGAGTCCAAGTCCTCGTGTCCGCAACGTCCACCTCGTCCGCCGCCACCCGGCCGCTCGGCCCGGGCGCGATCGCCGTCACGCTCGTGCTCTGCCTGTCCTGGGCGTTCAACCAGATCGCGATCAAGCTGGCGCTGCCCGAAGTGCCGCCGATGCTGCAGGCGACGTTCCGCTCGGCCGGCGCGTTGCCGGTGCTGCTGGTGTTCGCGCAGCTGCGCGGCGTGAAGATGTTCGAGCGCGACGGCACGCTCTGGCTCGGCCTGATCGCCGGCGCGCTGTTCGGCTTCGAATTCGTGCTGATCTACCAGGGCCTGCTGCTGACCTCGGCCTCGCGCGCCGTGGTCTTCCTGTACACCGCGCCGTTCTTCGTCGCGCTCGGCTCGTTCCGCTTCCTCGGCGAGCGGCTCGGCCCGGCGCAATGGGGCGGACTCGCCATGAGCTTCACCGGCGTGGCGCTCGCGATCGGCATCCCCCAGGCCAATGTCGACAGCCGCGTCCTGCTCGGCGATCTCCTGGTGGTCGGCGGCGGACTGCTGTGGGGCGTCACCACCGTCTTCATCAAGGGCACCCGGATGCGCCTGATCGCCCCGGAGCGGGCACTGGGATACCAGGTCGCCGTCTCCGTCCCGATCATGGCCGCGGCCGCGCTGATCGCCGGCGAGCGGCTGACGCACGTTCCCAGTCCGTTCGTCCTGGGGCTGCTCGCCTATCAGGCGATCTGGGTGGTCGGCACCACGTTCACGATCTGGTTCGCGCTGATCAAGGCCTATTCGGCCAGCAAATTGTCGGCATTTACCTTCATCACCCCTTTATTCGGCGTGGTGGCGAGCTATTTCATCCTGCATGACGCCCTGACCCTGGCCTTTGGCCTCGCCGCCGTGCTTGTGATCATTGGTCTTTTTCTCGTAAACCGCCCGAACCGCGCGGTCGCAGCCGCGACTGATCCATTGCTGAATGTCACCAAAACCTGATATCCGAGCCGCCATGAACAAGCCCGAGACACTGACCCAGACCGATGTCGCCGGACCCGCCCCCCGGCATCGGACCACCAAAGTCATGGTCGGCAACGTCGCCGTGGGCGGCGGTGCGCCGATCGTGGTCCAGTCCATGACCAACACCGACACCGCCGATGTCGAGAGCACGGTCGCCCAGGTCGCAGCGCTGGCGCGCGCCGGGTCCGAGGTGGTGCGCATCACGGTGGATCGCGACGAGGCCGCGGCCGCCGTGCCGCACATCCGCGAGCAACTCGACAAGCGCGGCATCACCACGCCCCTGATCGGCGACTTCCATTATATCGGCCACAAGCTCTTGACCGAGCACCCGGCCTGCGCCGAGGCGCTAGCGAAGTACCGCATCAATCCCGGCAATGTCGGCTTCAAGGACAAGCGCGACACCCAGTTCTCGACCATCATCGAGCTCGCCAACAAATACGGCAAGCCGGTGCGCATCGGCGCCAATTGGGGCTCGCTCGACCAGGAGCTGCTGTCGAAGCTGATGGACGAGAACGCGGCGTCCGCGAACCCGCGCGACGCCCGCGCCGTGATGCGCGAGGCGATGGTGCAGTCGGCGCTGCACTCGGCCGAGCGCGCCCAGGAGCTCGGCATGCCGAAGGACCGCATCATCCTCTCGGCCAAGGTCTCGGCCGTGCAGGACCTGATCGCGGTGTATCAGGATCTCGCCGCGCGTTCCGACTACGCCATCCATCTCGGCCTCACCGAGGCCGGCATGGGCTCGAAGGGCATCGTCGCCTCCTCGGCCGCGCTCGGCATTCTGTTGCAGCAGGGCATCGGCGACACCATCCGCATCTCGCTGACTCCCGAGCCCGGCGGCGACCGCACCCTCGAGGTCCAGGTCGCGCAGGAGCTGCTGCAGACCATGGGCTTCCGCACCTTCGTGCCGCTGGTCGCGGCCTGCCCGGGCTGCGGCCGCACCACCTCGACCACGTTCCAGGAGCTGGCGCGCTCGATCCAGGATTTCATCCGGCTGGAGATGCCGACCTGGAAGACCAAATATCCCGGCGTCGAGGCGCTCAACGTCGCCGTCATGGGCTGCATCGTCAACGGCCCCGGCGAATCCAAGCACGCCAATATCGGCATCTCGCTGCCCGGCACCGGCGAGGCCCCGGCCGCCCCGGTCTTCGTCGACGGCAAGAAGTTCCGCACCCTGCGCGGGCCCACCATCGCCGACGACTTCAAGGCCCTGGTCATCGACTATATCGACCAGCGCTATGGCAATGGCGCCAAGGCGCCGGAGAGCGTGACGGCGGCGGAGTAGGGCGCGGCGCGCTCTTTTCTCTAAACCGGTGGCGCCTCCCGTACCGCTTTGCTGATTGCGCGGTGCTTGCGGCGAAAACGCCCGCCTAATTGTTACTCCGTCATGCCCGGGCTTGTCCCGGGCATCCACGTCCATCCCAGGACGCCGAACGACGTGGATGGCCGGGACAAGCCCGGCCATGACAATGTGGACGCGGATGGGCGCGCAACTCCGATCGTCATATGCGATCGCCCTGTCGTCGGCGGGGAGAGCTCACGAAAGAGCGCGCGGCTCGATCTCATATCCAAACTGACTGTCGTGAGAGCGACGGCCGACCCTGCAACCGACGGCTGCTTGTCCCGCGCGCCGCGGTCTGAAATTTTGCGCGCGGATCGGCTGTAACGCTTCATCGATGTCGCGATTGACCCCATCGGAATGGCGCCGCCCCACTGCTGCCCGCATGCTCAGCACCTTGAGGCCTGCTGAAGAGGATGCCGCGATGACTCTCGACGTCAAGGACATGGAACTCGCCGAGACCGCGGTCGTCATCGACTACTTCTATTCGTCGAGCATCGAGCAGCTCGACCTGATGGGCATCGATCCGACGCGGCTGCCGACCCGCCCGGTCTGGTCCAGCCTGTTCAAGTCTCTCTACGAGACCCCGATCACCGAGCGCGCGGCGCTGCTCGTGACCTGGCGCCTCGACGGCCGTCCCATCGGCTTTTCGAGCTGCGACCGCATCGTGTTCGGCAACCGTGCCCACATGCACCTGCATATCACCGATCCCGAACTGCGCGGCCGCGGCCTCGGCACCGAATGCGTCCGCCGCAGCATCGACCTCTATTTCCAGCGCCTGCAGCTCAAGCAGCTGTTCTGCGAACCGAACGCCTACAACGTCGCGCCCAACCGCGCGCTGCAGAAGGCCGGCTTTCGCTATCTGAAGACCTACAAGACCGTGCCCGGGCCGATGAACTATCACCAGGCGGTGACGCGCTGGATGATCGAGCGTTGAGATCGCGGACTGTCCTGCAAGATCGCGCTACACCAACGGTGTCGTCCCGGCCTTCGAGCCGGGACCCATAGCCACCGTCGTTCGTTGTTGAGCGAGCCGGAGCAGCGTTCTTCGTCATCACACCCGCTTGTGGGTATGGGTCCCGGCTCAAGGCCGGGACGACGGCGGCGGGTGTGGCGGGCATCCGCGAAACTCGCATTCTGCCCGTCGCGTTACCATGTCGCAGCCTTCAAGCCTTGTGCCGTCGGGCAAATCAGATCGATGTTTCCGCGCGTCCCGCCTCACTCACGAGGGGCGCTTCGCGGTCGTCACGAACGTGGAGGCGGGATGCGGTGGACGCGGCATGGCGCAGCGGGCCCTTGGGCGCGCGGACGAACGTCATGGCGCGGACGGTCAAGTCGCATGGTCCTGACATCCCGACGCTGATGCCAAGCTGGCCGACGATGGGCCGGTGACGGGGGCAAGAACGCCCGGTCCCCGGGGAGAGTGCGAAGCAGCCGTTA
>NZ_CAFJ01000220.1 GCF_000239795.1 Bradyrhizobium sp. STM 3809 | reverse complement strand
GCCTGTGAGATCTGTCCGTGCAGCACGCGCAAGGTGAGCTTGGCGCTGGCCGCCGCGAACTGGCGGAAATGCACATGCGTGTTGGTCTTCAGCGCGCGGGGCAGGCTGGCCGATGCGGCATCGAGCCGCTGTTGCGGGATCGCCAGCAGCTCGCTGGCGCCGGGCAGCGCCCGCGCGGCGGCGCGCAGCTCGTTGCGGCGGCTTTCCTGGCCGCGCTGCCAGCAGACGCTGACGCGGCGGGCGAGGCTCGCGACCTCCTGCATCAGCTCGCTGCGCACCGGCACGGCCATCTCCGCGGCCGCGGTCGGCGTCGGCGCGCGCTTGTCGGCGGCGAAGTCGATCAGGGTCACGTCGGTCTCGTGGCCGACGGCCGAGATCAGCGGGATCATGCTCTCGGCCGCGGCGCGGACCACGATCTCCTCGTTGAAGGACCAGAGATCCTCGAGCGAGCCGCCGCCGCGCGCGACGATCAGCACGTCGGGTCGGGGGATCGGGCCATCCTCCGGCAGATCGTTGAAGCCGCGGATCGCGGCCGCGACCTGCTCGGCCGAGCCCTCGCCCTGCACCTTGACCGGCCACACCAGCACGCGGCGGGGAAAGCGGTCCTCGAGCCGGTGCAGGATGTCGCGGATGACCGCGCCGGTCGGCGAGGTGACGACGCCGATCACCTCGGGCAGCCAGGGCAGCAACTGCTTGCGCGCGGGATCGAACAGGCCCTCGGCGCCGAGCTTCCGCTTCCGTTCCTCCATCAGCGCCATCAGCGCGCCGATGCCGGCCGGCTCCAGCGCCTCGATGACGATCTGGTACTTCGAGGAGTTCGGATAGGTCGTGAGCTTGCCGGTTGCGATGACCTCGAGCCCTTCCTGCGGCTTGAAGCGCATGCGGCCGTGCACGCCCTTCCAGATCACGGCCTCGATCTTGGCGCTCTCGTCCTTGAGCGCGAAATAGCAATGGCCCGAGGAATGCGGACCGCGAAATCCGGTGATCTCGCCGCGCACGCGGACGTGGCCGAACTGGTCCTCGACCGTGCGCTTCAGCGCCGAGGACAGCTCGGAGACGGTGAATTCGGGCGCGTTGGGCAGGGCTTCCGCGGGCGGCATTGCTGACTGATTCGGTTTGGGAGCAGCCGCCAAGGTAGGGACTTTCAGCCGCCTCCGCCAATCAAGCAGTTGTCTTTTCGATAACTCTGTTATACAGAGTACTCTGTTATCGGCTCGAAAGTCACAGGGGGACTGCGATGAAAGGCGTCAAAATCATGCTGCGGCTGGTTGGCTGGGGCCTCGGCCTTGCCGGGGCTTCGTCGCTGGCTCTCGGGGCGATGCTCGCAAATCCGCTGGTTCGCCCGCCCGAGCTGAAATCGATCTCCGAGACCGCCGGCCGGGTCGATCGCAGCACGATGCCGGCCTTGCAGCGGTTCAGCGCCCGCGACGGCACCGAGCTCGCCTATCGCCACTACCCGGCGCGATCGACGCCGGCCGGAAAGATCGCCATCCTCGTCCATGGCTCCTCCGGCTCGAGCGTGGCGGTGCATGCCCTCGCCGACGGCCTGGCCGCGCAAGGGATCGAAACCTTCGCGCCCGACATTCGTGGCCATGGCGGCTCCGGCACCCGCGGCGACATCGGCTATCGCGGCCAGCTCGAGAACGATCTCGCCGATCTCGTGGCCGAGGTGCGCAGGTCGGCGCCGACGCAGCCGATCGTGCTGCTCGGGCATTCCGCCGGCGGCGGGTTCGTCCTGCGCGTCGCGGGATCGCCAATCCAGGACCTGTTCGCGCGCACCGTGCTGCTCTCTCCCTATCTGGGCTACGACGCGCCGACCAACCGCGACAATTCCGGTGGCTGGGCGAGCCCGGACATTCCGCGCATCCTCGCGCTCGGCTTGCTGAGCCGCGCCGGCCTGCCATGCTGCGAGGCGCTGCCCGCCTTGGCCTTCGCCATTCGGCCGAACGCGGAGAAGTATGTGGTCCCGGCCTACAGCTATCGGCTGTTTCGCAACTTCGCGACCGCCGGCTACAAGGCCGATCTCACCGCGGCAAAGCATCCGGTGAGCCTCATCGCGGGCGCCGACGACGAGCTGATGCTGGCCGACAAATATGCCGATGCCGTGCATGCGGTCGCGCCTGCGGTTGACGTCAAGCTGATCGCCGGTGTCAATCACATGGAGATCGTGTCGGCGCCTGCCGCTGTCGCCGCGATCGCCGAGGACGTGGCCACGCGCTAGAGGTTTCAACCCGCATGATCGATCACCTGGAAGCCGCGCGCGCGCTCGATGATATCGAGGACATCACCAGGCGCGTGCGCCAGTCGCAGCTCTACAGGCTCTCCAGCCTGCTGATGATCCTGTGGGGCGCGCTCGTGCTCGCCGGCAATCTCGTCACCTATCTGACGCCTGTCTACGCCGACAAGGCGTGGCTCGCGGTCTATGGACTCGGCATCGCCGGATCGCTCGTCCTGGGCGCCACGGAGAAGGCGCGCTCCGGCATGGGCAGCTTCGATGTGCGGTCGCTGCTCGCCTTCCTGATGTTCTTCGCCTTCGGCTTCTTCGTCGAGACGATCGGCCATTTCGGGCCGCGCCAGATGGGCGCGTTCTGGCCGATCTATTTCATGCTGTTCTACTGTCTTGCCGGCCTGTGGTTCGGCATCGCGTTCACGATCTTCGGGCTCGGCGTCATCGTGCTCACCCTGGTCGGCTATGTTTTCATCGGCCCGGCGTTTCCGCTGTGGATGGCCGTCGTCAATGGCGGCGGCCTGATCCTCGGCGGCTTGTGGATGCGGCGGAGCTAACGGCGTTGGCGGAACTCGACGAGATCATCCACCAGCCGCTGCGGCTTCGGATCATGGCGGCGCTGAATGCGCTGCCGGCCGGCACCGGGCTGGAGTTCGTCCGGCTGAAGAAACTGACCGGGGCGACCGACGGCAATCTCGGCGCCCATATCGAGACGCTCGCCCGCGCCGGCTACGTCATGGTGGACAAGGCCTTCGTCGGCAAGAAGCCGCAGACCACGGTCACGCTGGCCGCTCCGGGGCGGGCCGCCTTTGCCCGTCATGTCGCCGGTTTGCAGGAAATCATCGCCGGAGCCGCCGCAAAGCCGCCGGAGCCCTGATTTGACTCTGCGGCGAGGGCCGGGCAATTGGGGCCTCCACATCGACCCACACCCCTTTGACGGCTTCGACGATGAATATCCTCCTGATTGGTTCCGGCGGCCGCGAGCACGCTCTCGCCTGGAAGATTGCCGGCTCCCCGCTGCTCACCAAGCTGTGGTGCGCGCCGGGCAATGCGGGAATCGCCAGGGAGGCCGAATGCGTCACGCTCGACGTGACCAACCATGCTGACGTGGTCGCGTTCTGCAAGGCGAACAAGGTCGATCTCGTGGTGGTCGGGCCGGAGACCCCGCTGGCCGCGGGCATCGTCGACGATGTCAGCGCCGCCGGCATCAAGATCTTCGGGCCGAGCAGGCTCGCTGCACAGCTCGAAGGCTCCAAGGGCTTCACCAAGGATCTCTGCGCCGAATACGGCATTCCGACCGGCGCCTATGGCCGCTTCGACAACGCGCCCGAGGCGCTGGCCCATGTCCGCGAGCACGGCGCGCCGATCGTCGTAAAGGCCGACGGGCTGGCGGCGGGCAAGGGCGTGGTCGTCGCCAGGACACTCGCCGAGGCCGAGGACGCCGTGCGGATGATGTTCGACGGCGGCTTCGGCGCCGCCGGCGCCGAGGTCGTCATCGAGGAGTTTCTCGAGGGACGCGAGGTCTCGTTCTTTGCGCTGTGCGACGGCGAGACTGCGATTCCGCTGGCCTCCGCGCAGGACCACAAGCGCGTGTTCGATCACGATCAGGGGCCGAACACCGGCGGCATGGGGGCATATTCGCCGACGCCGTTCGTGACGCAGGAGATTCATGACCAGATCATGAAGCGCATCATCCTGCCGACGATCGACGGCATGAATGCGCGCGGCACGCCGTTCAAGGGCATCCTCTATGCCGGCCTGATGCTGACGGCCGAAGGACCGAAGCTGTTCGAATACAACGTCCGCTTCGGCGATCCGGAGTGCCAGGTGCTGATGCTGCGGATGATGTCCGACCTGGTGCCGGCGATGCTGGCCGCCTGCGACGGACAGCTGAAGAATTTCGACCTGCGCTGGTTCCCCGACGCGGCGGTCACCGTGGTCATGGCCGCGAAGGGCTATCCCGGTGACTACGCCAAAGGCAGCGTGATCGAGGGGCTCGATGACGCCGCCAAGATCGACGGTGTGGAAATCTTTCACGCTGGCACGGTTGCGAAAGATGGTTCGATCCTCGCCAATGGCGGCCGCGTGCTGAACGTCTGCGCCACCGGCAAGACCATCACCGAGGCACAGGCGCGCGCCTATCAGGCGGTCGACCACATCCGCTGGGCCGACGGCTTCTGCCGTCGCGACATCGCTTGGCAGGCGCTGGCGCGTGGCCACGGCTGAGGTGCACCTCAGCCCGTCGCAACCGGCGGAGCGTAAGAGTTCCCACTTTTGATACTGCCACGCATCTGCCTTCGGACTATGTTTCCCGCGAAAATTGTGGCAGTTCCATAGTCTCATACCGTGAGGGATGATTCAGTTCCGCCGTGGAACGGAGTGGCCATGGAATGCGCGCGGTGCGGCAAGCAGAACCAGCCGGAGAGAGCCTCGTGCGAACTCTGCGGTGAGCCGCTTGGCCTCAAATGCGAGGCATGCAGCCACACCAACAGCCCGTCGAATCGCTTCTGCGGCCAATGCGGCTCGCCGTTGCCGGGACGGCTCGCCCAGCCGGATCAGGCCGCGCAGCGCGTGCTGCGGACGCTGAGCAGCAAGGGCGGCGAGCGCAAGCGGCTGACCATCCTGTTTGCCGACATCCGCGATTCGACGCAGCTGATCGACAGTCTCGGCGATCCGGAACTCGCCATGCAGCGACTCGATCCGGTGCTCAACCTGATGAAGGAGGCGGTCCACCGCTACGACGGCGTCGTCAACAAGACCCAGGGTGACGGCGTGATGGCGCTGTTCGGGGCGCCGGTGCCGCACGAGGACCATGCCGTGCGCGGCTGTCTCGGTGCGCTGGCGATGCAGGACTCGATCGGCCGCCTCGGCGACCCGCATCTGCAGGTCCGGGTCGGACTGCATACCGGCGAGGTCATCGTCCAGGTCGTCGAAAACAGCATGTACCAGACCTACGACGCGGCTGGCGCCAACGTCCATCTGGCCAACCGCCTCGAGCACATGGCCGAGCCCGGGACGATCCTGATCAGCAAGGAGACCTACACCGGCGCGCGGCAGTTCGTCGAAGCCGAGTCGCTCGGCACGCACACGGTCCGTGGCATCGCCACGCCGGTCTCGATCTACAAGCTGATCGGCCGCCTCAACGCGCCGGCGAGCGATGTCTTCCGCAGCGGCCAGCGGCTGCTGCCGCTGACCGGCCGCAAGGCCCAGCTCGAGGTACTCGCGCGCGAGCTCGACAATGTGCTGGCGGCGCGTGGCGCCGTGGTCGGCATCGTCGGCGAGGCCGGCATCGGCAAGAGCCGGCTGTGCTTCGAATTCGCCGAGCACTGCCGCCGCCAGGGCATTCGTGTCTACGAGGCGCGCGTGCTGGCGCATGGCCGCGCGACGCCGTTCCAGCCGGTGTTGGAGCTGTTGCGCGACTTCTTCGGCATTCGGCCGAAGGAGCCGGTCGAGGTGTCGCGGCAGCGCGTGGTCGAGAAGCTCGAGGCGCTCGGCCTGCCGGACACGGCGCTCGTGCTCCTGCTGGACTTCATGAGCCTTGCCGATCCCACGCGTCCGGCGTTGCGGCTCGATCCGGGCGTCTTCAAGACCCGTCTGCTGAACGTCGTCAGGATGCTGTTCCGTGCGGCGCCGGCCGACGGCGGCACCGTGATCCTGATCGAGGATCTGCATTGGATCGACGAGGCGAGCGAGGAGTTCGTCGAGGCGCTCGCGGAAGCCACGATCGGCACCAAGACGCTGCTGGTCGTGAACTACAGGCCGGGCTTCGCGGCCTCCTTCATGCAGCGGGCCGCATTCCACGAGCTGCACATCGTGCCGCTCGCCTCCGCCGAGGCGCGCGAATTGCTGCGCGGCGTGTTCGGCGATGATCCGTCGCTGCAGAAGCTGGCCGGCGACATCGTCGAGCGCGCGCAGGGCAATCCGTTCTTCCTCGAGGAGCTCGCCAGCGCCGTATCCGAGAGCGGCGACTTCGAGGGCGAGCGCGGCGCTTACCGTCTCAAGGGGGGGACCTCCCCGATTCCGCTGCCGCCGACGGTTCACGCCGTCGTGGCTGCGCGCATCGACCGGCTCAGCGAGGCCGCCAAGAACGTGCTGGAGACGGCGGCTGTGATCGGCCGCTCGGTGGCGCTGGCCGTGCTGAAGCCTGTCACGGGCCTTTCCGATGCCGAACTGTTCGATGCGCTCGCCCAACTGCGCCAGGCCGATCTTCTCTATGACTTGCCGCCGTTCGACATGGGCGTGCTCGCCTTCCGCCATCCGCTGATCCAGGAGGTGGCCTATGCGATGCAATTGCGGTCACGCCTGAGCACGGTCCACGCTGCCGTCGCCAAGGCGATCGAGGCGCTCGATTGGGGCACGCAGGACGAATTCGCCGCCCTGATCGCCTCGCATTATGAGTTCGCCGGCCAGATCATCCAGGCCGTCGAGCATCTGCAGCGTGCCGCGCGCTGGATCGGCCGCACCAACACGGCCGAGGCGCTGCGGCTATGGAAGAAGGTCCGCGCGATGCTCCAGGCTCTGCCGGAGTCGGAGCATGTCGAGCGGCTGCGTTCGCTCGCCAGCGCGCAGATCCTCAACTTCGGATGGCGCGAGGGCATCTCCGCCGAGGAGGTCAAGCCTTTCGCCGAAGAGGCGCTGCGATACGCGCGCTCCTCGGACAAGATGCACGAGCCGCTCGTGCTCGGTGCCTACGGACGGGTGCTGGCCTCGACCGGCGCCGTCGACGACTATGTCACGCTGGTGCAGAATGCGGTCATGCTGACCTCGCAGGAAGGTGATGTCGGTCGGTACGCCACCGTCAACGCCATGCTGGCTCAGGCCTATTTCATGTCGGGACGCGTCCGGGAGGCGCTCTCGGCCGCCGAGTCGGCACAGGCTGCGATCGCGCAGCAAAGCGGCTTCGAAAGCAATGTGACGCTCGGCCTCAACCCCAATCAGATCATGGGGTTCGATGTCGAATACTGGATCAGATGCCTGAAGGCGCGGATGCTGGTGCAACTCGGGCGCTTTGCCGAGGCCGAGCAGGATCTGATCGGATTGTTGAGCAAGGGCGACCAGCAGGACGCTGCAGTCGTACGCTTCATCCCGCATTTCGCGTCGGTGGAACTCGGCTGGGCCACCCAGCGCTCTGCCCTGGTGCAGGAACATGCCGGGATTGTCGGCCAGATCGCCGAGCAATCGGGCACGCCCTATATCAAGGTTGCGGCGTTGTGGTGCCACGGCCTCGCCTGCGCTGCAGCCGGTGATCACCTGGCGGCGGCTCACGACCTGCATGAAGCCATCGAGATGGCGCGCCAGACCAAGACGTTCCTCGAAGCCGAGGGCCGGCTGCTTGCGGAATATGCTGGTTTTCTCCGTCAAGCCGGCCGCCTCAAGCCTGCGCTCGAGGCAGCGGAGGAAGCCATCGCCGTGGCGCGGCAGCGCACGGACCGGATCGCCGAGCTTCATTCCCGGTTGCTGCGCTATCTGATCCAGGCGTCGCAATCCGACCTGCGAAACGACGCCGAGGCATCCGACTGGATTCGCGATGCCGAGCGTCTGCTCGATGCAACAGGCGCGGAGATCTACAGGCCGATGTTGATAGCTTGCCGGTCCTCCCTTGAAGGTACTAGCTGACCTGTGCAGTATGCCCCCCTTTTTGATAATCAATTAGGGGCGCTGAACCATGGGTTTGATGATCAAGGACAGTACGACGCTGGACATTCTCGTCCAGTTGAACCGCCGCTTCGAATCCGAGGCGTTGCCGGAGATGGTTGAGCTGCAGCGCGAGTTCGGCGTTTTCTCGCTCCAGCATGCTCTGCAACAATCCTTCGCCTTGCTCGGCATCGTGCCGCAGGATTGGACCGAGCGGCGACGCTGGTATCGCTTCCTCGAGCATCTTCGGACCTATCCGTCGGATATTGCCGGCGTGAACGGCCATGACCGGGTCATCAGGGCCTTCAAGGACGATCTGGAATCCGAAAAGCCCCTGCCGGTGTCGATCGTCTGTCACTCGGCGGCCGAAGATCCGCGCGTGACGGTGTCGAAGGGTCGTCCCGTGGTGTTCTCGCTCGAGACCCATGTGATCGTTTCTATACCCACCACGCCCGGTCGCGAGGCGCGTCAGAACATCGCCGAGGAGGCGCGCGCCAGGCGTGTCCAGAAGCGCGGCAAGAAATGAGGGCGACGGCGGGCGGCGACAACGAGCGTGACCGATCCTCGCTCGACGCCATCTGCTCCGACGTCGACGCCTACTACACGGCCTGCGTTGCGCGTCACGGCGCCACGCCGCGTGGCGTCGACTGGTCGTGCGAGGCGACGCAGGGCCTGCGCTTCGTGCAATTGATGAAGCTGTGCGACGTGTCGGCGCCGTTCAGCCTCAACGACATCGGCTGCGGCTACGGCGCGCTTGTACCGTTTCTGGCGACGCGCTTTGCGTCCTGCGAGATCGACTATCTCGGCATCGATCTGTCGCGCGCCATGATCAGCCGCGCGCGTCGCCGCTATGCCGGCCCGCAGCGGCGCTTCGTCGTCGCAGCCGAGAGCCCGCGTGTGGCCGACTACTCGGTCGCCTCCGGCATCATGAACGTCAATGTCGGCTACGCGCGCGAGGCCTGGGAGGACTACGTCAGGGCCATGCTGGCGCGCATGCACGCGACCAGCCGGCGGGGCTTCGCCGTCAACTTCGTGCGGGCGACTGACGATGCGGAGCCGGACAGCGACCCCGCCACGACGCGGCTGTACCACACCATCCCCGACGTCTGGGCCGCCCATTGCGAGCGGGCCTTCGCAGCGCGGGTCGATGTCATCGGCAATTACGGCATGAAGGAGTTCACGCTCCTGGTTCACCGGACGTCTCCAGTCCGTCCCGCGCACTGATGTCGGCCGGGCGGTCGAGAGCCGATCGGTCCAGCGCCGCCATCGAACGGGCGATCGACGTGCTGGTGTCCGCGCGCGGCCACGCGAGCCCGGCGCGGCTCGAAAGCGCCTGCGCGCTGTTGCGCGAGCGCGCCCCGCTGCATTGGGTCGAACGCCCCGGTGTGCGCCCGTTCTGGGCCGTGACACGCTACGCGCATATCGTTTCCATGGAGACGCGCGGCGGACAATTCGCAGCGGGCCCACGCACCTATCTCGCTAGCGAGAGCTCCGAGGCGGTGCTGCGGCGGGTCACCGGCAAGCCGCAACTGGTACGCAGCCTGACCGAAATGGATCCGCCCGATCACGCGGTCTATCGCGGCATTCTGCAGAACGCCTACGCGCCGCCGGCCTTGCGGGAGATGGAGGTGTGGCTGGCGCAATGGGCTGCCGAGATCATCGATCGCGCGACTGCGCGCGGCGATGTCTGCGATTTCGCCCGTGACGTGGCGGTGCCGTTCACATTCCGGGTGATCGGCCGCATGCTCGGCACGCCGGAGGCGGACGATGCGCGGCTGGCACGACTGGCGCAAGCCTTCGTCGGCGCCGAGGATCCGCAGCGGCGACTTGCGGAGGCGCCCGGCGACACCATGCGCATGGCCATGCTGGCGCTGCGCGACTACTTCGAAGCCGTCGTCGCCGATCGCCGCGCTCATCCGCGCGACGATCTCGCCACGCTGATCGCCCATGCCGAGCCGCATGGCCGGGCGATGCCGCATTACGAGCTGATCTCCTATTTCATCCTGTTGGTGACCGCGGGCCATGACACCACGGCGCTCGCGCTGGCCGGCGGCCTCGACGCGCTGCTCGCGGCGCCCGACCAGTTCGCGCGGCTGCGCGCCGAGCCGGAGCTCCTGGACAGCGCCATCGAGGAGATGTTGCGCTGGACCACGCCGGTGCGCCATTTCATGCGGACGGCGCTGTGCGACACCGAGGTCGGCGGCCAACGGATACGCGAAGGCGAGGCTCTGGCGCTGTTCTTCCACTCCGCCAATCGCGACGAAGCCGTGTTCGAGGACGCCGCTGCGTTCCGGATCGATCGAAGTCCCAACCCGCATATCGCCTTTGGCCGGGGGCCGCACATCTGCATGGGCCTGCTGCTGGCGCGGATGCAGATGCGCGCGATGTTTGCGGAACTGCTGCGCCGCACGGCGCGGATCGAGCGGGCTGGACGCGTACGGCGTGTGCAGTCGCAGTTCATGAGCGGCGTCGGCGTGCTGCCGGTCCGCATCTCGCTTTGCGCCGAACGCCGGCCGGCAGTAGCCTAGGCCGCGATCAACGCCCGTGAGGCCGACATGTCCGATCTCGCCGACCTGTTTCCAGGCTATGCGTCCGAATGGATCAACACCTCTTCCGGCCGCATCTTTGCGCGCGTTGGCGGCAGCGGGCCGCCGCTGCTGCTGCTGCACGGCTTTTCCGAGACGCATGTGATGTGGCATCGCGTGGCGCCTGATCTCGCCGAGCGCTTCACGCTGATCATCGCCGACCTGCCGGGCTATGGCTGGTCCGACATGCCGGACAGCGATCCCAGCCATACGCCCTACACCAAGCGCGCGATGGCCAACACGATGATCGAGGCGATGGAGCAGCTCGGTCATGTTCATTTCGCGCTGGCCGGCCACGACCGCGGCGGCCGCGTCGCCTATCGTCTCGCGCTCGACCATCCCGGCCGGCTGTCGCAGCTCGCCGTGCTCGATATCCTGCCGACCTACGATTATTGGGAGCGCATGAACCGCGCCTACGCGCTCAAGATCTATCATTGGGCGTTCCTCGCCCAGCCCGCGCCGCTGCCGGAGACGCTGATCGCGGGGGCGGGCGAGTTCTTCCTGAAGCAGAAGATGGCGAGCCAGACCAAGTCGAAGACGCTCGATCCGATCGATCCTCGCGCGCTCCAGCACTATCTCGCGCCGTTCCGCGACCCCGCCCGCATTCACGCGATGTGCGAGGACTATCGCGCCGGCGCCTATGCCGATTTCGAGATCGACAAGGCCGATCTCGACGCGGGCAAGAGGATCGCCATCCCGATGCTGGCGCTGTGGGGCGATGCCGGCATCGCGAGCGCGGCGGCGACGCCGCTCGACACCTGGCGGAAATGGGCGACCAACGTCCGTGGCGCCCCGGTCGATTCCGGGCACTTCCTCACCGAGGAGAATCCAGCGGAGACGACGCGGCTGCTGCGGGAGTTTTTCGCGGCTGGGTGACGTCAGCGCCGCGCCTTGAAGAACGCCTTCAGCATCTGCGCCGACTGCTGCTCGCCGACTGCGGAATAGACCTCCGGCGCATGATGGCAGGTCGGCGCGGCGAAGAAGCGGACGCCGGAGTCCACGGCCCCTCCCTTCGGGTCGGCGGCCCCATAATACAGCCGGCGGATGCGGGCGAAGGAGATGGCGCCGGCGCACATCGTGCACGGCTCGAGCGTGACGTAGAGGTCGCAATCGACCAGCCGCTCGCTGCCGATCGCCCGGGCGGCCTGGCGCAGCGCCAGGATTTCGGCATGGGCGGTCGGGTCGCGGTCGGTCAAAGTCCGGTTGGCGGCGCTGGCGATCACCTCGCCATTCCGCACCACGACACAGCCGATCGGCACCTCGCCGGAAATTGCGGCCGATTCGGCCGCTTTCAGGGCCAAATCCATGAAAGAAGGGCTGTTCATGGCTCGTCATGCCCGCCCAAGTCTGCTACTGGATCGCCCTTCAGCACAACCGGACCCCATTTTCGCGTGACATGCGCAGCTTCCGAAGCGCGCGGTTCACGCGCCGTCCTGCACCTCGAAGTGAGACCTTCATGCCCCGCACCACCGACAAAGACAACGAGTCCCGCGGCCGTCGCGGCAGCGCCCCGCGGGGACGGTCCGAGGGAGCCAAGGGACGCTCGGGCGCCGCGCGCGGGCCGGAGAAGAAGTTCGCCAAGCGCGGCTTCGGCGACAAGGAGGGCGGCGGCAAGAGCTTTGCCAAGCGCGATGGCGGCAAGCGCTCGTTCGATGAGGGCCGCGCGCCGCGCCGCCGCGACGACGGCGATGGTCCGCGCAAATCCTATGGCGACAAGCCGCGCTTCAACCGCGACGACCGCCCGCGCAGCGATCGGCCCTATGCCGCGCGTTCGGGCGAGGGCGAGAAGCGCGCCTTCAAGCCGCGTGGCGACCGGCCGAAATTCGACCGCGACGAGCGCAGCGGCGAGAAGCGTCCCTACACGCCCCGCGCCGGCCGCGACGAGGCCCGTCCCGCGGGGCGGTCGTCCGAGCGCAAGTTCGGCGAGCGCAAGCCCTACGCGCCGCGGGATCGCGACGGCGACAAGCGGCCGTACACGCCGCGCGGCGAAGGCGCGCGCGATCGCGGCGAGCGGCCGCGCAGCTTCGGCGACCGTCCGCCCCGCGGCGACCGGCCGGAGCGTTCGTTCGGCGGCGAGCGCAAGTTTTCGCGTGGTGCCGAGGGCGATCGCGGTGAGCGCAAGTTCGGCGCCGGCGCGCGCGGCCCGCGCAAGGAGTTCGGCGATCGTCCGCCGCGGGGGGAGAGCAAGCCCTGGCAGAAGCGCGGCGCCGATGGCGAACGCGCCGAGCGTGGCGCGCGTCCGCCGCGCGAGGGAGGCCGCAGCTACGACCGGCCGCGCGAGGAGCGTCCGACATTCGACCGGCCCAAATTCGACCGTCCGAAGTTCGATCGTCCGCGTGATCGCGGCGACGACCGCGGCTTCGACAAGCCGCGTCGCCGCCCGGAGGGGCGCACCGACTGGCAGGAGCATCCGCGCAGCGAGCGCCGCGGTGGCGAGTTCGGCGATCGTCCGCGCCGCGACAATGAGGACGACAGCCAGATCTTCGCCAAGCGCCCGGCGTTCGGCGGCCGCGGTCCGTATCGCGAGCGCAAGCCGGAAGCCGAGAAGCGCAGCAAGCGCGTCGTGCCCGACGAGGCGCCGAAGCCGGGCAAGACCGGCGAGCGCATCGCCAAGGTGCTGGCCCGCGCCGGCCTGGCCTCCCGCCGCGACGCCGAGGAGATGGTGACGCAGGGCCGCGTCAGCGTGAACGGACGCGTCATCAACTCGCCGGCGCTCGACGTCACCGAGAATGACGAGATCAAGGTCGACGGTGCGCCGCTGCCGGAGCGCGAGCGCACGCGGCTGTTCCTGTACCACAAGCCGCGCGGGCTGATGACGACGCACAGCGACCCCGAGGGGCGCCCGACCGTGTTCGACAATCTGCCCGAGGGCCTGCCGCGGCTGATCTCGATCGGCCGGCTCGACTTCAACACCGAGGGCCTGCTGCTGCTGACCAATGACGGCGGCCTGGCGCGCGTGCTGGAGCTGCCGGACACCGGATGGACGCGGCGCTATCGGGTCCGCGCCCATGGCGAGATCACGCAGGCGCAGCTCGACCAGCTCGCCGCCGGCGTCGAGGTCGACGGCGTGAAGTATGGGCCGATCGAGGCGACGCTCGAGCGCGACCAGGGCGCCAATGTCTGGCTGGTGGTGGCGATCCGCGAGGGCAAGAACCGCGAGGTGCGCAACGTGCTCGCGCATCTCGGCCTCGAGGTGAACCGCCTGATCCGCGTCTCCTACGGTCCGTTCCAGCTGCTGGAGCTGCCCGAGGGCGAAGTGCAGGAGGTCAAGACGCGGGTGCTGCGCGAACAGCTCGGCGAAAAGGTGATCGCGCAGTCCGGCGCCGATCTCGGTCCCGCGGGCAACAGCAATCGCGAGCCGCTGCCGGACCCCAAGCCCAAGCCGAAGCGCGAGGTCGTCGCCGACCGCAAGGGCCGCCGCGTCCTGGTCCAGCGCACCGGCAGCGAGGAGGCGCGCGAGCGCCACGAGGCGGAGGCGCGCTTCCCGGGTCCGCCGCGGCGGCCGAAGCGCGGCTATCACGGCAAGCGCGATATCACGCCGCGGGACGATGAGTAGGGTGCGCCGATGCGTGTCGTCGGTGGACGGCTGAAGGGCCGCAACATCGCGTCGCCTGCGTCGCGTGACATCCGGCCGACGCAGGACCGCCTGCGCGAGGCGCTGTTCAACATTCTCGTGCACGCCTACGACGATCCTGTCGACGGCGCGCGGGTGCTGGATCTGTTTGCGGGCACCGGTGCGCTCGGCATCGAGGCGGTGTCGCGCGGCGCGGCGTTCACGCTGTTCGTCGACAATGGCGCCGAGGCGCGGGCGCTGTTGCGCAACAACGTCGAGGCACTCGGGCTCGGCGGCGTCACCAAGGTGTATCGCCGCGACGCCACCAATCTCGGCCCCGCGCATCCGGTCGAGCCGTTCTCGCTGGTGTTTCTCGACCCGCCCTACGGCAAGGGCCTGGCGGAGAAAGCGCTGGTGTCGTTGCGCGACGGTGGCTGGCTGGTGCCATCGGCGCTGCTGGTGGTGGAGGAGTCCAGGGCTGCGGCGTTCAAGGCGCCCGAGGGGTTCGAGGAGCTCGAGCGACGCGCTTACGACGACACCGAATTCGTTTTCTTGCGCCGCTCCTGATCCTGGCTCGGTGTCGCCCCTGCGAACGCAGGGGCCCATCACCACAGGGTCATGTTGGGAGGCAGGCTGATCGCCACGTCGATCTTTTTCCTCACCTTTGCTGCGGCGTATGGGTCCCGGATCGGCGCCTCCGGACAGCGCTGCGCGCTGCCGGAGGCTTGTCCGGGACGACATCGGATTTGTGGTTATCGTCGTGGCCTCGAACGCCGCTATCTCCTCCCGAACAGCTTCTCGACATCCGCGAGCTTCAGCTCGACATAGGTCGGGCGGCCGTGGTTGCACTGGCCGGAGTTGGGCGTGTCCTCCATCTCGCGGAGCAGCGCGTTCATCTCCTCCGGCTTGAGGCGGCGGCCGGCGCGGACGGAGCCGTGGCAGGCCATGGTGGCGGCGACGTGCATCAGCCGGCGCTCCAGCGGCAGCGCCTCGCCCCATTCCTCCATGTGCTCGGCGAGATCGCGCAGCAGCGCGGAGGCGTTGATCTTGCCGAGCAGCGAGGGTGTCTCGCGCACCGCGACGGCGCCGGGGCCGAAGGATTCGATCGCGAGCCCGAATGAGGCGAGCTCATCGGTGCGCGCCAGCAGCGACTCGACGGTGGCTTCGTCGAGCTCGACGATGTCCGGGATCAGCAGGATCTGCCGCTGCACGCCGTGCGTGGCCAGCGACGCCTTCAGCCGCTCATAGACGATGCGCTCATGCGCGGCGTGCTGGTCGACGATGACGAGGCCGTCGCGCGTCTGGGACACGATGTAGGTGTCGTGGATCTGCGTGCGCGCGGCGCCGAGCGGACGGTCGAGCAAGTCGGGCGCGGCCGGCTGCTCGTGCAGGCGCAGATCGGCGCGCGGGCCGCCGACGTCGAACGCGGCCTGCATCGGCTCGGCAAACGCGCCGGGCGAGTAGGCCGTAGGCGTCGCCTCCGTGTCATCATAGCGCGGCACCGGCGCAGCCGGGGCCGACGGCGAGCGCTGCCAGTCCCAGTTCATTGGACCGGCGTTGGGTCGCGGCGGCGTGAACGCCGGGCGGAACGCCGCGATGGTCGCGCCGCCGTCATTGGCCGCGGTGCGGCGGCCCTCGCGTGCGAGACCCTCCTTCAGCGCGTGGATGATCAGCGCGCGCACCAGGCCCGCATTGCGGAAGCGTACCTCGGTCTTTGCGGGATGCACATTGGCGTCGACCTCGCGCGGATCGAGCGTCACGAACAGCGCCACGACGGGATGACGGTCGCGCGGCAGATAGTCGGCATAGGCGGCGCGCACGGCCCCCAGGATCAGCTTGTCGCGGACGGGGCGGCCGTTGACGAACAGGTACTGCCCGAGCGCATTGGCGCGGGTCAGCGCCGGCGCGGCGGCGAAGCCTTCGACGACGACATGCTCGCGCTCGCTGCGCACCGCGATCGCGTGGCTGCGGAAGTCGGCGCCCAGGATGTCGCCGAGTCGCGTCAACTGGCCCGGCGCGCCGGGCAGCGCGGCGGCCCAGGTGACCGGCGCGCGCTCCTCGCCGGCCAGCGTGAAGGCGATGTCGGGCCGCGCCATCGCGAGCCGCCGCACCACCTCGCGGATCGCCTCGGCCTCGGTGCGGTCGGTCTTGAGGAACTTTAGCCGCGCCGGCGTCGCGTGGAAGAGATCGGCGACTTCGACGCGGGTGCCCTGGTTGAGCGCCGCCGGAACAATGTCGGACTTGTCGCCGCAATCGACATTGATGGCCCAGGCATGCGGCTCGCTCCTGTGCCGGGTCGTGATCGACAGCCGCGCCACCGAGCCGATCGAGGGCAGCGCCTCGCCGCGGAACCCGAGCGTGCGGATCTGCAGAAGATCTTCGTCGTCGAGCTTCGACGTCGCGTGTCGCTCGACCGCGAGCGCGAGATCGGCCGCGGTCATGCCGCCGCCGTCGTCGGTGATGGCGATTGTCCGCCGGCCACCGCCGTCGGTGAAGATGTCGATGCGGTGGGCGCCGGCATCGATCGCATTCTCGACCAGCTCCTTGACGACGCTCGCCGGCCGCTCGACCACCTCGCCGGCGGCGATGCGGTTGATGATCTGTTCGGGAAGCTGACGAACGGGCATGGAGCGGGACTGCCGTGGGATTCGGATGAGCTGGTGGTGCCGCCGCGGCGGCGCCACAATGTTGGCCGGGAGAATAGCCTTTTTCATGCAGTGCGGCAGGCGAATGCCGCGTTCTCCAACGGGATTGTGGGGCGGGCGGGGCCGGTATATCGTTTCCCGAAAATCACAATCTGCCGGAGGAAGCCCATGTGCCGTCTGTTCGCACACCAGCCTCAGCGCGATTATGAGTCGCAGACCCGCTCCTTGCGGATCGGCGGCCACAGCACGTCGATCCGGCTCGAAATGGCGTTCTGGGACACGCTCGAGGAGATCGCCGCCAAGGAAGGCATGAGCCTCGCCAAGTTCGTGACCACGCTGTACGCCGAGGTGCTCGACCACCACGGCGAGGTGAAGAATTTCGCGTCGCTCCTGCGCTGCTCCTGTTTGATCTACCGGGCCAAGGCGACGGCTGCGATGCCGGACTTCGCCGCAGCTGCGATCATGGATGCGGCGGAGTAGCCAAGCCCGCGCTCTCTCGTCTCCCTTCCCCCGCCCACGCACGCAGGGCTCTCGCATATGGCGATGCGGAGCTGTCCCGACGAGCGATCCTGCTCATTTGTTACTCCGTCATGCCCGGGCTTGTCCCGGGCATCCACGTCGTTCTTAGCGGGTCGGA
>NZ_CAFJ01000221.1 GCF_000239795.1 Bradyrhizobium sp. STM 3809 | reverse complement strand
CTCGTTCTGCGGCAAGAGCCAGCACGAAGTCCGCAAACTGATCGCAGGTCCAACCGTCTTCATCTGCGACGAGTGCGTCGAACTCTGCATGGACATCATCCGCGAGGAGAACAAGTCCTCGCTGGTCAAGTCGCGCGACGGCATTCCGACCCCGAAGGAAATCTGCAAGGTTCTCGACGATTACGTGATCGGTCAGAATCATGCGAAGAAGGTGCTGTCGGTCGCCGTTCACAACCACTACAAGCGCCTGAACCATCAGACCAAGCACTCCGACGTCGAGCTCGCGAAGTCGAACATCCTGCTGATCGGTCCGACCGGCTCGGGCAAGACGCTGCTCGCGCAGACGCTCGCCCGCATCCTGGACGTGCCGTTCACGATGGCGGACGCGACGACCCTGACCGAGGCCGGCTATGTCGGTGAGGACGTCGAGAACATCATCCTGAAGCTGCTGCAGGCCGCCGACTACAATGTCGAGCGCGCCCAGCGTGGCATTGTCTACATCGACGAGATCGACAAGATCAGTCGCAAGTCCGACAATCCGTCGATCACCCGCGACGTGTCGGGCGAGGGCGTGCAGCAGGCGCTGCTCAAGATCATGGAAGGCACGGTCGCTTCCGTTCCGCCGCAGGGCGGCCGCAAGCATCCGCAGCAGGAGTTCCTGCAGGTCGACACCACGAACATCCTGTTCATCTGCGGTGGTGCGTTCTCCGGCCTCGAGAAGATCATCTCGGCGCGCGGCCGGTCGACCTCGATCGGCTTCGCCG
Source organism: Bradyrhizobium sp. STM 3809 (assembly GCF_000239795.1). Taxonomy (GTDB): domain Bacteria; phylum Pseudomonadota; class Alphaproteobacteria; order Rhizobiales; family Xanthobacteraceae; genus Bradyrhizobium. The sequence continues at coordinate 1,418 of NZ_CAFJ01000221.1, read as the reverse complement.
CCCAGGTGCTGGCGCCGGAAGACCGCCGCACCGGCGAGATCTTCCGTCACGTCGAGCCCGAGGATCTGCTGAAGTACGGCCTGATCCCCGAGTTCGTCGGCCGTCTGCCGGTCGTGGCGACGCTCGAGGATCTCGACGAGAACTCGCTGAAGAAGATCCTGACCGAGCCGAAGAACGCGCTGGTGAAGCAGTATCAGCGGCTGTTCGAGATGGAGAACATCGAGCTGACCTTCGCCGACGAGGCGCTGGGCGCGGTGTCGCGCAAGGCCATCGAGCGCAAGACCGGCGCCCGTGGTCTGCGGTCGATCCTCGAGAGCATCCTGCTCGAGACCATGTTCGACCTGCCGGGTCTCGAGGGCGTCGAGGAAGTGGTCATCTCGCGCGAGGTGGTCGAAGGCACGGCCCGTCCGCTCTATATCTATGCCGATCGCTCCGATCGCGCGGTGGAAAGCAGCGCCAGCGCGTGATCCGCGCTGGCACGATCGACAGACGACCTCGATTTATCAGTCCAGCGATCGCTGCGGACGCCACGTCCGCGGCGACGCAGTGTTTAAGTATCCCGCTGCGTAAAGCCGTATTTGGCGGGCGTTTACCGATACTTGACACCCCCCGGGTCGATAGCCACCTAATGTCGCGTGGCGATACAAATCTCAATCCCGGGATTCGCCTCACCAAACGATCCGAAACAAGCGGGCGATATCGACGCGTCAGTGAAGTCCGGATCAGATCGCACCTTGTGGCGGTTGCGCACGATGGCGGACTGCGTGCAAGGGGGCTAAACAAAAGGAACAGGCCATGACGACCCCCAAACCCCGGCCGACCATCGTCTACGGCGAGAGCCACGCCTATCCGGTGCTGCCGCTCCGCGACATCGTCGTCTTCCCGCACAACATCGTCCCGCTGTTCGTCGGCCGCGAGAAGTCCATCCGCGCCCTCGAAGAGGTGATGAAGAACGACGCGCTGGTGATGCTGGCGACGCAGAAGAACGCGTCCGATGATGACCCAGCGCCGGATGCGATCTACGAGACCGGGACGCTCGCCAGCGTGCTGCAGCTCCTGAAGCTGCCCGACGGCACCGTGAAGGTGCTGGTCGAGGGCCTGGAGCGCGCGCGCGTCGAGAAGTACACCGATCGTGCCGACTACTACGAAGCCACTGCCGTCGCGCTGGCCGACACCGACGCGAAGTCGGTCGAGGCGGAAGCGCTGGGCCGATCCGTCGTGTCGGACTTCGAGAGCTATGTGAAGCTGAACAAGAAGATCTCGGCCGAGGTCGTCGGCGTCGTTCAGTCGATCACCGATTTCGGCAAGCTGGCCGACACCGTCGCCTCGCATCTCGCCGTCAAGATCGCCGATCGCCAGGGCATCCTGGAGACGCTGTCCGTCACCACGCGCCTGGAAAAGGTGCTGGGCCTGATGGA
>NZ_CAFJ01000222.1 GCF_000239795.1 Bradyrhizobium sp. STM 3809 | reverse complement strand
TGTTCATCTCGCACGACCTTCGCGTCGTCGCCGCGCTGGCGAGCCATCTCATCGTGATGCGTCACGGCAAGGTGGTGGAGGAGGGCCCCGCCGCGCAATTGTTCAAGGCGCCGAAGACGGACTACACGCGCGCCCTGTTCGCCGCGGCGTTCCGGAACGAGACCGCGGGCAATGGCGCGGCGGCAACCTGATCAGCTGATCGTTGCCACGCCGCGCGTTCGGCCGAGCTGTCACTCCGGGCGCGAATGCGCTCCCTCTCCCCGTTCTTACGGGGAGAAGGTTGGGATGAGGCGCAGCCCCGACCATGCCCCTCACCCGGATTGCTGCGCAATCCGACCTCTCAGCGCGAGCGAAGCTCGTCGCGCGCCCGCAAAGGGCGGGCAGAAGCTGCACCGTTCGCTCTGAGGGAGTCTGCATCACCGCCACGACGCGGCGTGACGCTCTCAGCGCCGGCCTCCACCACCACCGCCGCCAAAGCCGCCTCCGCCGGGCGGAGGGCCGCCGGGGCCAAAGCCGCCGGGTGAGCCCATGCCAGATCCCGCGCCTCCCGGAGGCGCCATGCTGCCGTCGCGGCCGAAGCCCGGCGCTCCCTGGCCCGGCGCACCCGGACCGTTCGACGGGCCCTGACCGCCCGGCCCGCCGGGAGTGTTGCCGCCTCCCGGCCCGCCCGGTCCCTGCATCGGTCCTTGGCCGCGCGGCGCCTGCGGTCCCTGCACGGATTCGCCGGGGAAGCGGGTCACCGCCTGCACCGACTCGGCGCGCAGCCCGCCGGCGCCGTCGGGCACGGCGTTGATCACCACGCGCACCTCGCCCGCCGGCTGGAAGCGCGAATTGTCGCGCGCGACATAGCCCGAGCCGAACTGCAGCTCGTTGCCGACGCGCTGGACATAGCCTTCGACCAGCAGGCGGCTGGCGCGGGCGAAATCCTTGAGATCGTCGGGCCTGGTGCGCGCCACCTGCATGACGCCCTGCGCCACGCGGCCCTCGGCCTGCACACGCTGGCCGACCAGCGCCTGGTCGACGCCGGCGAGTCGCAGCCCGCCGATCGACAGGCCGGTGCGGTCGCGCACGACGACCCCGGTGATGCGGCTCGGCACGTTGCCGCGTGGATCGACCAGGCTCGCAACGATCACGCCGTCGCTGCGCCGCAGCCCGAACACCGCGACGGAGCTGCCGACCTTCCGCCAGCTCTGCTGGCCGGGCGAGAGCACGGTCTGGCCCAGCACCGTCAGCTCGCCGGCACGAACGGCCTCGATCGGCCCGGTGACCTCGCTGACGATGTCGATGCGCGCCGTGCCGAGCGTGCCGTTGGCGTCGCGTCGCGCCAGCACGCGGGCGAGCTGGCCGATCTTCAGCGCCTTGACCGATGAAGCCTCGCCGTCGATCGTGACCGGCACGTTGGGCGCGTAGCTGACGCGCTCGCCATTGACGAAGATGCTGCCGAAACGCTGGATCACGCCGACGATGCCGGTGCCGCCCATGCCCTGGTCCTGCCCGGGGCTGATGCCGGTGCCGCCGAGGCCCTGATCATTGCCCTTGCGCGTCTGGCCCCATGCAAGCGTCGATGTGCTGGCGAGCCAGAGGCCGGCGAGCAGAGCCCGTCGCGAGATGGTCGGCGGTCCGCTCACTTGTCGTCGTCCTCGCCGGCTGCGCCCCTCGCGGCTTGCTTCGTCGATTCCTTTGTAGATTCCTTGGCAGCCTCCTTGGCAGCCTCCTTGGGCTCCTCCAGATAGATGTAGACGCCGAAATTCCAGCGGGCATCGCCGCCCTTGTCCTTGGCCAGCGCGCGGTTGGCCTCGCGATTGGCGGTCTTCAACGCCTCCATCGCCAGTTCGCGTGAGCGCGCCTCGAGCCGGCGGGCGAGCTTCGGCGACAGCCCGTCATAGTGAACCGCGCGCTCCATGAAGCGCGGCGCCGGCTCCGACACGTTGGTCGCGGCGGCCGCGATGTGATCATGCAGGTTGCGGCCGAGATAGTACCATTTGCGATCGTCGTCGCCGCGCGGCACGAAGCCGGTGTCGGTCAGCACGATGGTGTCGTCGGCGCCGATACTCACGAGCTTGCGGTCAAGCCACTCGTCGAGCACGGCCCGCGGCCGCACGTCCTTGGTGATCGCGGCCACCAGCGCCTCGAACGATGGCGCCTCGCCCTCGGCGGTGCGAGGCAGCGGCAGCGGATCGCCCTTGGCGTCGGTGAACTCCGGCGCGGCGAGCCAGTGCGCGATGATGGCGCTGGTGCGTGACAGGCTCGCCGGCACCTCGGTGACCGGCGCGCCGGCCCCGCGCAGCCGCGCCACCTCCTTGCGATGAATCCCGGTCAGCAGGCTGACGCGGCTGTCGGTCTGCGGCTTGCCCTCCAGCGCGAAGTCATGCTCGGCGACGTTGACGAACAGCTCGCGCAGCAGCTGGGCCAGCGCCGGAAACGTCATCCCGCTGCGGATGCACAGACGCACCAGCGGACGCAGCAGCCGCGCCAGCGGCGCGTGCAGCTTGGTCGCGGCGAGCGGCTCATGCGCGGCCGTCGCGTTCTGGGAGTCCGGGCTCATCACCGAAATTTTAGCGGCCAGGGATGTGGGACACAATCCCACTTTTTTGCAGCGACGGATTGACGTGTGAAAAATTCCCACGTAAACGGGGCGCATCTGACCACGGGAACTTCACGATGTTTCCCCATTCGGTACGCGAGCCATTGTTTCGCCCAGCGAACGCCGGGCCTTGCGTTCGAACCGCACGTCACGGTCACGAACCCGCTCGGGAAGGTTCAGCGCCCGCAGCCGTCGTCACCGCCTCCCACGATGCCGAGCCTCTCCCTCCCTGCTGCGAGGAAACCATGTCAGCGCATGACGAGTCCGACCGCCCCCCCTCGGTCCTCCACGTCTTCAAGGTCTATTATCCCGATCTCTACGGTGGCACGCTCTCGGTCATCCGCGACATCTGTGCCGGCGTGAAGCACGCCTTCGCGGCATCGGTGCTGGTCTGCTCGAATACCGCCTGTCCGCGCCGCGAGGACGTCGACGGCGTCAGCGTCGAGCGGGTGCATTCGTTCGGCGATGTTCTGTCGCTGCCGGTGGCGCCGACCTATCCGCTGCGGCTGTGGCGGCGGATCGCGGCGCATGACCTGGTCGCGCTGCATGCGCCGTTTCCGCTGGCCGATCTCGTCTTCGCCGCTGGTCTCGGCCGCGACCGGCCGCTGGTGGTGCATTGGCATGCCGACATCGTCTCGCATGCGTGGCTGCGCTGGCTGGTCGAGCCGCTGATGCGCAGGACGTTGCGACGGGCGGAGGCGATCATCGTCTCCGACCCGGCGCTCGTCACCAAGACCGCCGTGCTGGAAGAATTCGCTGCCAAATGCGCGGTCGTGCCGTTCGGAATAGACGTCTCGAGGTTCGCCGCCCCGTCAGATGCGTCCTCGACGGAGCGCGCCGCGCCGCCGCTCGTTCTCGCCTGCGGCCGTCTGGTTCGCTACAAGGGCTTCGACGTCCTGATCCGGGCGGCTGCCGATCAGGACTTCAGGGTGTGGATCGTCGGCGAGGGCCGCGAGCGCGCGCATCTTCAGCAGTCGATCGACAGTCTCGGCCTCGGGGAGCGGGTGCGGCTGCTCGGCTCGCTGTCGGATGCTGAGCTGCGTGATGTGATGCGCGCGGCCGACCTGTTCGTGCTGCCTTCGGTCACCGCTGCCGAGACGTTCGGCATCGCGCAGCTCGAGGCGATGGCGGCCGGCCTGCCCGTCATCAACACGGCATTGCCGACCGGCGTACCGCATGTCGCACGCGACGGCATCGAGGCGATCACGGTCGAGCCGGGTGATCCGGTGCAACTGGCCGGCGCGATCACGACGCTGCTGGCCGATCCCGAGCGCCGCCGGCGCATGGCGGCAGCAGCCCGCGTCCGTGCCGCAACGGCCTACTCGACCGACAGCTTCAGGCAGGGCATCGAGCGCGTCTATCGCCAGGCGATCGTCGCGCATGACATCGCCAACGCGGCGCGGACGCAGCGCGGCGGCCTGCTCGAGCCGGTCCGGATCGCGGCCGCGCTGGCCTGGTCCGACATGCGTCATCGCTACGTCCGCTCGCTGCTGGGACCGTTCTGGATGTCGATCCAGATGGCGATCATGGTGGCGGTGCTCGGCTCGGTCGTCGGCCATTTCAGCTCCACCAGCATGCTGTCGCATCTGCCGATGCTGGCCCTCAGCCTCACCGCCTGGACCTTTCTCAACAGCGTGGTGCTCGACGCAACCACCGCGCTGCAAGCCTCGGCGAGCCTGATCAAGGACAGGGCGCTCTCGCCGATCGTGTTCCTGCTGCAATGCTGCTTTCGCCAGTTGCTGTTCGCCCTCCACAACTCCTCGGTGCCGCTGCTGCTGTGGCTGCTGCTTGCCCCGATGGATGTCGCCGCTGCGCTGAAGGCCATGCCCGGCCTCGTGCTGTTCGTCGCCTGCACCTTTGCGCTCAGCCTGGTGCTCGGCGCGCTCGCGACGCGTTTCCGCGACCTCAAGCCGATCATCGAGTCGAGCCTGACGCTCGCGTTTCTGGCCTCGCCGATCGTGTGGTCGCCGGAGATGGTCGACCGCGGCTCGTTCATCATGCGGTTCAATCCGCTCACGCATCTGTTCGCGATCTGGCGCGATCCCCTGACCACGGGCCACGTGCCCGCGGCCAGCGTCCTTTACGTCGTCGTCGTCCTCGCCGTCCTCGGCCTCGCGAGCGTCGCCGCCATCGGACATCTGCGCAAGGCCGCGTTCTGGATCTGAGCCATGGCAAGAATCCATCTGAACCAGGTCTCTCTCGATTACCCGCTCTATGGCGCCTACGATTTCTCGATCAAGCGCCGGATGCTGGACCGTCTCGTCGGAGACGCCGATGGAATGCGAATGATCCGCGCCATCGACAACATCTCGATCGAGGCTTCGTCAGGAGCGCGCATCGGCCTGTTCGGGCCGAACGGATCCGGCAAGTCCACCCTGTTGCGGCTGATTGCGGGTGTTTATCCCGCCAGCTCGGGCCGTATCGAGATCGAAGGCGAGGTCGTGCCGCTGCTCGGCCTCTCGGCCGGCGCCAATCTCGATTTCGTCGCGGACGACAATATCAGCCTGCTGCTGCGGATCGGCGGACGCAGGCCGACACCGGACATCATCGACGAGATCTGGGCGTTCACCGAGCTCGACGAGCGGATGCGCCGCATTCCGCTTCGCATGTTCTCGTCGGGAATGTTGATGCGGGTGCTGTTCGCCACCGCGACGGCGTTCCCCGCCGACATCCTGCTGCTCGACGAGTGGCTCAGCGTCGTCGACGAGCAGTTCGCAGCCAAGGCCGAGCGGCGGCTGCTCAAGCTGGTCTCGACGGCCGCGATCGTCGTGCTCGCCTCGCATGACCAGGGGCTGCTTCATCGCATCTGCAACGCGATCGTCCGGCTCGAACACGGCCGTGTCGTCGCCACGGTCCCGGTCGCTTCATCGTCCACGGCGCGCGCTCATTTTCAGGAGATTTGTGCATGACACGGATTCTGGTCGTCAGCGAGGCGCTGGGGGAGCCGAACCACAAGCGCGGCATCTTTCATTTCACCCGCGAGCTGCTGCGCTCGCTTGCTAATGACGGTCACGAGCTCACCTTGCTGGTGGAGACGACCCGGCGCTATCGCAAGCTGCGCAAGCGTCAGCAGCAGGCCCGTCTGTTGCCGTCGGACTCCCGGCTGATCGAGCTCCTGGCCCTGTATCGTTTCCTCGACGAGGCCGACATGAACGCGCAGTCGGCGCGTGGCGGCTTGCGCCAGGCCATCGACTGGTTTCGAAGCCGCGTGACCGTATCGGTCTCATGGGAGTTCTGCCTCTGCTTCGTGCGGGCCCTCGGCCTGCCGCGCCGGCGCCACCGCTCGATCGAGAACCGGAGCCGCGGACTGGAATACATCCCGCCGGACCTGCGTCATCTCGAGCTGTTCCGCAGCTTCATGCTCGAGCCCGGCTTCTACAGCTATCAGGATAGTTCGGCGTTCTTCCGGCTGCCGCCCCCACGCATCGACGCACGTGGCTACGACATCGTCCTGGTCGATACGCCGACCCGGGTCGCGGTCAGGCGTGATCCGGGAGCGCGCGTGATCTGCGTGGTCCACGACCTGTTGCCGCTCACCGATCTCAAGCTGAGCGACGCCGCAACGCAGCTGTTCCTGTCCCGGCTCGCGACCAGCGTCGAGCAGGCCGACGAACTGGCCTTTGTGTCGAATTACAGCCTGCAAAGGTTCAGGGAGTTGATGCCGCACCATGCGCATCGGCCCGCGCGCGTCGTCTATCCGCGAACCCGCTTCGATGACGTTTGTTCAGCGCCGGCGCAGGCGCCCCGCACTCAGCGGCCGACCTTTGTCGTCATCGTCTCGGCGGAGCCGAGGAAGAATCTGGAGGCGCTGACCCGCGCCTTTCGCCGGCTCCCGCAGGCGGATTTGGTCGTGATCGGCTATGCCGGAAAGGCTCAGCGGGCGGTTGGCCTGCCGCCCAATGTCCGCTTTGCCGGCTATGTCGAGGAGCAGGACAAGCTGGCGCTGATCGCGGACGCGCATGGTCTGATCATGCCGAGCTTCGCGGAGGGCTTCGGCGTGCCGATCATCGAGGCGCTGGCCGCGAATACGCCGGTGCTCTGCTCGGACATCCCGGTGTTCCGCGAAGTGGCGGGCGATCTCGCGGAGTATTTCGATCCCTTCTCGACCAGCTCGATCTGCGATGCGGTCAATCGGGCGCTGCTTCAGCAGGACGCGTGGCGCGACAAGATCGGCAGCCGCCGGAGCGAGTTGGCGATGCGGTTCGGTCATCGCAGCCAGGCGCGCGATCTGCTCGGGCCCTGCTCGGGCGGGCCGCCCGCGGGCGGGCGACATGCGGCCGAGCTGCCGTCAGCCGAGCCCGATCGTCTGGCGACACAGGTGGTCTGACATGTTGCAGGAGACGTATCTCATGCAGACCGAGGCTGGCCCGTCGCGTCAGACTGCAGCGTCATGTTCGGTATCACCGTCGCTGCTCGAGGCGCCCGCGTATCTGCGCCTGGCCGACATGATGGTGGTCCTGACGGCCGCCGCGCTGCCCTGGTCGACATCGGCGACCGCGATCTTCATGACGGCGTGGCTGATCCTGATCGTCCCGACGATCGATTGGGATGAGCTGGTCCGTGGCCTCGCGGCGCCGGCCTGCGCGCTGCCGCTGGCTTTCTTTGCGCTCGCCGACCTCGGCGTTCTCTGGTCCGGCGGCACATGGGAATCAGGCTTGCATGGCCTCAACCCGGTTTCCAAGCTGCTGCTGATCCCCTTGCTGCTGTACCATTTCAGGCGGTCGGAACGCGCGTCCTGGGTGCTCGCGGGCTTTGTCGGCTCCTGCACGGTACTGATGATGTTGTCCTGGATCGTTCTCATTGCTCCGTCCTGGAAGATCACGGCAACGGCGTCGAACGGCGTGCCGGTGAAGAACTATATCGATCAGAGCCAGGAATTCGCGCTGTGCGCCTTCGCGCTTGCTGCACCGCTCCTGGCGGCCTGGACACGGCGCTCGCTTCTCGCCGCAGCCGGTCTGCTGGCGCTGATCGCCGGCTTCGTCGCCAACATGCTGTTCGTCGTGTCCGCGCGGACGGCCCTGATCTATATGCCGGTGCTTCTGGTACTGTTCGTGCTGCGCCATCTCGAGCGCCGCGCCGCGCTTGCGGTGATGGCGGGCGCGCTCGTGGCCGCGGGCCTGGTCTGGACGACGTCGCCCTATCTCCGTCAGCGTGTCGCGGATATCGCGGTCGAATACCGCGCCTTCGATGCCAATGTTCCGGCTTCGACCGCGCAGAGACTGACCTACTGGCAGAAGTCCATCAGGTTCATCGCTGAGGCGCCTCTGCTCGGACACGGCACGGGATCGATCCGGCAGCTGTTCGAAGCCGACTCGGTCGGACAGACCGGCCTGCGGGCCGAGATCGTGAGCAATCCCCACAACCAGACGCTCAGCGTCGCCATTCAATGGGGGATCGTCGGTGTCCTCGTTCTCTATGCGATGTGGTCGATCCATCTGCGCCTCTTCCTGGCAAGGAACACGGCTGCCTGGATCGGACTTGCCGTCGTCGTGCAGAACATCGTCAGCTCGCTGCTGAACTCTCATCTTTTCGATTTCGGTCCGGGATGGATCTATGTGCTCGGGGTCGGCGTTGCCGGCGGAGTCGTCCTCGGTGGCGAGCGCCGGAGCGAGCCGCCGGAGCGGCCCCTGTGAGCAGGTGCTCCGCGGTCCCGAAGCCATCCCGCGCCCGATGACTCTGCATGTCGGCTCGGACGCTGCCCCGCCCGGCGGCAACGCGCCGGTGAAGAAGGGTGATTTGCCCGACGGGTGCGACTTACGAAAATCAGTCAAGAGATTCCGATAAAAATAAATCGCTTGCGTCGTGGGCCATTCGGCGCCATTCATGGCGCGTCCTGTCCCACGAGAGGGGCGAACGCGTCGTCACGGGCGTCGGGTGCGGGATGCGGTGGCCGCGATGAGGCTGCGTGTGCCTGTGCGCACGGACGAACGGCAGCATGCGGACGGCGAAATCGTGTGGTCCTGGCGCCCCGATGCTGGCGTCAAGGTCGCAGGGCATTGATGAGGCCCGCGGCTGACAGGGGCAAGACAGCCGGTCCCTGGGGAGAGCACGTATAAGCCGTAG
>NZ_CAFJ01000223.1 GCF_000239795.1 Bradyrhizobium sp. STM 3809 | reverse complement strand
GTCCTTCCGTCCAGATGATGCATTGTGCGTGCTTCAGTGAGCAGCGACGCGGGATCGGTCGAGGCGGCCGTCGCGCGCGCGATCACGGCCGCGCAGCCGGTCCGCAGCCCGCGCCTGGCCGCGGTCTTGTCCAGCCATGCGGCCAGTTCGTCGTCGCTCAGACCTGCCGGGGCGCGCAGCAATCGTCCCATGTCCTGCAGCACCATGCCGACATAGCGCCGCAGCACCGAGGCATGGTGGCCGGCATGATCGAGCAGGACCGCGGCGTTGCTGATGAGGTCGCGCTTTCCGGTCTGCAACGCCCGGTCCGGAAGCTCCGGCGTTCCGAACCGCGCGGTCGATGCCAGCAGCAACAGCACGACGCTGACGACGATCTCAAGCGCGATCAGATTGTAGGGAAACTCGCGCAGGAAGGAGAGCGCGCTCGGCGCGGTGTACTGGAAGCCGTGCAGCGTCTCGTCGAACACCAGCGCGCCGGGCTTGCCGGCCAGCATCCGGTAGAAGATGGTGGCCGCGAAAGCGAGATTGTCGCCCTTGCCGAAGCCGTGGTTTTCGATCGGATCGGGATCGGCGAGCACCCAGATCGTGCGCTGGCCCTCCTTCAATTCGCCGAGCAGGATGCCGCCGTCGGCGGACACCAGCGGCTTCAGCCTGGAGCCCTTGATCAGCTGCACCTGGCGCTCGATGGTCGGAACGGGAATCTGAAGGCTGGTCCTGAAGGTCGGCGGGCTCTCGAGACGCACGACATCGCCGGCGCCGGCGACCGAATAGAGGACGGTGCGCGCCGTCGACTCCGGGATCAGCTGCGCGCTGCCGATCCACCCGTCGCGCTCGGCGCCGCGCTGCACGCTCCACTTCGGAAGAACCACCAGGATCTTCTCGGCGCCGAGCAGATTGTCGCCGCTCCCGCCGCCGGAGACGGGCCGGGCCGGCTCCGCCAGCACCAGGATGCCATTGCGGCCGAGCAGCGTCAGGACCTCGCGTTCGCCGCGGACGGTGTCGTAATCAAGCTTCTTGAGCACCTCGAACAGTCCGAGATGGCCGACAGCGGAGCTCGAATAGGTGTTCGCGCCGATCCGGTTGCCGACCTCGCGGCGCCCGCTGCTGTCGCTCAGCAGCAGCGAGGCCGCAAACAGCGCGACCGCGACGGCAACGAGCGCCGCGACGATCCTGGGCTCGAAGGGAGATCGATCGCTCATGCGGCGGTCGCGAGCGAATGTTTGAGCATCTCGAAACTCTGCCGGCAGGCGGAGTAGTCGCCGAGGTCGGCATGGCCGCCGCCGAAATAGGTGCGCTCGACGTTGCGGACGATCGCCGTCAGCGACTGACGGCCGATGTCCGACAGCTGCACGCTGCGGAGGATTTCCCGGCTGGTCAGCGAGACGGCAAAGCTGGCACCGAGCACTTCGCGGATCTCGCTCAGGCTGTTGAGCAGCAGCACGTGCATAGCATCGGCGTAGCGGCCCTGCCGGGCGAGCACATCGGCCTCGAGCTGAGCCTCGTCCATGCGGTCGGCCTGGGTCAGCGGCGGCGCATCCGGATCACGGGCCACGATCTTTCTCGACCGGCTGATCACGGGCAGGCTGTCGCGAAGCGACCAGGCGATGACCAGCGTCCCGACGATCACCGCCCCCCACAGCAGCAGGCGGGCCACCTCCGGAGGCAGCTCGAACCTGGTTTGACGACTCGGCTCGTCAGGGCTGCGAGGCGTGGTTGACGAGGGCGGCGGCGCTTCCGGCGACGCTCCCGGAGCGGGCGCGGGCGCCGGCTGGGGCGCCGGCAAGGGGTTGCCCTGCCCCGGCACCTCACCCAAACGCCAGCCAGATTCCGGCATCTCCGTCTGCAGCCGATGCAGCTCGACGGCGTCACGGACCAGCTGCTCCTGATCTGTCGCGGCCAATGCGGTGGGACCGGCGAGCGCCGAAAACAGCAATACAACTGATAGAAAGAGATCTGGCCTAAACATAAATCTATGGTTGCATTTCAGCTCAGCTCTCGCGAGGCCACGCCATGGCTGGCGGTCTCACGATGACCCGCCCGCATTCTGGCCGGGCGTTCTGGAAACGCAATCCTCGCGCCCGGAAATCTGCGGAAATATCGGCCAAGCTCATCCCCGAATGGCCTTCCAATGCAGCGGCAAGCCCGGATCTCCGCCGCCATTTCCGGCAATCACCCCATGAAAGCACCCCGCGCGCCTTGCATCCCGCCCCGATCACGGCTAGAGGATCGGCCATCGGAGCGTGGCGCAGCCCGGTTAGCGCACTAGTCTGGGGGACTAGGGGTCGTGGGTTCGAATCCCGCCGCTCCGACCATTCGAACACTTCCAAGCCTGACAAGATCGGCTCGTCTCCGACCGGGAGAGGCGGGCACGAATCGCACCGCGAAAGTCGCTGATCTTTGCTGCGGAGCGCCTTGATGAACGGGCGTCGTGGTGACTAATGGCCATGCCGGCCACGAGGCGAGGCTGGCCCAATCTCTGGTCGGACAATTGAGCCACCAGCTGTTCGTGCCGGAGCCCTGCGCTCACAACTCCTTCATCGCCCGGTCGAGCAGCGCGCGGCAGTCGAGCAGTTCCTTGAGCACGCCTTCGAGCTTTTCGCGCTCCTCCGGCTTCATGCCGGCGCGGGTCGGCGGCCCGACACGAAAGGTATCGAGGATGTCGTCCTCGGTGTCGACGAAGCGGAAATCGATGCCCTCCTCCTCGGACGCCTCCTCCTCTTCATCCTCGGATTCGACCTCGGCCTCGCCGACCGGCTCCTCCTCCATCATCGCCTGGCCGAGGGTCTCCTCGAGCGCGCCAAACGAGACGGCGGCGGAGCTGTCGGCCAGTCCCTGCACCGACTTGACGCCGTGCTCCTTCAGGATCCGCTGCACGCCCTTGATCGTGTAGCCTTCGCTGTAGAGCAGACGGCGGATGCCCTTGAGCAGGTCGACGTCGTCGGGCCGGTAATAGCGCCGGCCCCCGCTCCGCTTCATCGGCTTGATCTGGGCGAACCGGGTCTCCCAAAAGCGCAGCACGTGCTGCGGGATGTCGAGCTCCTGCGCGACCTCGCTGATCGTCCGAAACGCATCCGGCGCCTTGTCCAAATGCCCGTTCCCCTTCGATCGTGCTGACAAGATGTGACGCTAGGCTACGCTGACGATGACACATTCCGGCCGGCCCGCGGGGGCCCGCCACTTTCCCGGCTGTGCGCGGCTACTCGGTCTCGGCGCCGAGCTCGGCGGGTGCGGCCTCGCCGTTCATCTTGCCGTTGGCCTGCTGGCCATTGATGCGCTGCTTGAGGATTGCGGACGGCTTGAACACCATGACCCGCCGCGGCGAGATCGGCACCTCGGTGCCGGTCTTGGGGTTGCGTCCGATCCGCTGCCCCTTCTTGCGGACCATGAACGACCCGAACGACGACAGCTTGACTGTCTCGCCACGTTCGAGACAGTCGGTGATCTCCTTCAGGACCAGCTCGACGAAGGCGGATGATTCCGTCCGCGACAGGCCCACCTTCTGGTAGACCGCTTCGCAGAGATCAACGCGCGTGACTGTTTTTCCGGTTCCCGCCATCGCCTGCCCCAAACTCCCGGCGAATAATTCGGTCCGGAAATTAAGAGGTTAAGCGGCGATGGTCAACAGCAGCGTGAACCGAACTGAAGGGCTAAGCGTCATTCGTCCCAAGCAAATGTCGTGCGGCGGAATGGTTCACCAGCGCACCAGGGCCGAGCCCCAGGTGAATCCGCCACCCATCGCCTCCAGCAGAACCACGTCCCCCTTCTTGATGCGGCCGTCCTTGACCGCGACGTCGAGCGCCAGGGGAATGGAGGCGGCGGAGGTATTGCCGTGCCGATCGACCGTCAGCACCACCTTTTCGGGGGCGATGTGCAGCTTGTGGGCGGAGGCGTCGATGATTCGCTTGTTGGCCTGGTGCGGCACGAACCAGTCGATGGTGTCGGCGGACAGGCCGGTGGCCTCGAAGGCGTCGACGATGACGTCGGTGATCATGCCCACCGCATGCTTGAACACCTCGCGGCCCTCCATGCGGAGATGGCCCACGGTCTGGGTCGAGGACGGGCCGCCATCGACATAGAGCTTGGCCTTGTGGCGGCCGTCGGAGCGCAGATGGGTGGTCAGGACGCCGCGGTCGGCGGCGGTGCCGCCCTGCTGCTGGGCGTCCAGCACCAGCGCGCCGGCGCCATCGCCGAACAGCACGCAGGTGGTGCGGTCGTTCCAGTCGAGGATGCGCGAGAAGGTCTCGGCGCCGATCACCAGCGCCCGCTTGAACGAGCCGCTGCGCAGGAAATTGTCGGCGGTCGCCAGCGCATAGACGAAGCCGGAGCACACCGCCTGCAGATCGAACGCCGCGCCGTGATGGATGCCGAGGCCGTTCTGGACCGCCACGGCCGTGGCCGGAAAGGTGTTGTCGGGGGTCGAGGTGCCCAGCACGATCAGGTCGATCGACTGCGGATCGACGTCGGCATTCGCCAGCGCCGCCCGGGCGGCATTGATCGCGAGGTGCGAGGTGAACTCGCCGTCGGCCGCCACATGGCGCTCCCGGATGCCGGTGCGCTGGACGATCCATTCGTCCGAGGTCTCGATGCGGCTTGCCAGTTCGGCATTGGTCACGACCCGCTGCGGAAGGTAGGAGCCACAGCCGAGCACGACCGAACGAATTGTCACGAGACAGCCTCCTGGGCGAGCGGTGCGGACGCCAATGCGCCGCCGTCGCGATTTAGTGTTTCATTGATCTTGGTCAGGAGATCGCAGCGGGCCATCTCATAGCCAACCCGCACCGCCGAGGCAAAGCCCTCGGCATCGGTTCCACCATGACTCTTGACCACGATCCCCTTCAGCCCGAGCACCACGCTGCCGTTGGACTTGCGGGGGTCGAGCCGGGCGCGCAGGGCCGCGAAGGCGCCGCGCGCGAACAGATAGCCGATGCGGGCCAGCAGGCTGGCCTGGATGGCGCCGCGGAGGAAGTCGGTTACCTGGCGGACGGTGCCCTCGGCCGTCTTCAATGCGATGTTGCCGCTGAAGCCCTCGGTGACCACCACGTCGGCCGCGCCCTTGCCGATGCCATCGCCCTCGACGAAGCCGATATAATCGAGCTGCGGCAGGTTCATCGCGCGCAACTGCTCGGCCGCCTCGCGGATCTCCTCGTGGCCCTTGATCTCCTCGACGCCGATGTTGAGCAGGCCCACCGTCGGCTTCGGCTTGTTGAACAGCACGCTTGCGAGCGCGCTGCCCATCACCGACAGTGCGACGAGATGATGGGCGTCGCCGCCGATGGTGGCGCCGAGATCGAGCACCACGGATTCACCGCGCGCGGTCGGCCAGATTGCCGCCAGCGCCGGCCGGTCGATGCCGTCGAGGGTGCGCAGGCAGAACCTGGCCATCGCCACCAGCGCGCCGGTGTTGCCCGCAGACACCGCCACGTCCGCCTCGCCCTTCTTCACCGCCTCGATGGCCAGCCACATCGACGAGGTCTTGCGTCCTCGCCGTAGCGCCTGGCTCGGCTTGTCGTCGTTGCTGACGGCGACATCGGTATGGATGACGCGCGAGACCGCCTTGAGGCGCGGATGCTGGTCAAGCTGGGACGCGATCTTGGCGCTGTCGCCGAACAGCAGGAATTCCGCATCCGGATGGCGGTCGAGCGCGATCGCGGCACCGGGAATGACGACGGACGCGCCGAAATCCCCGCCCATGGCGTCCAGCGCGATTCGAACCTTTTGAGGCATGACGTCCCGGAAACCTGATCTCGAGCTTGATCTCGTCTTGGCCTTGCTTGGCCGTGTTTTGGTGGTCGTTCAGAGGCACTGCACGGCCAAAGGACGGTGAAGGGACAGTCCCACGACCGGCCGAGCATTTTCGTCGCACCCCGACCCGGCGCGACAATAGCGTCTCCCCGTCTCGAAACAACCTCCCGGGGGCCGCGCATTTTGCAACCGCGACCCGGCACGAAGGCGGCGAGCGCATCGGTCTTTGCCATGAAAATCAGTGACTTGAGCCGATTTCGGGAGGTTTTGTGACAGCACGGGAGCGCAGCCGGCCTGCGCATTCCGACATCAATCCTCATCCGTTTTCTTCGCCTTGGCCGGGCCGGGCGTTCTGTCCGCAGCCGATTTCAGCGCCTTCAACGCGGCGAAGGGGTGCTCCTCCGGGTCGGCGGCCGCCGCCGGTTGCTCGAACACGGCCCCCGGCTTGCGCGGATAGGGATCGATCCCCAGAAACAGCGCATCGGCGGCCAGGCGTCCGAGATCGATCTGGCCGTTGATGATCGGCTCCGGCGGATCGGCGGCATCGACCTCGCTGTTGGGATCGTCCTCGACGAACTCGGCCAGCTCCGGAATGTCTTCAGGCGGCGCGAAGACGAGGTCGATCGGCTCGTCGATCTCGGTTTCGATCGGATCCAGCGTCACCACGCAGGTCTGGCCGATCCGGGCCCGCACCCGGCCTTCGACACGCACCTTGCCGTCGCGCCGATGGACCACGTCGAACGACGCGTGCGCCGAGACGACCTCGCGCAGGTCGGCAATCGTGGCCAGCGCCTTGCGCGTCGCCGGGTCGGCCTCGATCTCGCGATGCAGGCCGGCCTCAGGGATCTGCGCCACGATCACCGGCGGCGCCCGCCAAGGATCGCGGGAAGGATCGCGGGATGGATCTCTGGCGGGTTCTCGCATCGTTTCGCGCGAGTCTCTGTCTCTGCTGCTCATGTGGCTAGTCCCCTTGCACCGGGCGCGGAAAGCTCCAGCCCGCGCCGAGCAGCTTGTTGTCGTCGAGGGCGGCGAGTCGTGCGGCCACCTGGGCCGCATAGGCCGCCAGTCCCGCCGCGCTGTCCGGATGCTCGCCGTTCAAGATATTCTTCTGCAGCGCCTCCGCCAGGCGAGCCTCGCTTTCCGACCAAGCCAGGTCATAGGCGGCCGTCCGACCGTAGAAGGCCTCGCCGAACTTCTGCATGCGCTTGGGCACGGTGAGGTCGCCGACACCCATCTCGCGCAGATTGTCGTCCATGTCGGCACAGAAGCGGTCGAACAGCGCCTGCGGCAGCTCCGAGCCCAGCCCGCGCAATCGGCGCAGCACCAGCCAGAGGTGCAAGATCAGCAGATCGAACCGGCCATCGACCGTATCGGGGACATTTAAGTGTTTATAAAACAACGGTTCTCGGGTTTGCGCCACGATCATGCCATAGATCGGCTCAATGGTCCCGCGCGGGGACGGTCGCAGTTTCCTGAGATGGTTGAATGGCCAGAGCATGAAATGTTCCGCGGCTTGAGTTTCCGTGACCCGGTTCGGGGGCATGTTGCAATCCGCAAGTTTGCCCGGTACGTCAACGCCCTGCCCGACGCAAGGGGACGGGATCCGATCTGAAGAAGATGACCCAGACAATGCGAACGACTGCCCGCCTGCTCACCCGAGGCCTGCCTACCCATGGTCTATTCGGCCTCGGCGCCCGTCTGCGAACCGCGGGCGCGATCGCGCTGACCTGTCTCGCGCTGGCCGCCTGCACCGGCGAGCAGTTCCAGAAGGGCTACATCATGCCGCCCGGCGCGCTGGAGCAGATCCCGATCGGAGCCAGCCAGGATCAGGTTCTGATCGTGATGGGCACGCCGTCCACGGTGGCCACGCTGGATGGCGAGGTGTTCTACTACATCTCGCAACGCGCCGAGCGTCCGGTCGCCTTCATGAACCAGAAGATGGTCGATCAGCGCGTGGTCGCGATCTACTTCGACAAGAACCGCCAGGTCCGCCGGCTCGCCAATTACGGCCTGAAGGACGGCAAGATCTTCGACTTCGTCAGCCGCACCACGCCGACCTCGGGCCAGGAGCTCAGCTACCTCACTCCGTTGTTCAAGCTGCTCAGCTTCAACTGATCGGCTCTGATCATCGCCCGGAATTTGCTTCCGGGTCACGGCAGGAATGCCCGCAGCTGCGCTGATTGGCGCAGCCCGCCTCACCTGCCCGCGCTTGCTCTGGCGGCGCAACCTTCCCTACCCTCCCGCAAAACATCAGCTGGGAGGAATCATTGGCTCATCGCACCGCGCTGTCGCGCCGCAAGCTCCTGTCGGGAGCCGCGGCGCTTTCGACCGCCGCCATCCTGCCACGCACGAGCTTCGCCGACTGGCGGCCCGCCGAGACCATCAGGCTGATCGTACCGGCCGCTCCCGGCGGCAGCACCGATGTGATGGGCCGGCTGCTGGCCGCGCATCTGCAGACCGCATGGGGCCAATCGGCCGTGGTCGAGAATCGCTCCGGCGGCGGCGGCACCATCGGGACCGCCGAGGTCGCGCGAAACACCAAAGGCGACGGCTATACCATCCTGATCGGCAATCCCGGGCCGAACGCGATCGCCTATTCGATCTTCCGCAACCTCGCCTACAAGCCGGATCAGCTGCAGGCGGTGTCCAACATGATCCGGATCCCGAACATCGTGTCGGCGCATCCGTCGACCGGGATCAAATCGATCCCGGAGCTGATCGCGTTTCTCAAGGCCAATCCCGACAAGCTGAACTACGGCTCGTCCGGTGTTGGCCAGAGCCCGCACCTCACTGGCGCATGGTTCCTGCAGCTCACGGGATTGAAGATGACGCACATCCCGTTCCGGGGCGCCGGCCCTGCCTTGCAGGCCGCGCTCGCCGGCGACATCCAGATCCTGTTCGACAATCTGTTCCCCTCGCTGCCGCAGGCGCAGGAGGGCAAGCTCACCGGCCTCTGCGTCACGACGCCGGAACGCAGCGCCAACGCGCCCGATCTGCCGACCATGCGCGAGAGCGCGCCGGAGCTCGCCAGGTTCGACGTGTCGTCCTGGTTCGGGGTGTTCCTGCCGAAGGCCTGCCCGCCCGAGATCGTCAACGCGCTCAACCTGCAGGTCAAGGCGATGCTTGACCGCGAGGACATCCGGAAAAACATCGCGACCATGGGGGCCCGGGCCGACTACGGAACACCGCAGCAATTCGGTGACTTCGTCCAGGCCGAGACCACCAAATTCGCCTCGATCATCCAGAAGGAAGGCCTGCAGATGGACGTGCAGTGATCCTGATCCCGGGAACGGTATCGAGATGGCCCCAAGGTGTAACGGCACCTTAAGCGAGACAGTGCGATAGATGGCGACCGCGTGTCTTTGATCTGGTTTTAAGATACCGTCAACGGTGACTGGCCCTCCCCCGGGAGCGGCTCGAAGGCCGTGCGAAGGGCAGGCAGCGGCGATGTCCCATCGCATGAGCCCGTGCCTTGTCCAGCGCCAACAACGTCCTGCATCAGCTCGAAGACATTCTCGCCAGCCGCTACGTGTCGCGGCGCGCGGAAATCCTGGAGCGCGTCACCGACCTGTTCGTGGTCGGCTCGGGCCAGTTCAACGACGAGCATGTCGACCTGTTCGACCACGTGCTGTTCAAGCTGCTCGATAACGTCGCCGTCGCGGCGCGCGCCGAGCTCGGCAGCCGGCTCGCGGTGCTGCCGGATGCGCCGCCGCGCCTGATCAAGCTGCTGGCGAGCGACGAGACCATCGCGATCGCCGGCCCCGTGCTGCGCCAGAGCGACCGGCTCGACGAGCAGACACTGGTGGCGGCCGCCCAGAGCCGCGGCCAGGAGCACCTGCTGGCGATTTCCGGCCGCAAGATTCTCACCGAGGCCGTCACCGACGTGCTGGTCGATCGCGGCGACCAGGCCGTTGTCTCGAACACTGCCAACAACAATGGCGCCCGCTTCTCCGACCACGGCTTCTCCGGCCTCGTGACCAAGGCCTCCGACGATCCCGGCCTGGCTTTGAAGCTCTGGAGCCGGCCCGACAGTCCGCGCGAGGTGCTGGTCCGCCTGTTCGTCGAAGCCTCCGATGCCGTGCGCAACCAGCTCGCCTCGGCCGGCAGCGCCCGCGCGGAGATCGTCGAGCTCGCGGTCGCTCAGGCCTCCGGCCATCTGCAGGCCGCAGCGCGGACGCGCTCGGCCGATTTTGCCAACGCCAAGGCCTATGTCGAGCAGCTGTACGCCACCGGCCAGCTGCACGAGGCGCAGCTGCACGGCTTCGCCAAGGAAGGCAGCTTCGACAAGGTCACCTTGGCACTGTCCCTGATGTGCAAGCTGCCGCTCGACGTGGTCGAGCGCGCCTTCGCGCGCAAGCAGCCCGATCAGCTCCTGGTGCTCGCCAAGGCGCTCGACCTGTCATGGGTCACCACGACGACCCTGCTGTTCATGCAGGCGCATGTCAGCGGCAGCGCGCGTCCGCAGCTCGACCAGCACCTGGCGAGCTTCACCCAGATGCAGCCGCGCATGGCGCAGAACATGTTGCAGAGCTATCGCGTGCGCCAGAGCGCGGCGGAGTAGCGACAGAGCACGATATCAAAATGACAAACCCCGCGGCTCGCACCGCGGGGTCTTTGTTTGGATGAACGCTCTGTTGCTCAGTGCGCGAGGATCGCCAGCAGCAGCAGGGCCACAATGTTGGTGATCTTGATCATCGGGTTCACGGCGGGGCCCGCCGTGTCCTTGTAGGGATCGCCGACGGTGTCGCCGGTGACGGCCGACTTGTGCGCGTCCGAGCCCTTGCCGCCGAAATGGCCGTCCTCGATGTACTTCTTGGCGTTGTCCCAGGCGCCGCCGCCCGAGGTCATCGAGATCGCCACGAAGAGACCGGTGACGATGACGCCGAGCAGCATGGCGCCCACGGCCGAGAACGCCGCCGACTTGCCGGCCGCGCCACCGCCCGCGATCGCATAGATCAGGAAGTAGACGACGACAGGCGACAGCACCGGCAGCAGCGAGGGGATGATCATCTCCTTGATCGCCGCCTTGGTCAGCAGGTCGACTGCCTTGCCGTAATCAGGCTTGTCGGTGCCCTGCATGATGCCCGGCTTCTCGCGGAACTGACGACGCACCTCTTCCACGATCGCGCCGGCGGCGCGGCCGACCGCGGTCATACCCATCGCGCCGAACAGGTACGGCAGCAGGCCGCCGAACAGCAGGCCAACCACGACGTAGGGATTGTTCAGCGAGAAGTCCGGCTTGATGCCCGCGAAGTACGGATGCTTGGCGGAGTCGGCGATGAAGAACTGCAGGTCCTGGTTATAGGCCGCGAACAGCACCAGCGCGCCGAGACCGGCGGAGCCGATCGCGTAGCCCTTGGTGACGGCCTTGGTGGTGTTGCCGACCGCGTCGAGCGCGTCGGTGGACTTGCGGACCTCCTTCGGCAGACCGGCCATCTCGGCGATGCCGCCGGCGTTGTCGGTGACCGGGCCGAAGGCGTCGAGCGCGACGATCATGCCGGCCAGCGCCAGCATCGTGGTGGTCGCGATCGCGATGCCGAACAGGCCGGCCAGGCTGTAGGTGACCAGGATGCCGGCGATGATCACGATCGCGGGCAGCGCGGTCGCCTCCATCGAGATGGCGAGGCCCTGGATCACGTTGGTGCCGTGACCGGTGACCGAGGCCGCCGCGATCGACTTGACCGGGCGGAAGTCGGTGCCGGTGTAGTACTCGGTGATCCAGATGATCAGGCCGGTCACGACGAGGCCGACGACGCCGCAGATGAACAGGGCCGTGCCGGTGTAGTCGACGCCGTCGAGCTTGCCGAAGCCGATGAGCCAGGCAATCGCGATGGCGAGGCCGGCGAGCGACAGCACGCCGGTCGCGATCAGGCCCTTGTAGAGCGCGCCCATGATCGACTGGCTGGCGCCGAGCTTGACGAAGAAGGTGCCGGCGATGGAGGTCAGGATGCAGATGCCGCCGATGGCGAGCGGCAGCGTCATCATGTTGGCGAGCAGCGACGACTTGGCGAAAAAGATCGCCGCGAGCACCATCGTGGCGACCGCGGTCACCGCATAGGTCTCGAACAGGTCTGCCGCCATGCCGGCGCAGTCACCGACATTGTCGCCGACGTTGTCGGCGATGGTCGCGGGGTTGCGCGGATCATCCTCGGGGATGCCGGCTTCGACCTTGCCGACGAGGTCACCACCGACGTCGGCGCCCTTGGTGAAGATGCCTCCGCCGAGACGGGCGAAGATCGAGATCAGCGAGGCGCCGAAGCCGAGCGCGACCAGCGCGTCGATCACGGTGCGGCTGTCGGGCGCGAGCTTCAGGAAGCCGGTGAGGACGCCGAAGTAGATCGTGACACCGAGCAGCGCGAGACCGGCGACGAGCAGGCCGGTGATCGCGCCGGCCTTGAAGGCGAGCTCGAGGCCGCCGGCGAGCGAGGTGGTCGCGGCCTGCGCGGTGCGGACGTTGGCGCGCACCGAGACGTTCATGCCGATGAAGCCGGCCGCGCCGGAGAGGATCGCGCCGATCGCGAAACCGACCGCGACCAGCGTGCCGAGGAAATACGCAAGGAGCACGAAGATCACGACGCCGACCAACCCGATCGTCGTATATTGGCGGCGGAGATAGGCCTGCGCGCCCTCGCGCACGGCCGCCGCGATTTCCTGCATGCGCGCATTGCCGGCGTCCGCGCTGAGCACAGATTGAGTGGCCCAGATCGCATAGACGATCGACAGCGCTCCGCAGAGCACGATCACCCATAAAGCTGACATTTAGTTTCCTCGGCTCTTTGCTTTTTCTAACTACGCCACGCCGCGATGGTGCGACGCACGCCCCCTGTCAGGCCCCCCGGGCGGGGCAGCCTCGAACGGCATGGACCTTGCCAAAATCGCCATGATGACGCAACGCCGCGACGCCTGAACCGCTCCAAATTCAGACGCTTCTTTGGTCGCAATGTGCGGCTGCGAACGGGTGTCAGAAGTGGCTGTAGGACAGCCTTTGCAAGCTGACTTGACGGCCCTGCTCGTCAAGGAAGCGCGGCGCATGCGTGCCATCGACGATGGCGCCGAGATCGGCGACGGCAACGCCGGCGGCGCCGGCTGCAGCGCGGAATGCGTCGCATTGCGCTGCGGGAACAGTGCAGAGAATCTCGTAATCGTCGCCGCCGGAGATCAGGGTTTCCAGTTGCGCCGCCCCTGCAGCGAGCAGCTTTGCCGCTGCTGATGAGATCGGAACGTGTGACAGCTGGATATCGGCGGTCACGTTGGACGCCGCGCAGAGCTTGGTGAGGTCGCCGGCGAGGCCATCGGAGACGTCCATCGAGGCGGTCGCGAAATCCCGGACTGCCGCCGCCAGCGCGCTGCGCGGCTGCGGCACGCGATAGCGGCCGACCAGCATATCCCGTGCGGCGGGATCGCCCGCCAGCGCGGCGATCGTTGCTTTGCCCTGAAGGATGCGCAGGCCGAGCGCGGCATCACCGATCGTTCCGGTCACCATCACGCGATCGCCGGGGCGCGCTCCAAAGCGATGTACCATCCGTCCCCGTGGCACCCGGCCCCAGGCCGTGACCGAGATCATCACGGGACCGGGCGTCGACACGGTGTCGCCGCCGAGCAGCGGGCAGCCGAAGCTTGCCGCGTCCTCGCCGAGGCCGGCGGCGAAGGCGGCGAGCCAGGCCTCGTCCTTCTGCCGCAGCGCCAGCGTCAGCAGGAAGCCGGCGGGCGCCGCGCCCTTGGCGGCGAGATCGGACAGGTTCACCCGCAGCGCCTTGCGCGCGATGGTGTCGGGCGGATCGTCGGGAAGGTAGTGGACGCCTTCGACGATGGCGTCGGTGTTGACGACGAGGTCGTCGGCGCCGGCCGGGATGGCGGCGGCATCATCGACGAGGCCGAAGGCGCCGGGGTCGGTCGCCAGCGGCTTGAAGTAGCGGGCGATGAGGGAGTCCTCGCCGGATGGGACGTCTGGGCTGCCCGACATTCTGCGATCCTGCTCCCGCGGGTCGTCATTGCGAGCGCAGCGAAGCAATCCAGAGTCCCGCCCGCAGCCCTGGATTGCTTCGCTGCGCTCGCAATGACGGAAACCTACTTCGGCCCCATCTCGTCGGCGCGGTACTGCCGGGCCAGTTGCTCAAGCACGGCGTTGACCATGCCGGTCTCGTCGCGCTCGACGAAGGCGTGGGCGATATCGACATATTCGGACACGACGACCTTGGCCGGCACGTCCTTGCGCCGCTCCAGCTCATAGGCGCCGGCGCGCAGCACCGCGCGCAGGATGGCCTCGATCCGCTTCAGCGGCCAGCCGCGCTCCAGCGCGGTGTCGAGCACCGGGTCGATCCTGGTCTGCTCCCGCACCACGCCAGAGACGATGTCGCGAAAGAACGCGGCCTCGGCCGGCAGATACTGCTCGCCCTCGACCTCGTTGCCGAGCCAATGGCTCTCGAACTCGGCCAGCACGTCGTTGATGCCGGCGCCGGCGATGTCCATCTGGTACAGCGCCTGGACGGCGGCGAGCCGCGCGGCGCCGCGGCGATTGGCCTTGCGGTCGTTGGCGCGGACCGGCCCCTTGAACGGCTTGTTGCTGCTCTCGGCCATCTCAGCCTCGCGCCAGGCGGCGTTTGATGCGCAGCACGGCGAGCGCCGCGCGCGCGGCATCGCCGCCCTTGTTCATCTCGGAGACGCGGGCGCGCGCCCAGGCCTGGTCCTCGGTGTTGACGGTGAGGATGCCGTTGCCGAGCGGCAGGCCGCGCGCGACCGACAGGTCCATCAGCGCGCGGGAGGATTCCTGCGACACGATCTCGAAATGGATGGTGTCGCCGCGGATGACGCAGCCGAGCGCGATGGCGAGATCATACGGCTTGCCGGCCTTCGCGGCCGCATCCAGTGCGATGGCGATCGTCGCCGGGATCTCCAGCGAGCCTGTGACGGTCAGAACGTCGTAACTCACGCCGGCCGCCTTGAGCTCGGCGGTGGCGCCTTCCAGCATCGCGTCCTGGATGTCGTCATAGAAGCGGGCTTCGACGATCAGCGCGCGGGCGCCGGTGATGTCGGTCTGGTCTTTCAGCGGCGCGCGCCGTGCGTCTGCCATGGGTACAATCCGTTGAAGTTGGCTCACCCTGAGGAGCGGCCTCTTGGCCTGATCTCAAAGCGCCGAGAACGTTGGGGCCTCATGGTTCGAGACGGCGCCATCGAGGTGCATCGGTCGCGTCCGGCCTCGCAAGTGCTCGGCCTGCTCCGGTGCATGCGCCTCCTCACCATGAGGAGTTGGGCGGGCGTTTTAGGCGCCAGCGTCCGTAATTCCAAGGGACTTCGCTTCCAAGCTACTTCATTTCCGTGAGGCGCGCCGCGTAGCGCGCCATCAGGTCGACCTCGATATTGACCTCGCTGCCCTGCTGCCAGGATGACAGTGTGGTGACCGCCAGGGTATGCGGGATGATCAGGACCGAGAAGGTCAGATCGTCGACGGTGTTGACCGTCAGCGACACGCCATCGAGGGTGATCGAGCCCTTGGTGGCGATGAAGCGGGCCAGCTCGCGCGTGGTCTTGAACACGAACCGCGCCATGTCCGGCAGGTTCTCGCGGCTGACGATGGTGGCGATGCCGTCGACATGGCCGGAAACGATGTGGCCGCCGAGCTCGTCGCCGATCTTCAGCGCCCGCTCCAGGTTCAGCTTCGATCCGACGCGCCAGTGCTTGGCCGTGGTCAGCGCCAGCGTTTCCGCGGCGGCGTCGACCTCGAACCAGGTCTTACCGTCGGCCGTGCCGGACTGCACAACGGTGAGGCAGACGCCGTTGTTGGCGATGGATGCGCCATCGGCGATCGTGGCCTGGTCGTAGGCGCAGGCAATGCGCAACCGGTGCAGCTTGCCCTCGGTCCGCGGCGTCAGGCTGACGATCTCGCCGATGTCGGTGACGATGCCGGTGAACATTACACGCGCTCGTAAATCGTGAGGATGTCGGGATCGAGCGTTTCGCTAGCACGAACGCGATAGGCGGGCGACTGCGTGATTGCGGTCAGCGGCAATGCGTCCAGCGCAGCAATCCCGTCGGCGCCGATCTCGCCGGGACCGCGCAACAGCCAGATTTCGTCGACCAGCCCGCTCTGCATGAAAGATGATGCGACGCGGCTGCCGCCTTCGATCATCAGCCGCGTGATGCCTTTCTCCGCAAGCGCCTTGAGCACCGCGGGCGGCTCCAGCGCCGAGGGCTCGGCCTGCGGCGGCACGCGGATCACCTGGGCACCGGCAGCGCCGAGCTTGGTCGCCGCCGCGGGCTCCGCCAGCGCGGAGGCGACCATCCAGAGCGGCGTGGTTCGCGCCGACTGCACCAGACGGCTGGTCATGGGCAGCCGCAGCATCGGATCGAGCACGACGCGCACCGGCGAGCGCGGCTCCATGCCCGGCAGCCGGCAGGTCAGCAGCGGATCGTCGGCGATGGCGGTGCGCACGCCGATCAGGATGGCGTCGCTCTGGGCGCGCAGCAAATGCACGCGTGTGCGTGCCGTCTCGCCGGTAATCGCCACCGGCTTGCTGCCGGCCGCGGCGATCTTGCCGTCGGCCGAGACGGCGAGCTTGAGAACGACATGTGGCCGGCCGTCGCGGATACGGCGGAAATGCCCGGCATGGTCGCGCTTGGCATCCGCCGAGCACAGGCCGACCTCGACCTGGATGCCGGCGGCGCGCAGCTTCGCGTGCCCCTGCCCCGCGACCTCCGGATTGGGATCCTCGATCGCCGACACGACGCGGCTGATGCCGGCGGCGATGACTGCGTCGGCGCAGGGCGGCGATTTGCCGACATGCGAGCACGGCTCCAAGGTCACATAGAGCGTGGCGCCCTTGGCCGCCTCGCCGGCGCGCCGGAGTGCCTCGGGCTCGGCATGCGGCCGTCCGCCCGGCTGGGTCCAGCCGCGGCCGACGATCACGCCATCCTTGACCACGACGGCGCCCACGGCAGGGTTCGGCCAGGTGCGCCCCTGGCCGCGCCGGCCGAGCGTCAGCGCCAGCTGCATGTAGCGGCGGTCGGCGTCCTTCTGCGCGCGCAGCTTCTCGCCGACCTGATCGACCAGCACCCGGAAGATCATTTGCGGACCGGCGCCAGCCGCGGGGCTTCGTCCTCGGCCGAGAGCTCGCCGAGCACGGCCTCGAAATCCTTGGCCTCGCGGAAATTGCGGTAGACCGAAGCGAAGCGGACATAGGCGACGTCGTCGAGGTCGCGCAGATGCTCCATCACGATCTCGCCGATCGCTTCCGACGACACCTCGGACTCGCCGCCGCTCTCGAGCTCGCGCACGATCGCCGACACCATCTTCTCGACCCGCTCCGGATCGACCGAGCGCTTGCGCAGCGAGATCTGCACCGAGCGCATCAGCTTGTCGCGGTCGAACGGGACGCGGCGGCCGTTGCGCTTGATGACGGTGAGTTCGCGCAGCTGCACCCGCTCGAAGGTCGTGAAGCGGAAGTTGCAGGTGACGCAGACCCGCCGCCGCCGGATCACCGAGGAATCCTCGGTGGGGCGGGAGTCTTTCACCTGCGTATCGAGGCTGTTGCAGCTCGGGCAGCGCATGTCGCCTTAAGCCTTACTGGTAGATCGGGAACCGATCGGTCAGCGCCTTCACCTTCTCCTTGACCGCGGCTTCGACCAGCGGCGCGCTGCCATCGGAGGACTGCGCGATCGCGTTCAGCACCTCGGCGATCAGGCTGCCGACCTGCTGGAATTCAGCGACGCCGAAGCCGCGGGTGGTCGCCGCGGGCGTGCCGAGCCGCAGGCCAGAGGTGACGAACGGCTTCTCGGGGTCGAACGGAATGCCGTTCTTGTTGCAGGTGATCCCGGCGCGGACCAGCGCCTTCTCCGACACGTTGCCCTTCAGCCCCTTGGGCCTGAGGTCGACCAGCATCAGATGGTTGTCGGTGCCGCCGGAGACGATATCGAAGCCCTGTGCGCGCAGCGATTCCGCCAGCGCCTTCGCGTTCTCGACGATGTTCTTCGCGTAGACCTTGAACTCCGGCCGCAGCGCCTCGGCGAACGCCACCGCCTTGGCGGCGATAACGTGCATCAGCGGGCCGCCCTGCAGGCCCGGGAAGATCGCCGAGTTGAACTTCTTGGTGAACTGCTCGTCGTTCCACAGCATCAGGCCGCCGCGCGGGCCGCGCAGCGACTTGTGGGTCGTGGTGGTGGTGATGTGGGCATACGGCACCGGCGAGGCATGCACGCCGCCGGCGACAAGGCCGGCGAAGTGGGCCATGTCGACCAGCAGATAGGCACCGACGCTGTCAGCGATCTCCCGGAAGCGCTTGAAGTCCCACGGACGCGAATAGGCGCTGCCGCCGGCGATGATCAGCTTCGGCTTGACCTCCTCGGCCTGCCTGGCCACCGCGTCCATGTCGATCAGGTGGTCGTCGCGGCGTACGGTGTAATGCGCGGCCTTGAACCACTTGCCGGACATGTTGACCGGCGAGCCGTGGGTCAGATGGCCGCCGGCGGCGAGGTCGAGGCCCATGAAGGTGTCGCCGGGCTGCAGGAGCGCAAGGAACACGGCCTGGTTCATCTGGCTGCCCGAGTTCGGCTGGACGTTGGCGAAATTGGCGCCGAACAGCTTCTTGGCGCGGTCGATCGCGAGGTTCTCGGCGACGTCGACCCATTCGCAGCCGCCATAATAGCGCGCGCCCGGATAGCCCTCGGCATACTTGTTGGTCATGACCGAGCCCTGGGCCTCCAGGACCGCCCGGCTGACGATGTTTTCCGAGGCGATCAGCTCGATTTCGTGCCGTTGCCGACCGAGCTCGCCCTTCACCGCGGCCGCGATCTCGGGATCGGCCTCGGCCAGGGTGGCGGAGAAGAAGGAATCGACGGACGAAGCGGGCTTGGCAGAAGCGGTCATCGGCTGAATATCTCCACGTCCGCAAGGCCTTAAGGAGCCTGCGGTCGGTTCAGTGAAGGCGGTCGGAAAAGACCCCTGCCCTTACCATACGGGCGGCGGCAGGCCAAGGGACAGACGAAGGAACAGCCAAGCGCTTGCGGGTCAAACCGGTGATTTGCGCCAGATATGGTGGACAGCCGCCGGGGCAAGCCCTCCTGCTCAGGCCCCGCCGCAGGAATGCCAGCTTTCCGACATCTGCCACGTTTCCTTGGTCCGGAGATTTGTGGCGTTGTAGATTCGCCCGCGATCATCGCCGGGCGGGCATTTCTTGGGCTTCCAGACGGTGCAAAGACGCACGGGGTCGCCGAGCTTGGCATGCGCCACGCCGGCATTCCAAGCCGCGTCGATCTGCTCGGCGCCGTTTTGATACTGGACGTAGCTGCCCGAATCCATCAGCGGCTCGCCGTCCTTGTCGCGCTTTTCGCCGCGTTTGAACGGAGTCGGCGAGAGCGGCTCGTCGAACCGATCGGCGATTTTCGTGATCGTCGTTTCTACGCAGGCTCCAACTCTTGCCAGAGCTTCGCGACTGTTCGGTCCCTTCGGGGACGCAACCGGCTCGGCTATGCTCGTGGAGCGCGCCAGCTCCCCGCACACGAACACCATGACCGCGGCAGTCAGCATAACTCGGGACAGCAAAAGCACCGACCAGCCCCTAAAAAACGAACAACCTGCATGAAACTTGACGGTCTCATACAGGTTGTCGGTATCATGAGGCAAGCGCGCCACGCGAGCAGGCTCGCGACGAAGCGATCAGAGTCCGGTGTAGCCCGCCTTCACCGGATCGACGCGGCCGTCGAGCTGGCGCAGATAGGTCAGGCCGCACACGGTCAGCCGGTGCGGGTCGCGCTCGCCCGCCTCGAACAGCGTCTGAATGTAGGCGCTGACTTTCCGACGCGCTTCCTCGCTCGCGGCAGCGGTGCGGTTCGCCAGCAGGTCGTACGTATGCATGATGCGATCGATGGCGGCTTCCATATCATCCCCTCTTGATGATCAGGCCGAGCGAGCCATCTCGAACATCGAGATCGCCTTGTTCGCGAGCCTGAGCTTGTTGAATTCTCCGCGGTGGATCAGCTGAACGATGATGTCGACGAGCTGCTCGTTCGGCGCGATCGTGTCCGGCAACGCTCCCGTCAGGCGCAGATAGTTGGCCGCGATCGCGTAGGAGTCGGCGACCACCTCCACGTTCATCACCTGCATTCCGCGATCGTGCAGCATGATCCGACCTCCGGCGGGGACAAGTGCTGGAGGCGCGATTGGTTCCCGTTCGCACGGGATGTTTTTCGCAGCAGCGAACAGGTGCGCCGCGATCACAAGAAAAAGCGCCGGCCCGCGAGGGCCGACGCAAGGTCGAGTTCAGACGATCGACGGCTTGGCCGGTCTTGCATCCGATCGCGGACGCCGGCTCAGCCGAACAGTGTATGGCGATCAGAGCCGATACAGGATCTGATCGGTCCAGAAGCGCTCGAGGCGATGCAGCGACTTGTTGAGCGTGGAAAACTCCTCGCTCGAAATGCCGCCGACCTGCTCCACGGTCTTGACGTGCTTCTGATACAGCGAGTCGACGATGCGGCGGATCTCCTGGCCCTGCGGGGTCAGGCGGATGCGGACCGAGCGGCGGTCGACACGCGAGCGCTGGTGATCCAGGAAGCCGAGCTCGACGAGCTTCTTCAGATTGTAGGAGACGTTGGAGCCGAGATAGTAGCCGCGCGTGCGCAGCTCGCCCGCGGTCAGCTCCTTGTCGCCGATGTTATAAAGCAGCAGCGCCTGGACCGAATTGATGTCGGATCGACCACGACGGTCGAACTCGTCCTTGATGACGTCGAGCAGGCGGCGATGCAGCCGCTCCACCAGCGTCAGCGCTTCCAGATACAACGACTGCACGGTGCCGCCCTGGCCCGGCGCAGCAGTCTCCACGGCCGTCGCAACGGCTTTCATCATGACACTTCCCCTGTCGTCGTTTTTGTCGACTTATTCGACGAAACTTGTGTCCCGTCTGATAGAGCGAACTTAAGGGGGGTGCTTTGAAGATCGCCTTAAATAAGAGCATAAAGAGAGAATGAATCGCGGAGAGTGAATCGTCTTTTAATTCAGTAATTACAGAGGCTTTTGCAAGAGTCCGTTGACGGTCGCGCAGCAATGTTCCCGCTTCGTTTCACCTCCCTGTCGCATTCCAAAACACGCGAGGGCCGTGCCGCTAAGGTCTCTGTAAGAGCTGTGGCAAGCGGTCTTAAGGTGTTCGAAACATTACCTGCAATGCGTTGAAACGATTTACGCCGTGCAACGATTGGAACTCACCACCTATGGTGGTCGCTCGCGCGCCGCCATCCAGGCCAGCACGAGATAGGCGGCCAGCATGACCGCCTCGCCGGCAACCACCAGGAGGTTGCCGCCATAGATGCCGGGGAACACCAGCTCGATCACCGCCATCGACACCACCGTGGTCAGCCACACCACCGCGCCCCACGGCGTCGCCAGCCAGAGGCCTACCGCGGCCACGAGCTCGATCACCGCGAAGTAGACCGTCGCGGCCTGCCAGGCCATGGCCTGGTTCTCGAACGCATCATCCTCGCCGCCGATGAAGCCAGTGACCTGGGCCCAATGATAGAGACCCTTGGCGATCGACAGCATCGCCATGACCCGCAGGAACAGCACCAGCCGGCGCGTCCAGACGTTCTCGTCGCCCTCCCGCCGGTCCGAGGACATTGCGGCAATCGACATGGCGGCGTTGTCGCGCGCCAAATCCCGCGCTGAGGGAATCTCAGGCATGGCAGCTCGCGCAAGTCGGGCACGTCATCGTCGGGGACATCGAGGGCTCTCAAGACCAGGAGGTTGGCGATTCCTGGG
>NZ_CAFJ01000224.1 GCF_000239795.1 Bradyrhizobium sp. STM 3809 | reverse complement strand
GCTCCGGATCACCGCGGTGCAGTCGCTGACCGGATGGCTGTACGGCTGTGGCATCGGCGGCGGACTGGCCATCCTCGCCGCCTCGTCGCAACGCCTGCGCTTTGCATTGCAGCCGGTCACGACGGCGTTCCTGGGCATCCCGCCTGTGGCGTGGCTCGTGCTCGCCTTCCTCTGGTTCGGCGCGTCCGGCTTCATGCCGGCGTTCACGGTGGCGATCACCGTGTTTCCGATCATCTTCTTCGCGGGCCTGCAGGGCCTCGATGCGCGCGATCCCGGGCTTGCCGAGATGGCGCGGCTCTATCACGCCTCGCGCCGGCTGACCTGGATCGACATCGACCTGCCGCAGTTGCTCGACCAGTTGCTGCCCGCGGCGGCCACCGCGCTCGGCTTCGCCTGGAAGGTCTGCGTGATGTCGGAGGTGATGGGCAGCGGCACCGGCATCGGTGGACGCCTGGCCACCGCGCGGGCGCATCTCGATCTGCCGGAGACGATGGCGTGGATCATCCTGGTGATGCTGCTGGTGCTGGCCTGCGACCTCGTTTTTGTCGCGCCACTCAGAGGATGGGCGGCGACGCGGCGCGCGCCCGCCAACGAACTCGGCTGACACATGCTCGACATCAGCAATCTGGCGATGCGGTTTGCCGGGACGACGGTCATCGATGCCGTCGATCTCCAGGTCGCAGCCGGCGCATTCGTCGCCGTGCTCGGCCCCTCCGGCTGCGGCAAGACCACGCTGCTGCGGCTGGCCGCCGGCGCGCTGCGCCCGACGGCCGGCCGCGTGACGAACGATTTTGCGCGCGCAGCCTTCGTATTTCAGGATTCGCGGCTCGCGCCGTGGATGACCGCGCTCGACAATGCCGGCTTCGGTCTGAAGGCGCTGGGGCTGGCCAAGGCCATGCGCGACGACCAGGCGCGGCGCATCCTGCTGCGCTTGGGCTTCGATGTGAGCGACCTCGGCAAGCGCCCGCACGCGCTGTCCGGCGGCATGCGCCAGCGCGTCGGGCTGGCACGGGCGCTCGCGGTGGCACCGGACCTGCTGCTGCTCGACGAGCCGTTCTCGGCGCTCGATGTCGGCCTGCGGCGCGACATGCAGCGAATGATCCGCAGCGAGGTGGATCAGGCCGGCATCGCCGCGCTGCTCGTCACCCACGACATCGCCGAGGCGGTGCGCCTGGCAGACCGCATCATCGTGCTGTCGCCACGCCCGGCCAGCATCGTCGCCGCACTGGCCAATCGCCCCTGCGACGATGAGGCCGTCATTTTCGAAACCGCCGCCAGGCTGCTGCGCACGCCGGGCGTCACTGAGGCCTTGCTGCGACCGGCCTCATCCTTGCCGGCGCCGGCTCGCGAGAGCGCGGCCCGCATCGTGAGCATTGCGCGATGGCGCAAGCCTCAGGGACGGTCGTGATCGTACAGCACGCGCACGCGGATCGTGCCGTCCACCGCGCGAAGCTCCGACAGCAGTTCCTCGCCTTCGCCGCCGACCACGTCGGTTTCCAGCACGACATAGCCGACTTCCGGATCGGTCTGCAGATATTGCGCGAGGATGTTGATGTTGTGCCGTGACACGGCCTCGTTGACCTGGCGCAACACGCCCGGCACGTTGCGGTGGACGTGGATGAAACGCGTGCCGGTCGGTCGCGCCGGCAACTGCACCTGCGGGAAGTTCACCGCGCCGAAGGTCGAACCGACGTCGGAGTAGTCGATCAGCTTGCGCGCGACCTCGCCGCCGATGCGGTCCTGCGCCTCCTCGGTGGAGCCGCCGACATGCGGGGTCAGGATCACGTTGGGCAGGCCCTGCAGCGGCGAGACGAACGGATCGGCATTCGACGCCGGCTCCACCGGGAACACGTCAACGGCGGCGCCCGACAGCTTGCCGTCGCGCAGCGCGCTGGCGAGCGCCTCGATGTCGACCACCGTGCCGCGCGAATTGTTGATGAGGTAGGCGCCGTCCTTCATGTGCCGGATCTGGCGCTCGCCGATCATGTTGGCGGTCGCCGGCGTCTCCGGCACGTGCAGCGAGACGACGTCGCTCGTCGCCAGCAGGTCGTCGAGGCTCTCGACCGGCTCGGTATTGCCGTGACGGAGCTTGTCGGTGAGATCGAAGAAGATCACCCGCATGCCCATCGCCTCGGCGAGGTTCGAGAGCTGCGAGCCGATATTGCCGTAGCCGACGATGCCGAGCGTCTTGCCGCGCACCTCGCGGCTGCCATTGGCCGACTTGTCCCAGCCGCCGGCATGCGCCGACACCGAGCGCGGGAAGATCCGCCGCATCAGCATCACGACCTCGGCGATGGTCAGCTCGGCGACGCTGCGGGTGTTCGAATAGGGCGCGTTGAAGACGGGAATGCCGAGCCGCCGCGCCGCATCGAGATCGACCTGGTTGGTGCCGACCGAGAAGCAGCCCACGGCCATCAGCCGGTCGGCGGCCTGCAGCACATCGGCGGTCAGATTCGTCCGCGAGCGGATGCCGAGCATGTGAACGCCGGACAGCATCCGCTTCAATTCCGCCGAGCCGAGCGCCTTGGGCAGCCGTTCGACCTCGGTATAGCCGCTGGCCTCGAACATGCGGACGGCCGAGTCGTTCACGCCCTCGAGGAGCAGAACGCGGATCTTTTGCTTGGGCAGCGAGAGCGGCATGGGCCTGGCCTGGTTGATCGTGGGTGTGGCGTCGTGTTGCAGGTGTTACAGTCGCGATGCGTTGAAACTTGGTGAATGCGCCGCGGCAGGAGCGCTTTCTGTCGCTTTCTCAGCATCTTGTCCACTCCGCAACGGCAATTTGAGCGGCGATGCAAAAACGGCGCCTGGCATACCGGATTCACGCCGCTTCTTGCGGCGCAACAACCGCAGATCGTTACTTTGTGTGCTGACAAACCAGGCGAGCAACGCTAGCCTTCCCGGCAATCACAAAATCATCGGGAGGTCAGCATGTCAGACGGTCTGGTCGAGGCACGCCCGCAGGAGGCTATTCACGGCGAAACCCAGACGGTGGACGTCGCCGTCGTCGGCGCCGGATTTGCGGGGTTGTACCTGCTGCACCGGCTGCGCAAGGCCGGTTTCTCGACCGTGGCGCTCGATACCGCCAACGATGTCGGCGGCACCTGGTATTGGAACCGCTATCCCGGCGCCCGCTGCGACATCCAGACCGTCGACTACAGCTACACCTTCGATCCCGAGCTCGAGACCGCCTGGCAGTGGTCGGAGAAATACGCCACCCAGCCGGAGATCCTGCGCTATCTCGGCTTCGTCGCCGATCGCTATGACCTGCGCCGCGATATCCGCTTCGGCACCCGCGTGCTCGGCGCCGCCTGGGACGAATCCCAGCAGCGCTGGCTGCT
This sequence comes from Bradyrhizobium sp. STM 3809, assembly GCF_000239795.1. Classification (GTDB taxonomy): domain Bacteria; phylum Pseudomonadota; class Alphaproteobacteria; order Rhizobiales; family Xanthobacteraceae; genus Bradyrhizobium. The sequence continues at coordinate 13,708 of NZ_CAFJ01000224.1, read as the reverse complement.
GACCACTGACAAAGGTCCTGCCGTGTCCTGCCGCCACTACATCATGGCGACCGGCTGCCTGTCGCAGCCGAAGCCGCCGGAGATCGACGGCGTGCATGATTTCAAGGGCGAGATCTACTTCACCAGCCGCTGGCCGCATGACGGCGTCGACCTCCGCGGCAAGCGCGTCGCAGTCATCGGCACCGGCTCCTCGGGCATCCAGTCGATCCCGATCATCGCCGAGCAGGCCGCGCAGCTCACCGTATTCCAGCGCACGCCGAACTTCGCGCTTCCGGCGCATAACGGCCCGCTGCCGGCGGATCGCGCCGCCCAGCTGGCGCAGGATCGCAATGCCTTGCGCGAGCAGGCGCGCTGGTCGATGACCGGCGTGCCGATCCCGCCTGCGACGGAATTCAGCTGGGCGCTGAGCGAGGCCGAGCGTCGCGAGCGCTTCGAGAAGATGTGGGCCTCGGGCGACCTCGTCGGCATGCTGACGCAGCTCTGGGCCGACCAGGGCGTCGATGCCGACGGCAACGCACTGCTCGCCGATCTCATCCGCGAGAAGATCCGCGAGATCGTCAAGGATCCCGAAACGGCCGAGGCGCTCACGCCTCACGATCATCCGTTCGGCGCCAAGCGTCCGTGCCTCGACACCAACTACTACGCGACGTTCAACCGTCCGAACGTGACGCTGGTGAACCTGCGCAAGGAGCCGATCGCATCGATCACCACGGGCGCGATCAAGACCGACAGGCGCAGCTTCGACGTCGACGTCATCGTGTTCGCGACCGGCTTCGACGCCATGACCGGCGCGATCCGCGCCGTGCATCCGATCAAGGGCCGCGGCGGCAAGTCGCTCGACGACAGCTGGGCCGATGGCCCGGAGACCTATCTCGGACTGACCGTCGCCGGCTTCCCGAATCTGTTCCTCATCACCGGTCCCGGCAGCCCATCGGTGCTGTCGAACATGGCGGTGTCGATCGAGCAGCATGTCGACTTCGTGGTCGATCGGCTGGCCGCGCTGCGCGACGCCGGCTTCACCACGATCGAGCCGACCGAGACCGCGCAGGCCGGCTGGATGCGCCACATGGCGGACTGCTCGACCGTGACGCTGCACCGGCTCGCCAACACCTGGTACACGGGCGCCAACGTGCCCGGCAAGCCGCAGACCTTGATGCCCTATACCGGCGGCGTCGGTCCCTATCGCGGCATCTGCAACGAGGTCGTCAGCCGCGGCATGCTCGGCTTCAAGCTCACGGGACCGGGCGGCGCGACCCAGTGCAACGACGGTGAGATCGTGAAGCTGCAGCCGGATGTCCGGCTGGTGCTGAACATGCTCACCGAGATGAACCTGCCGCCGATCGAATCGATGGGCGCGCAAGGCGCACGCGACTTCGTCGCCGAGTTCAACAAGGCCCGGCCGCCGGGGCGCCCCGTCGGCGAAGTGAAGGACGGAACGCTGCCGGGCGCCGAGGGTCCCCTCGCCTACCGCCTCTACCGTCCGGCGACGCCGGGCCCGCATCCGATCGTCGTGTACTTCCACGGCGGCGGCTGGGTGCTCGGCGACGAGCAGTCGGACGATCCGTTCTGCCGCGACCTGTGCCGCCGCTCCAACATGATCTTCGTCAGCGTGAACTACCGCCACGCGCCGGAGCACCGCTTCCCCGCAGCGGCCGAGGACGGCTATGCCGCAGCCAAGTGGGTCGCCGAGCATGCCGCCGAGCTCGGCGGCCGCGAGGGGCCGGTGCTGGTGGCCGGCTGGAGCGCGGGCGGCAACATCGCCGCCGTCACCTGCCAGCTGGCGCGCGACCGCGGCGGGCCGGCGATCGGCGGCCAGCTGCTGGTCTGTCCGGTCACCGATTGCAGCTTCGATCGTCCGTCCTACGCCGAGAATGCCGCCGGCTACTTCCTGACGCGCGGGCTGATGTTCTGGTTCTGGGACATCTACTGCTCGCCGGCTGACCGCACCGATCCCCGGGTGTCGCCGCTGCGCGGCCAGCTGAAGGGACTGCCGCCGGCCTATATCGTCACCTGCGAGTTCGATCCGCTGCGCGATGAGGGTGTCGCCTATGCGGAAGCGCTCGCCGCGGCCGGTGTGCCGGTCGGACAGTTGAAGGCGCGTGGCCACTTCCACTCGTCGTTCACGATGGTCGACGTCGTCATCACCGGCGTCGGCGGTCGCATCCAGATGGCGGAAGCGCTGCAGGCCTTCACCCAATCCGGTGAGGACAGCGGCTCGCCGGAGATCAACGCCGCGGCGAGCTGACGAAGCGCGGCCGAGGCCGATCGACATCGAGACGGCCCGCAGACCTGCGGGCCGTCGAGCTGATGCCGAGCCTGCAATAAGAGTGAAAGAAATCGACGCCGTCAGCCAACGGCCGCGATCGCCGCGTCATAGGCATGCACCGAGGCCCAGGCGGTCTTGCGCACGTCGCTCGCGGTCATACCCGGCTTGTACAGGCTCGAGCCCAGGCCGAAGGCGCGCACGCCGGCCGCGACATAGCCGGCGAGATTCGCATCTGAGACGCCGCCGACGGCTCCCACCACGACGCCCTTCGGCAGCACCGCAAGCTGGGCCGCGATCCCCGACGGCCCGAGCACGGACGCGGGAAAATATTTCAGCGCCGAGGCGCCGCAGCGCAGCGCGAGGAAGGCTTCTGTCGGCGTGAACACGCCGGGCATCGTCACCATGTCATAGGCCTGCGCCGTGGCCAGCACTTCGGCATCGACGTTCGGGCTGACCATCAACCGCCCGCCGGCCTCGGCGACCCGCACGCAATCCGACGCATTGACCACCGTGCCGGCGCCGATCAGGCAGTCCTTGCCGAAACGGCTGGCGAGGCGCTCGATCGACACGAACGGATCCGGCGAGTTGAGCGGCACCTCGATCATCTCGAAACCGGCTTCGACCAGGACCTCGACGATGCCCTCGGCCTCGTCCGGCTTGATGCCGCGGAGGATCGCGACGAGCGACCGCTTGACGTTGGGCCAGACCACGGACTGTGTCATGTCAGGAACGCGCTCCCCAGATCTGCCATGCGGCCTTGATCAGGCCGCGGCGCGACGCTTGCTCGGCATCGCATTCATGCACGGTGAACCCGCTCGCCGCCAGCGCCGCGCGATAGAGACCGCCGAGCCGGCCCGCGCCGATCAACCTCACCGGACCGTCTGCGCCGAAGCGCGCCCGGGCGTCGGCGATCTCGCTGCCGATCAGAACTCCCGACAGACGCGCCGCTCCCGCGGACCGCGTCTCGAAGCCGAGCAGCTGCGCGGCGCGCAGCCGGAACAGCGTATTGCTCAAGCTCGCCGGCGACGACAGCGCCGATGCGAGGCCGGCGCGAAACTCGGGCCCATCCTCCGCGGCGACCTCTGACTCGACCGCGTGCTTGAGAATACTGTGCTCGGACATCACCGCGAACAGCTCGCCCGTCATGTAGGTCGCGAACGCAACCACTGCGCCGCGGTCGATCCGGATCCATTTGCTGTGGGTGCCGGGAATGCAGACGACGCCGGTGAAGTCCGGCTCGGTCACGCCGAGCAGCTGGGTTTCCTCGCCGCGCATCACATCGGGTGCGTCGGCGCGCGCCTGCGCGAGCCCGGGCAGGATCCGGACGTCGCCGTCGGTCTCGACGCGGATCGCTGCCGCGTGCAACGCATCCAGCCGGGTCGGGGTGTGAAGATAGGGCGCCTCCACCCAGCCCTGCCGCGCGCCGGCCATGCCGCAGATCAGCACGGGGGCCTCGGTGGGCGCTTCGAGCTTGGCAAGATGAGCACGCAGCACGGGCGCGAAACCCGACGTCGCACAATGTAGCATGCCCTCGTTGCTGCGGCTCTCGGCCAGCTCGGTCGCGTCGGCCGCGATCAGCCAGGCGCGGAAGCTCGAGGTTCCCCAGTCGACCGCGACAATGGCCGCCTTCGAAAAGGCCGCCTTGGAGGAGACCGCCTTGGACGAGGCTGCGTTGGACGAGACTGCGTTGGACACGTCTGCCGAGCTCATCGTTCCTCCGCGGTGTTGCTGCGACACGGTCGGACCGCTGCAAGGGTGGAGCAAGCCCTATAGGCATGATAGAGGCGACCGACAAGCGAGACCTCATCGTCGTGCGGCTTCCCGGCTATTCTCGGGCGCCGTGCGCTCATTCCTTGCCGCCCTGACGCGCTGCCCGCGCCCGCCTCGCCGGACCTCATTCATGACCATCACGGACCACCGCGCGGCGCGGCTCGCGACCCGCCTCGCCTTCTTCGTCGCCGGCTTCGGCATCGCCTGCTGGGCGCCGCTGGTGCCGTTCGCCAAGCAGCGGCTCGGCGTCGACGACGCCACGCTCGGGCTGTTGCTGCTGTCGCTCGGCGTCGGTTCGGTCGCCTCGATGCTGGCTGCCGGTCTCGTGAGCGCGCGCTATGGCAGCAAGCCCGTCGTCGTCGTCAGCGGCCTCGCTCTCGGGCTTCTCCTCCCGCCGCTGACCATCGCGTCCACGCCCGTGACCCTGGCCGCGGCGCTGTTCGGGTTCGGAGCGGCGCTCGGCTCGCTCGACGTCGCCGTCAACATCCAGGCGATCGAGGTCGAGCGGCTGAGCGAACGGCCGCTGATGTCCGGCTTCCATGCGCAATTCAGCATCGGCGGCTTTGCCGGCTCCGGCGTCATGACCGCGCTGCTCGCCTTCGGCATCACGCCGCTGCCGGGCACGATCATCTGCAGCGCCCTGGCCGTGGCCGCGATGATCGTTGCCGCGCCGCGACTGATGGCGAGCAAGCCGGCCGAACCGGGTCCGCTGCTGGTGCTTCCTCATGGCGCGGTGCTGCTGCTGGCGGCACTCGCCGCGATCATGTTCCTGGTCGAGGGCGCCATGCTCGACTGGAGCGCCCTGCTGCTGACCGGCTCCGGCCGCCTGCCGGCCGCACAGGCCGGGCTCGGCTACATCATGTTCTCGATCGCCATGACGGCGGGCCGTCTGGTCGGTGACGGCGTCGTCGCGCGCATCGGCGATCGCGCCACCTTGCTGTGGGGCAGCGTCATCGCGATGACGGGCTTCATCATGCTGCTGGTCATTCCCTCGATCATGGCCGCCATCTCAGGGTTTGCTCTGATCGGCGCCGGCGCATCGAACCTCGTCCCCGTCCTGTTTCGCCGCGCCGGCGCGCAGAGCGCGATGCCGGTCGGCCTTGCGGTCGCGGCCGTCACCACGGCGGGCTACTCCGGCGTGCTGCTGGGACCCGCCGGCATCGGCTTCGTAGCTGCGGCCACCAGCCTGGCGACGGCGTTCTGGATCCTGGCCGGGCTGCTGATCCTCGTGCTCGTCAGCGCTCCCTTCGTCGCAGCTGCGCCGCAATAGGAACGGGCCACGCGACCCCGGTTTGACCCCGCATCAGATGCCTCGGCAGATGCCTTGGCCAAGGAGCAGAAACATGCGGGCACTCAACATCATCACTCTCGTTCTCGTCATCATCGGCGGATTGAACTGGGGCCTCGTCGGCCTGTTCGATGTCGATCTCGTCACCGCCATCTTCGGCAACGGCGCCGCCGAAACCGCGACCTCATCGCCGATTGCCCGGATCGTCTACATCCTGGTGGCGCTGGCGGCGATCTACCAGATCGGCATGCTGGTGCGGCTGTCGTCGACGCGCAGCGACGTCGTCTATCGCTGACGTCAGGCCGGAGCCGAGCCTCGCAACCGGCGCGCGCGCGTTTCACGATAGCGTGCACCGGTCTGCGGCTTGACGAACAGCGCGGCGATCAGCGGGTACCGGGCGCGCAGCGCGGTCTCGATCGTCACCACGGCACGCTCGATGTCGTCGGCGCGCAGATCGTCGGCGAACTCGATGCTGAGCGCCACGACCACCTGCTGCGGAGACAGTTGCACCGTCAGCAGACCATTGGCGGCGAGCACGCCTTCCGACGAGCGCACGAGTTCGAGCACCGCGTCCGCAAGCTCAGGATCGGCTGGCTCGCCGATCAAGAGGCTCTTGCTCTCCCGCGCCAGCACCATCGAGGTCACAGCAAGCAGCAGCCCGATCAGGATCGAGCCGACGCCGTCCCAGACCGGCTCGTCGCATGCGACCGCCGCAGCGGTCGCGGCGGCCGCGATCACGATGCCGATCAGCGCCGCAGTGTCTTCGAACACCACCATGAATGCCGGCGGATCCTTGCTGCGGCGGAACGCCTCGATCAAGGAGAGGCCTGGTGCGGCCGCACGGAAGCGCCGCACCGCCACCCACCAGGAGCCGGCCTCGAACACGAATGACAGACCGAGCACGATGGCGTTGACCGTGGGGTCCTCGATCGGCGCCGGATGCATCAGGTGCGCGACGCCCTCGTACAGCGACACGCCCGCGCCGAGCGCGAACAGCAACAGCGCGACGATGAAGCTCCAGAAGTAGAGCTCGCGGCCGTGGCCGAGCGGGTGTCCGCGATCGGGCGGACGGCCGGCGCGGTGGAAGCCGTAGAGCAGCAGGAGCTCGTTGGCGGTGTCGACGACCGAATGAATGGCCTCGCTCATCATCGCCGAGCTGCCGGTCCAGACCGCCGCCGCGATCTTGGTGCATGCGACGAGCAGGTTGCCGGCCAAGGCAGCGTAGACGGCAATTCTGGAATCCGTGGTCGCTGCCATGACACCCCCGCCTTCGTCGTTCATGCGCCGGGCAACGCCGCTTGTCCGGCGCGGTTCCCTTGCGCCGCGTCCCCGGAACGATCAGGATCGCGCAGGCGCAACGGAGCGAGATGATGACAGGCGAGGTGGGTCAAGAGGTCGGGAGCGGCTCTGACGACAGACACGCGCGTGACGCCCACTTCCTGCGCCAGAGCTTTGCTGTCGCCCGCCGCGCAATGTCGCACGGCAATCATCCGTTTGCGGCCATCCTGGTCGACAGCGATGGCCACGTGCTGATCGAGGCCGAGAATGGCTACATGCCCGACCACGATGCCACGGCGCATGCGGAGCGGCTGGTCGCGACGCAGGCCTGTAGGTCGATCACACCGGAGGTCCGGGCAACCTCAACGCTGTATTCGTCGGCCGAGCCCTGCGCGATGTGCGCCGGCGCGATCTATTGGGCCGGCATCGGCCGGGTGGTCTATGGCTTGAGCGAACGGCGGCTGCGCGACTTCACCGGCAACCATCCGGAAAATCCGACGCTCGACCTGCCCTGCCGCGAGGTGTTCGCCAGCGGTCAGCGGGAGACCCAGGTCTCAGGCCCGCTGCTGGAGGACGAAGCCGCCGCGCTGCATGTCGGGGTGTGGGACAAGTAACGGGCGACACGGAAAAAGGCGCCGCGGCCGAGCCGCAGCGCCCTTTGTCATTGGTCAGGCCGATCAGAACTTGACGGTCACGCCCGAATACAGCGAGGACTCGGTGCAGGCACCGGTGCTGATGCGGTTGCCGCCGGCTCCGGCCACGGAGCAGCCGACCGCATTGTTGTGGTCGAGGCCGAACTTGTTCTGCCAGTAGCGATAGGCGACCCAGACGTCGATCATGTGGCTCTGCTTCTCGCCCCACATCGCCTTGGACGCATCGAAGGTCAGGCGGATCGGCTCCGAGTTGAACTCGACCTTGGTCGGATACACGCCGTTCGCGACGCTGGCCGGAAGCGGCTCGGTGTCGGTGCCCTTCTTGCCGTACCAGCCGGCACGGCCCGAGATCGAGAAGAACTGCATGTTCTCGGGCAGGAAGCCGAGATCCATGTAGTAGTTGGTCTCGACCGCCCAGGTCGGCTTGAACGAGGTGTTGCCGTCGGCGATACAGGGGGCCGACCAGCCGGCGCCGCACTGCGAGAACGAGTTGTGGTTGGCGAACTCCCAGTACATCAACGGCGCGACGTTGAAATAGCCCTTGTAGGGCAGGTTGAACGCAAACTGCAGACCGGCAACGACGTCACGCTTGGCGGCCCCGAAGTAGCGGTTCTCGGTATTGGCATCCATGCCCACCTCGAACGAGATGTTCTGCAGCGGGCCCATCGTGAAGGCCTTGGTGTTGAAGATCTGGTTCCAGCCGAAGGTCGAGCGGAACAGTCCGTAGATCTCGGTCGCGCCCGCGCAGCTCGCCGGCGTGAAGGCGAAGCCGGCGTTGGGCGAGACGATGCCGCCGGTCTGCGTGCAGGGGCCGGCCGGGTCGTTGTGGTCGGACTTGAACAGCGAGATCGTGAAGAAGTTGGTGCCGTAGCCCCACACGTCGAAGTGGGTGAACGAATAGACCTGCTTGGCGGTATTGGGGTTGAAGGTGCCGTTGGCGTTCGCGGTCCAGGCGCCCGGCTGGCGGGCATTGAAGATGTAGGAGAAGCTGACGCGGTTATCGACGACGAGGAAGAACGGCAGGTCCGCCGGAGCCTTCTTGGCGATTGCCTTGGCTGGCAGATCAGCCGCGCCGGCACTGCCGACCGACGTGAGCGCTGCCGCGCCAAGCGCAATGGCAGCCGCAATGGACTTGTAGGACGACATCTCAAACACCCCCAGTTAACAAGCGCCGATTCCCGACTTGCATGCACAGTTGCGCCGTTCCCCGGACGCTGGAAGCCTCAACTTTCTCCAGGCATTGCCCGCAGTTTCATCAAGCTTCCGCCCGATTGCCGCATCGGGGCATGCGCAGGGTTCCCAATGATGCGACGAGCGGCCGCGGCGCCGTCCGCCATGGAAACGCTCTTGCCACTTCAGATCATTGAGGTTTTTCGGAACTCAGGAATACGAAGAACCACGCACTTGCAGGCTCGATCGAACACGGCAAGCGACGTTGTCCGACGCATTGCATGACGCTGCTCATCTAACGGGCAGGATGCCGTGTTCCGCTGATTTCCAGGAACTGTCGCAAAAGTGCCACATCTCAGAACGCCGTTCTCGGCTTCCTCGCTGTTGCAGCACGAACCATCTGCAACCGATTATGGGGCGCACGGGCGAGCTCCCGTGGGCCGGGCCGATTGAGCAAGAGTTGAGCAGAGGATGACGCTTTTCGCCTCTTACGCGTCGCGGCAAATTAGCTCACAATTGAGGCAGTTCCATTCACTGCTCATGACGCAGCACGATGCTTAGTCCCGGCCCTGCCGATCCTCATCAGACACAACCGCTCCTGCAGACGGTCGGATTGACGAAGCGCTATGGCGACTTCCTCGCCAACGATGCGGTCGATATCGAGATCTTCCCACGCGAGATCCACGCGCTGCTCGGCGAGAACGGCGCGGGCAAGTCGACCCTGGTGAAGACGATCTACGGGCTGGTGCAGCCGAGCGCTGGCGAACTGCGCTGGCAGGGCGCGCCGGTCAAGCTGTCGGGGCCGGCCGAGGCGCGATCCCTCGGCATCGGCATGGTGTTCCAGCACTTCTCGCTGTTCGACAACCTGACGGTCGCAGAGAACGTGGCGCTCGGCCTCGATGGCAAGGAGCCTTTCAAGGCGATCTCCGAGCGGCTCGCCGACGTCGCCCGCGACTACGGCCTGCCGCTCGATCCCAAGCGCGAGGTCTGGCAATTGTCGGTCGGCGAGCGGCAGCGGATCGAGATCGTGCGCGCACTGATGCAGAATCCGAAATTCCTGATCCTCGACGAGCCGACCGCCGTGCTGACGCCGCAGGAGGCGGACCAGCTGTTCGTGGTGCTGGAGCGCCTCAAGGCCGAAGGCCGCGCCATCCTCTACATCAGCCACAAGCTCGACGAGGTGAAGCGGCTGTGCGACACCGCCACGATCCTGCGCGGCGGCAGGAAGGTCGCGACCTGCAATCCCAAGAGCGAGACGGCGGCGTCGCTGGCGCGCATGATGGTCGGCGCAGAGATCAAGGAGGTGAAGCCTCCGGCCGAGCGGCGCACGACGGTGCCGCGCCTGGTCGTCAACGATCTCACGCTCGCACCGGCGGAATTGCATGGTGTCCGGCTGCAGAACATCTCGTTCGAGCTGAAGGGTGGTGAGATCCTGGGCATCGCGGGCGTCGCCGGCAACGGGCAGGACGAGTTGTTTGCCGCGCTCTCCGGCGAACGCCTGGTCAAGGAGCCCGGAACGATCATCATCGACGGCCTCGCCTGCGGCAACCTCTCGATCACCCAGCGCCGCAAGATGGGCGCGGCCTTCGTGCCCGAGGAGCGGCTCGGGCACGGCACCGCGCCGCGGATGCGATTGTCGGAAAATGCGCTGCTCACCGGCCATGCTGCCAGCGACATGGTCCGCCACGGCTTCATCAATGCCGCCGCCACGCTGCGCACGGTGGATCGCACCACCGAGACCTTCGACGTCCGCAAGGCCAAGCGCGATCCGGAGGCCGCGAGCCTGTCCGGCGGCAACCTGCAGAAATTCGTGGTCGGCCGCGAGATCCTGCGGACTCCCGCGGTGCTGATCGTCAACCAGCCGACCTGGGGCGTCGACGCCGGCGCGGCCGCGATCATCCGCCAGGCGCTGATCGATCTCGCCAGCGCGGGCGCCGCGGTGCTGGTCACGAGCCAGGACTTGGACGAGCTGATGGAGATCGCCGACCGCATCGCCGTGATGTTCCACGGCCATCTCTCCCCGGCGCTGCCGCGCGCCGAGGCCACGCGCGAGAAGCTCGGCCTGCTGATGGGCGGCGCCAGTCTCGACCAGAAGGAGGCCGCGCATGCAGCTGGTGCTTGAGAAGCGCGCCGAGCGCTCGCGCACCATTGCGCTGGTGTCGCCGCTGATCGCGATCGGGCTGACGCTCGTCACCATGAGCGTGCTGTTCGCCGTGCTCGGTAAGAACCCGCTCACCGCGCTCGGCGTCTACTTCATCGCGCCGCTGACCGACGGCTATTCGCTGCAGGAGATCGCGGTGAAGGCGACGCCGCTGGTGATGATCGCGATCGGCCTGTCGCTGTGCTACCTCGCCAATGCCTGGAACATCGGCGCCGAAGGCCAGTTCCTGATCGGCGCCGTGGCCGGCAGCTGGATCGCGGTGAAGACGCAAGGCACGGAGGCCGGGCACTGGGTGCTGCCGGCGATGCTGGTCGCCGGCGCCGCGGCCGGCGCGCTCTATGCGCTGATCCCGGCGCTGTGCCGCGTCAAGTTCGGCGCCAGCGAGATCCTCACCAGCCTGATGCTGGTCTATGTCGCCGACCTCCTGCTCGACTATCTCGTCCGCGGTCCCTGGCGCGATCCGGCCGGCTTCAACTTCCCGACCACGGCGGAGTTCGATCCGGTCGCGACCGTGCCGGTACTGATCGAGGGCGGCCGGCTGCATCTCGGCAGCCTCATCGCGCTCATCGTCGTCGCCGGCGCCTTCGTGCTGCTCGACCGCACCATCAAGGGCTTCGAGATCCGCGTCGTCGGCGTCGCGCCGCGCGCCGCGCGCTTCGGCGGCTTCAACGCCAATCAGCTGGTACTGCTGACTTTCGCGGTCTCGGGCGCGCTGGCCGGCCTCTCCGGCATCATCGAGGTCGCCGGACCGGTCGGGCATCTGCAACCCGGGATTTCGCCAGGCTACGGCTTCACCGCGATCATCGTCGCCTTTCTCGGACGGCTCAATCCGATTGGAATATTAATTGCAGGACTTTTCCTCGCGCTGACGTTCATTGGTGGTGAGCAGGCCCAGATCACGATGAAGATTCCGCTCGATGTCACCAAGGTGTTCCAGGGCATCCTGCTGTTCTACGTGCTGGCCTGCGATTCCCTGATCCTCTACCGTTTCAAGCTCATCTTCACGTCGCGGCAGGTGCAAAGTGGTGCTGGTTGAAGCCATCATCCTGTCGGTGCTCGCCGCATCGACGCCGCTGCTGCTGGCGGCGACCGGTGAGCTCGTCACCGAGCGCGCGGGCGTTCTCAACCTCGGCGTCGAGGGCATGATGATCGTCGGCGCCGCCTGCGGCTTCGGTGGCGCCTGGCTGTCCGGCTCGATCATCGTCGGCGCGTTGTGCGGCATCGTCGCCGGCATGCTGATGTCACTGATCTTCGCGTTCATGACGCTCGGCCTCGCGGTCAACCAGGTGGCGACCGGACTGGCGCTGACCATCCTCGGCATCGGACTGTCCGGCCTGATCGGCGCGCGCTTCGTCGGCGAGCGCATCACCACCGCCCCCAAGCTCTCCATTCCCGGTCTCAGCGACATCCCGCTGGTCGGCCGCATCCTGTTCGGCGAGGATGCCTTCGTCTATCTGTCGGTGGCCCTGATCGTCGCCGTCTGGTGGTTCCTCTATCGCACCCGCGCCGGCCTGGTGCTGCGCGCCTGCGGCGACAATCACGTCTCCGCGCATGCGCTCGGTTATCCCGTGCTGCGCATCCGCATGCTCGCCGTGCTGTTCGGCGGCGCCTGCGCGGGACTGGCCGGCGCCTATCTGCCGCTCGCCTACACGCCGTTCTTCATTCCCGGCATGACCGCCGGGCGCGGCTGGATCGCGCTGGCGCTGGTCGTGTTCGCCTCCTGGCGTCCGGGCCGCCTCGTCATCGGCGCCTATCTGTTCGGCGCGGTGACGATCCTGCAGCTGCATGCGCAAGGGGCCGGCGTCGGGATCCCGTCGCAATTCATGTCGGCGCTGCCCTACCTCGCCACCGTGATCGTGTTGGTGCTGCTGTCGCGCGCCCGCACCGGCGGCTCGACGGCGCCGGCGGCGCTCGGCACGGTGTTCGTGCCGGATCGTTGACGATTTCGTCCCAGGCGCCTGCGATGGGGCGCGACGCTTGGGATCACCCCGTTTTCCCCTCACTGTTTGGAGATATCGACAATGATGAAAAGGCTTCTGGGCGCTGCCGCCGCGCTGGTGCTGGCGGGGAGCATCGCCGGCGCGGCGCACGCCGCCGACAAGCTGAAGGTCGGCTTCATCTATCTCGGCCCGATCGGCGATCTCGGCTGGACCTACCAGCACGAGCTCGGACGCCAGGCGCTGGTCAAGGAGCTCGGCGAGAAGATCGAGACCACCTATCTCGAGAACGTGCCGGAAGGCCCTGACTCCGAGCGCGCCATCGAGCAGCTGGTCCGCGCCGGCAACAAGCTGATCTTCACCACCTCGTTCGGCTACATGGACCCGACCTTGAAGGTCGCCAAGAAGTACCCGAACGTGCATTTCGAGCACGCCACCGGCTACAAGCGCGACAAGAACATGTCGACCTATTCGGGCCGCTGGTACCAGGGCCGCTACATCCAGGGCCAGATCGCGGCCAAGATGTCGAAGAGCGGCGTGCTCGGCTATATCGGCTCGTTCCCGATCCCCGAGGTCGTCTCCGGCATCAACGCCACCATGCTCGGCGCGCAGTCCGTCAATCCGAACATCAAGGTCAAGATCATCTGGGTCAACACCTGGTTCGATCCGGGCAAGGAGGCCGATGCCGCCAAGGCGCTGCTCGACCAGGGCGCCGACATCATCATGCAGCACACCGACAGCCCGGCGGCGATGCAGGTCGCGGCCGAGCGCGGCAAGCTCGCCTTCGGCCAGGATTCCGAGATGATCAAGTTCGGCCCGAAGGCGCAGCTGACCTCGATCCTCGACACCTGGGGCCCCTACTACATCGCCCGCGTCAAGGCCGAGCTCGACGGCACCTGGAAGTCCGAGGACACCTGGGGCGGCCTCGACTCCAAGATGTTCGAGATGGCGCCCTACACCAACATGCCCGACGACGTGAAGAAGATGGCCGAGGAGACCCAGGCCGCGATCACCGCCGGCAAGCTGCATCCGTTCAAGTGCCCGGTCGTGGCGCAGGACGGCAAGGAGGTCGAGTGCAAGGGCGGCGACCATCTCGCCGACGGCCAGATCCTCGGCATGAACTTCTACGTCAAGGGCGTCGACGACAAGCTGCCGGGCAAGTAGGCGAGCGCGCATTCGTCAACT
>NZ_CAFJ01000225.1 GCF_000239795.1 Bradyrhizobium sp. STM 3809 | reverse complement strand
CGCGACCTTCTCGTTCGCCGGCCACATCTACGGCTCGACCTTCTTCATGGCGACCGGCTTCCACGGCTTCCACGTGCTGGTCGGCACCATCTTCCTGATCGTCTGCCTGGCGCGCGCCTATGCCGGCCACTTCACGCCGAAGCAGCATCTCGGCTTCGAGTTCGCCGCCTGGTACTGGCACTTCGTCGACGTGGTCTGGCTGTTCCTGTTCATCTGCATCTACGTCTGGGGCCACGGCGCCGAGTCGATGGCGCACGGCGCGCACTGACGCGGCGAGCGGACGGACTCCGTCGAATGTGTCATGGAGGGCGGCCGTCGGGCCGCCCTTTCTCGTTGAGCAGCGCTGCGAAGGGTGATCCAAATGTGATCAGCGCTCGCCGTCTGCGGATGTATCACCACGACGCATTGCGTCCGGCGGCGCCCATCGAGACCATGGGCAAGAGCAAGGGCAACACATCATGACCAGCCATCCGCCCGTCACCCTGGCCCAGACCGTCCTGCGCGGTCTCGCCTGTCGCTGCCCGCGCTGCGGCCAGGGCAAGCTGTTCGAGGGCTTCCTCAATCTGCGCAAGCGCTGCGAGGCCTGCGACCTCGACTACGCCTTTATCGACACCGGCGACGGCCCGGCCATCTTCATCATGATGCTCGCCGGCGCCATCGTCGTCGGCGCCGCGCTGGTCGTCGAGGTCAAGTACCAGCCGCCGTTCTGGGTCCACGCCGTGCTGTGGGGTCCATTGATCCTGGTGACGACGCTGCTGCCGCTGCGCGCCATGAAATCCCTGCTGATCGCCCTGCAATTCCACCACAAGGCCGCCCCCGGCCGCCTCGTGGACAAGACCCCGCAATGAGTGACGCGACATCTCGCCGCGAGCGCAGTGCGCTCCCTCCCCCCTCGTGGGGGAGGGCTGGGGAGGGGGGACGCCACAGCAGCAGTCGTGCTCGGGGCATCTCCACCCCCGACCTCTCCCCGCAAGGGGGAGGGGAGCGCACCGCATGCTTCGGCAAGGCGTTCTCATCCTCGCCCGCAGTGCTGTCATGACGATCTCGCCTGCCCGCAGAACCTCCGCCCGCGCCTTCGCCGCCTTCACCGTGCTGATGGTCGCGCTGTTCATCGGCCTCGGCGTCTGGCAGCTGCAGCGCCGCGCCGCCAAGCACGCGCTGATCGCCGCGCTCACCGAGCGCGTCAGCGCGGCGCCCGCGCCGCTGCCGCCGCAAAGCGAATGGCGAACGCTGACGCCCGAGCGCGACGAATTCCGCCGCGTCAGCTTCACCGCTGCTTATGCCAAGCTCCCCGACGCGATGCTCTACAGCGCCGGCTCCGCCGTGCGCGAGGACGTCTCCGGCCCCGGCACCTGGGCCTTCCTGCCGGCGCGCCTGCCCTCTGGCGAGACCGTCGTGATCGACGCCGGCTTCGTCGCCAACACCATGCAGGAGCGCGGCATCCAGGATCGCCAGGTCGGCAAGCTCGTCACCGGCGAGCCGGTGACCTTGACCGGCTATCTGCGCTTCCCCGAAGCGGCCGGCCTGCTCACGGCCGCGGAGAACCACGACAAGCGCCTGTGGTTCACCCGCGACCATCTCGCCATGGCCCGCGTGCTCGGCTGGGGCGAGGTCGCGCCGTTCTACGTCGATCTCGAATCGCCGGCGCCCGACAACGGCATTCCCAAGCCCGGGCCGCTGTCGCCGCATCTGCGCGACGAACACATGCAATACGCGATCACCTGGTTCTCGCTGGCCGCGGCGCTGATCGCCGCCTTCGCGGTGTGGGCGAGGGGACGGCGCAAGGCCGATCGATGACACCCCTAGCCCGCTTGAGCGCCAGCGACATGCGGGACCGGTGCCAACCCCGCGTTCGCTGACGCGCACGCGGCCTACGCAGTTGCGCGACCGCCAAAACGCCGCTTGACTTAGAGCGCGCTCGAACCCGTAGCCTCCCGGGCGTCGTGAATGGAGATCAGGCGCGCATGAAGATCGGCGAACTGGCCAGGCAGTCGGGGCTGACGGCCCACACGATCCGCTACTACGAGCGGATCGGTCTGCTGCCCAGGGCCGGTCGCGATCGTCAGCGCCAGCGGGACTACGATGCATCGATCCTGACCTGGATCGAATTCCTCGGCCGTCTGAAGGCCACGGGAATGCCGATCCGGGACATGCTCCGTTATGCGGAGTTGCGCGCGGGCGGCCCCGCCACAGAGCCGGATCGGCGCCGGCTCCTGGAGCGGCATCGCGAAGCCGTCCGGTCGCAGGTTGCCACGTTGCAGGATTGCCTTCTCGTTCTCGACGGCAAGATCGCCGGCTATGCCGGCAACGAGATCGCCGGCTATGCCGGCAACGAGAGGACTGATGACCATGACTCAAGCGATATCGAGCCCATCCACCCCAGGGAGCACGATGCCGACCGGCGCCGACATCGCTCAGGACCGGCTGGCCCGCGGCCGGCGCGCGCTCGATAGCATCGACGGCGAGGCCGGCCACAACGTGATCGCGGCGCTCGCCGACATCGCGCCGGATTTCGCCACCTACGTGATCGAGTTTCCGTTCGGCGACATCTATTCGCGCCCGGGGCTCGATCTGCGCAGCCGTGAGATCGCGACCATCGCGGCGCTGACCGCGCTCGGCAATGCGAGCCCGCAGCTGAAGGTGCATCTGCAGGCCGGCCTCAATGTCGGCCTCAGCCGCGAGGAGATCACCGAGGTGATCATCCAGATGGCGGTCTATGCCGGCTTTCCCGCCGCGCTCAACGGCCTGTTCGCAGCGAAGGCCGTTTTCGCCGAGGCCGATGAGAAGGCAAAAGAGGCCGCATCGGTCTGAGCGACGACCGCCGAGCTCGTAGCCCGCATGAGCGAAGCGACATGAGGGACCGGTGCCGACCCCGCATGTCGCTTGCGCTCATGCGGGCTACGCGGCTTCGATCGCCCTCACGCTGCCGGATACCTTCACTGGCGCGCCCGCCGGCCCATCGAGGTCGACCTGCAGGCCGCAGGCCACGCCCATGTCCTCGCCCTGCCGGATCAAGATCGGCCCCTGCGCCGGCCAGGCGAGCTCGCGCAGATAGCCGGCGAGCGCCGCGGCGGCAGCGCCGGTCGCCGGATCTTCATAGACGCCGCCAAACGGGAATGGATTGCGGGCGTGAACGAGCTGCGGTGTCTCGACATGGATGATGGCGAAGGTGCAGAAGCGCTCGCGCTGCGCCAGCGCCTGGCCGCGGCCGAAATCATAACTCATCGCGGCGAGGCGGCTGCGCTCGCGCAGCGCGACCACCGGGTGATCCATGCCCGCATGAGCCAGGACCGGCGGAATCCCCGGATCGAGATCATCCTGCGTCAGCCCGAACAGCGCGAGGATCTCCCCGACGACTGCAGCCGGGAGCGCGCGCGTGTGCGTCGGCGGCGAGTGGAACGCCGCGCTCCACTCCGTGGCCGAATGCACTCCGTCGACGCTGATCCCCGCATGATTGAGCCGCAACGCAAAGCTGCCGGAGCCCTGCTGCCGCGCCAGCGCCGCCCCCAGCGCAATCGTCGCATGCCCGCAGAAATCCACCTCGGCCTGCGGCGCGAAATAGCGCACCCGCCATGCATCCCCGTCCGGCGCCGCGAATGCCGTCTCCGAATAGCCGATCTCCGCCGCCATCGACTGCATCGCCGCCGGATCGGGCAGCGCCTCGCCGATCGCGACCCCGGCCGGATTGCCGCCGGTCGGACCATTGGTGAAAGCCGCGATGCGTTGGATGATCATATGGGGATCCTGTCAAATGATTTGCAGATCATGTCTTTCCCCGGCGCGCCTGCAAAGCAGCCTATCGTAATGGCGATCAAGAGCTGCTCCGACGAATGATCCTGCGTGTTGGTTACTGCGTCATGCCCGGGCTTGTCCCGGCCATC
>NZ_CAFJ01000226.1 GCF_000239795.1 Bradyrhizobium sp. STM 3809 | reverse complement strand
TTTGGAAATTCGGCAACCCCCCTCATTTGGAAATTCTGTGCTGGTTTCGTGTTCCGCCGGAGTTTGGGCTCAGCGGCAGCGCATTCAAAACGCGGGTCTGCGTTATGCGACCGCCGTCGAGATGGATGTCTCGGGCATGATGCAAGGGATGATGGCGCGCCTGCGCGCTGAAGTTGCCGTTGATCCGCGGCATCAGCGGCTATCGGCTTTCCGGTTCGCCGTCGCGCCGAGGGGCGCCGCATCGAACTCCACAGCCTCTTCGCCTCGCACGGGGCTGACAAGGTGGCGACAGAATGGATGGACCGCTTTTGACCCGTTCCGGACCTCCGATCGGCGCCAAGGATGTTCGCTCTCGGCGCACCAGTGGATGGTGTCGGCACTAAATTCGTTCTCAGCACCTTTCCCAGTCTTCCCATCTCGAAAGGAGCGCCTCCAACCGCTCCTTAAATGAACACTGTCGGTTCTTGTATTGAGGGAATGTCTCTAGTCCCCATTCTGTAGGCTCAATAAGATGTGTGACGGCATCTTGCCGGCTGACCTTAGAGCGAGCCTCCAGTTCAACAATCTCGGTTTGGTCTGTCGCCTTAATCAAGGCTGTCGCATTCTTCGTGGCCAGTTCCCAATGCTCAACCCCCCTGACCACATTTGAGAGCGCCTCGTCATCGTGAAATCAATTTTCCATTCGTAACCCGTCCATATTCATGAAGCAGTGGTCTACCCCGAGCATCGACCGCGACCTATTGCGTCAAGGCCAGCAAAGTCTGCGTTTGGCCCATCTCGGACATTCAGCCGGAGCTGGTTATGCCCGCTATCGAGGTTCAACCGGAAGCATGCCGTCTGGCCGCTTTTGACCCAACGCTGAATTCACCTCTTGTTTCACTCAAAGTGCAAGCCTTCTCGGGTAACGGTTCACGTGCTCGACGTTGAAGGGATTTAGAGCCGCCGCGTGCGCGCCAGTATCGGCCTCACGCCATATTGTGCAGTCCGGCATCGACATAGATCGTGTCGCCGGTCATGCCGGAGGCGCCGTTGCCGACCAGGAAGGCCACGACGCGGCCGATCTCGGCGATATCGACCAAGCGGCGGCCCGGACTGCGCGCGACGGCGGCGTCGATCAGCTGGTCGAAATGGACGATGCCGCTGGCGGCGCGGGTGCGCAACGGACCCGGCGACACGGCGAAGACGCGTATGTTCTTGTCGCCGAGCTCGGCGGCGAGGTAGCGCACGGCGGCCTCCAGCGCGGCCTTGGCAAGCCCCATGATGTTGTAGTTGTTCACCACCTTGTCGGCGCCGTAGTAGCTCATCGTCAGCAGTGCGCCGCCATGGATCATCAGGGGCTCTGCGGCGCGGGCGAGCTCCAGGAACGAATACACTGAGATCCGCATTGCGCGGGCAAAACCGTCTGCGGAGCAGTCGAGGACGCGGCCGTGCAGATCGGCCTTGGGAGCGAACGCGATGGATGGACGACGAAATCGAGCCGGCCCCAGTCCTGTTTGATGCGCGCGAACACGGCCTCCAATTCGCCCGGCTGCTCGACATTGAGCGGCAGCAGCAGGCTGGCGCCGATCTGCTCGGCGAGCGGGGCAACGAAATCGCGGGTGCGCGCGTCGGCATAGGTCAGCGCCACCTCGGCGCCGAAAGCGCGCAGCTTGGCCGCGCAGCCGAAGGCGATCGAGCTCTCATTGGCGACGCCGACCACGAGGCCGCGCAGGCCCTTCAGCATGTCGCCGATGCGGTCGTCCGGATTCCAGACGGTCGGCAGCGGATCGTGAGCGCTCTCGGACATCGTCCTCTCCCGTCAGGCGACGTCGCGGATCGCGCCGTTCTCCTTGAGCGGATCGGCCGACACCGCGGCCAGCGCCAGCGGCGGCAAGCCGAGCGCCTCGCGCAGCCGCTGCAGGGTGCGGATGGTGTTCGGCTCCATGTCCTCGACCGCGCCTGCGATGAACTCGACGACGTCGATGGCGCGGTTGCGGTCGTCGACCTCGGGCAACAGCTCGGCCAGCGTCTTGACCGACTGTTCCGGCTCGAACTCGACGATGATCGACTGCTCGCGGATCAGCGCGGCGCGGCGCTCGGCGCCGAGCGAGGCGAACGGCTCGTCCCTGGTCAGCACCCTGGCGGAGCGCTCCAGCCGGTCGCGGCGCACCGAGCCGCGCGATTCCGCGAGCAGGATCAGCATCCGGATCACCGCCTCCTCGAAGCCGCCGCGATCGATCCCGAGCAGGATCGCCTGTACTTCGGGCAGGAAGCGCAGCTCCTTGGGCTCGCGGTGGGCGCGCTGGAAGGCGTGCGTCGAGGCGATCGCATCCATCAGCGGCGAGCTGTAGATCGACAGGAACGCGGCTTCGTAGAGCGTGTCGCGGACGTCGCGAAACACGTCGAAAGCCTGGGTGACGCTCCTGGCCCAGAGCTGTTCCAGGGCGAGGAACGGATTGTCTGGCGCCGCCGCCGCGCGCTCGGCGCGGGCCTGCTCGGCCGCCTTGCGGATCGCCTGGGCGCCGGCGCTGTTGCCGCCGAACGCGCGCCGCGTCACGCGCGCCGGATGCGCATCGCGCATCAGCTTCGCCAGCTCGTCGGTCACCATCGATTGCACCAGCGGCCGCGCGGTGAGGTCGTAGAGCTCGGCGCCGAGCTCGGACAGCCGCGCCACTGCTGCGAAGCCACGCTCCTCGCTGCGGTCATTGTCGTCGATCGCCAGGATGTCCGAGATCTTGCGCTCGTGGAACGAGACGTGGAAGCGGGCGTCGACGCCGTCGCCGATCTGCTCGTCGATCGTCATCTCGTAGAGCCCGGGCGCCAGCGCCTCGATCGTCTTCATCGTCGAGGCGACCTCGGTGTGCTCCTTCCTGGCGATCGAGGACGACACGAAGATGCCGAGATGGCCGACCTTGTCGTGCACCATGTAGATGATGCGCTGGCCGCGGATGCGGATCTCGTGCTCGTCGGCATAGGTGTCGACGATCCAGTTCAGCGCCTGCTGCGGCGGGGTGATGTTGTCGCCCCGGCTCGCAAACACGATGATCGGCGAGCGGATCGCCTTGAGGTCGAGCTGGCGGCCGCGCTCGATGCGCGCCTCGCCGCGCGACAGCCGGTTGCCGATGAACAGCTGCTCGACGATCCAGCGGATCTCCTGCTCGTTCATGAAATGGAAGCCGCCCCACCAGCGCTCGAATTCGAGGAAGCCGGCGCGGCCCTTCTCCGGGTTGGTGTAGAGATCGAAATATTTTCCGAAATAATTGCGGCCGGGGTTGAGCATCTCGAAATTGGACACGAGATGCACGCCGTCAAACTCGCCGCCGCCGAGATCCGACAGCAGCAGCGCCGGCAGGATGCCGCCGAGCAGGCCGCCATTGTAGCGCATCGGGTTCTCGCCGAGCCTTCCCGACCAGTAGGCCACCGGCGCGCCGTTGACGACCAGCGGCCCGGTGATGTCGGGATTGGCCGCGGCCAGGATCAGGGTCGCCCAGCCCCCCTGGCAATTGCCGACGATGATCGGCTTCGGCGCCTCGGGATGGCGGCGATGCACCTCGGCAATGAACTCCGCTTCGGCGCGCATCACGTCGGCCAGCGTCTGCGTCGGCTCGGGATGCGGCCGGAACACGACGAAATAGACCGGATGGCCGTCATGCAAGGCGACGCCGACCTGGCTGTCCTGCTTGAAACCGCCGATCCCGGCGCCATGGCCGGCGCGCGGATCGATGATGACATAGGGCCGCTTCCACTCATAGGTGACGACTCCCGCCGGCGGCAGGATCTTCAGCAGCATGTAGTTGACCGGGCGAGGCAGGCTGCGGCCATCGAGCGCCACCTCATGGTCGTAGATCAGCACCGGCGGCGTGCCGGCCGCCTCATGCTGGGCGTCATTGTCGGCGCGCTCGCGCAGCACGTCGAGCGTCAAGGCCATGCGCTGGCCGGCATCGATCAAATAGGCATTGACGTGGTCGAGCAGATGGGCCTGCGCGGTGCTGAACGCCTGCACGAGGCCGGCGCCTTCGCTGATCAGCTCCTGCACCCGCTTGCCGTGCTCGCGGGTGAACTTGTCGAGATGCCGGCTGAGGCTCTGCGAGACGCGCTGCGTCTGGGTCGCCGTGATGTTGGCGGCTCCGAACGCGCGGGCGACGGCGGTGGCGGGGCTGTACGGGGAAGACATGTGCGGTCCCTTCGGTCAGGCGGTCAGGCGCGTGAGGGGCATCGAATCCGCGGGCTGCATCAGGCCCAGGATCTCGGCCGTGTGCTCGGCGATCATGCGGTCTTCGTCGGTCGGAATGACGAGCACGGCGACGCGTGAATCGGAAAGGCTCACCGTCTGCGCATTCCCGGCATTGGCCTCGCGATCGAGGGCGATGCCGAGCCAGCCCATGTCACCGAGGATCTGCTCGCGCACGCGCCAGGCATGCTCGCCAATGCCGCCCGCGAACACGACGGCGTCGACGCCGCCAATGGTCGCGGCGAGCCCGGCGATCTCACGGCGGACCCGCGCGACGAAGTAGTCGATCGCCTCGCGCGCCTCCGGCGCATCGGACGCCTCGAGCTCGCGCATGTCGTTGGAGACGCCGGACAGGCCCTTCAGCCCGGACTCGTGATAGAGCAAATGAGTGATCTCATCGGCGCTCATACCCTTCTCGGTGAGAAGGTACAGCACGACGCCGGGATCGAGCTGGCCGCAGCGGGTGCCCATCGGCAGGCCATCGAGCGCGGTGAAGCCCATCGTGGACGCGATCGAGCGGCCGTCGCGCAGCGCGCACACCGAGGCGCCATTGCCGAGATGGGCGATGATCACGCGCCCCGACGCGAGATCCGGCGCGAGGCTGCGCAGCCGCCGCGAGACGTATTCGTAGGACAGGCCGTGAAAGCCGTAGCGGCGCACGCCTTCATCATAGAGCCGCCGCGGCAGGGCGAACGCGTCGGCGACGAACGGATGCTGGCGATGAAACGCCGTGTCGAAACAGGCGACCTGGGCCGCGTCGGGAAACGCCTGCAGCGTCGCCTCGACGCCGGCGAGATTGTGCGGCTGGTGCAGCGGCGCCAGCGGAATGAATTGGCGCAGCCTCTGCAGCGTGCCGGCATCGATCACCACCGGCTCGGCATGGTCGGGTCCGCCATGCACGACGCGGTGACCGATCGCAACGACATGGCAGCCTTCCTCGTGACGGCGCAGCCAGTCGATCGCGAGCCGCAGCGCCGCGCCATGATCGACCGTGCCCCTGGGCGCATCGATCGGCTGCCGCTCGATCGGGCCATCTGCCGGTCCGGCAGCAAAAAGGGTGTCGTCCCCGATGTCGTCGACATGGCCTCGGGCGACCGCGCGCAGTGCGCCGGCGCCGACCTCATAGGCCGCGAACTTGATCGAGGATGAGCCGGCATTGACGGTGAGAATGACGTCCGTCATCGGCTACTCCGCCGCCAGGGCTTGCGCGGCACCGGAGAAGGCGCGGCCCTCGCGCCGCCAATGATCGTAGAGCTGCGCCAGCGCGCAGGAGGCGAGCCGGGCGCGGTCATTGTCGGCGCGGCTGGTGAGCATCACGGGCACGCGTGCGCCGACGACCAGGCCGGCGGCTTCGGCGCGCGCGACGAAGGTCAGCTCCTTCGCCAGCATGTTGCCGGCCTCGAGGTTCGGCACGATCAGCACGTTGGCATGTCCGGCGACCAGCGAGGCGATGCCCTTGGTCTTCGCCGCCTCCATGTCGATCGCATTGTCCATCGCCAGCGGGCCGTCGACGATGCCGCCCTTGATCTGGCCGCGCTCGGCCATCTTCGACAGCACGGCGGCGTCGAGCGTCGAGGGAATGTTCGGGTTGATGGTCTCGACCGCCGAGAGCACGCCGACGCGCGGCCGGTCGAGCCCGCAGGCGCGGGCGAGATCGATCGCGTTCTGGATGATGTCGACCTTGGCGAGCAGATCCGGCGCGATGTTGATCGCGGCGTCGGAGATGAACAGAATTTCGTCCAGCGTCGGCACATCCAGCGCGAAGACGTGGCTGATCCGATGGGCCGTGCGCAGGCCGCCGTCCTTCTTCACGACCGCGGCGAGCAAGTCGTCGGAATGGATCGCACCCTTCATGACGGCGCCGGCCTCGCCATCGAGCACCATCGCGACCGCGCGCGCGGCGGCGGCGCGATGATCGGTCTCCGGCACCAGCGCCCAGCCGCTGATGTCGGCGTCGATCTCGCGCGCCGCCGCCGAGATGCGCTCGGGATCGCCGATCAGCACCGGATGGATCAGGCCGCGCTCGGTCGAGAGCAGGGCGCCGCCGAGCGAGTTGTGATCCTCCGGGCAGACGATCACAGTCTTCAGCGGCGGCAACTGCGCGGCGAGCTCGACAAGCCTGGCGAAATGATCGGCATGATCGACGATCAGCGCCGGCAGCTCGCGCACCGGCGTTTCGATTGCAACCATCGGCGCGTCGACCTCTGCAAGTCCCGCGCAGACCACGTCGCCGGTCTGATCGGTGATCTCGGCGCGAAACACCGCGACCGGCTGCTCACGCTTGTCGCTGCAGGTCACGGTGATGCGCAGGCGGTCGCCGACATGCACGCGCTTTTTGAATTCGAGCGATTGCGAGCGATACAGCGTGCCGGGGCCGGGCATGACGTTGCCGAGCACGGCCGAGATCAGCGACCCCACCCACATCGACGGCGCGATGACGTCCTTCGGGCCATGATCGGCGCTGCCGTCCGGCAGCATCAGCGGATTGGTGTTGCCTGACACATGGGCAAACAGGATGAGATCCTGCACCGCGCATGTGCGCTCGACGGCCGCGTGGTCGCCGACCTTGAGCTCCGCCCAGGTCTTGTTGCGTATGGTCGCGGTCATTTCGCGCTCCGTTGCCGAAATTCGCATCGACTTGCTGGGCCGCCTGGCGAGCGGCGCGCAAAGGCGTGCTGCAGTGCATCAACTGTACGGCCCGAGCGTGACGCTTGATTGACTTTTTCGCTCGTCAGTCGATCTCGGTCGGGTTGCGACCGCTTATCATCTGCGCTTCGGATGTCCGTGCCAAAACTGCGCTTCTTAGTTCTGGGGTATGCGGGGAGAGCCACACCGCCGAAACCACAGTCAACCGTCAACGAGCGGTCGATCCAGACGGCTGGGCGGCCGAAGCTCGAGAAGGGCTTCAATCCGCTGACGACCATCCTCTTCCTCGGCCGTAGCATGTCCTTATCGGCGAGCGGGCGCTCGCGGACGCTCAAGTCGCAGGGTCCTTGCCTCCCGGTCCGAGGTCAGGTTCGCACCGCTGCGGATAGCACAGCGCGGACGACGATGAGCAACGAGCTCCGCAGACACTTCGGCGCATTTTATGATCTCGGGGCAACCGCTGGCAGCGATGCTCATGTGACAATTCGATGAATGATCCAGCGCAAATACTCTTCATCTGCCGCTGCTACCACCGCGCCGAGCAACCGTGACAGGGGCCTATGAAGACTGAAATCGTCAGAGAGCTCGGACAAGCCGACATCCTGCTGCCGCGGCTGGTCGCCGAAGGATTGGCCGCCAACGACCGCATCAAGCTCCGCCTCAGCGCGCTGCAGGCCGCCGTGCAGCACGCGCGAGATCCACGCAGCGACGTGCCCGATCTCACCATGGAGAGCCGCGCGGCCGGACTCGCGCCCGCGGCGCTTGTGACTCTCATCGGCGGCGCCCATCTCGCTGGCCAAGACAAGGTGGTCGCGCCGGGCCTCGCGCCTCACCTGAAGGGTATCGAGAGCGACATCCTCGCAATGATCAGCGCCGTCGCCGCAGGCGATGCCGCGAGCGGCCAGCACTTCGACAAACGCCTTGCGTCAATCCGCGGCGCCGGCCATCTCGACGCGACGCCGGAGATCGAGATCGCCCGTATCGGCCGCTTGACGGGTGTCGATCATGACGGGCCGGACAGTCTGCATCGGCTCGTGATGGACCTGCACAAGGCGCTGAACCGCCTGGCGGCGAGTCATTCCGAGCAGGTCATCGCCGGCGCCCATGTCTTCGGCGTGCAGGAGGGCGATCGCGCGCCGATCGAGAGTTTCATGCGCGGCCTCGGCGAGACGCGGCCGCTCAAGTTCAACCATCCCGGGCTCGACGCCACTGCGATCCGCGCCGGCGATCGCCTCGTGATCCAGAACGACATCGGCACCACCGACGCGCATGTCATCGTCATCGTCGTCACCGCGAGTACAGTGACGATCACCTATACCGATGTTCACCTGGCGCGCGCCAAATTCTTCGTGTCGCTGTTCGAGGGGCGTGCGCTGAAATGGAGCGGCCTCGACAAGCATGCCGCCGCCGGACTCGAGGACGAGAGCACCTTCTATCTCGTCACCGGATCCCATGAGTATGGCGGTCCCGACGACCGCGACGATCTGCTTGCGGCGATCGGCGCGTCGCTGGTGTTCCTGATCGACTGGAACAAGGCGCGCAAGCTGCTGCGCAGCTGGGTCGCCAAGACTGATGCGGTCCGCATCCTGGAATGGGCGGCGCGGCAGCGCATCGGTCACCGCGGCTTCCTGGAACTCGGCGGCAACGAGCTGCTGGGCGCCGCCGTGCGCAGCGCGGCGCCGACGCGCATCGGCTTCGGCGAGCGACTCGACCAGGTGCTGGGGCGCGAGGCCGCGATCAGCTTTCTCAGGGCCTGTCTGCAGATCTCGACCGAGGCGCTGCTGGCGGGACAGTCGTCGCGGCTGGCGCGCGACCGCATCGGCGCCGATCTCGTCAGGCATCTCGACCGCGTCGACAGCGGCCTGCTCGCCATGGTGCTCCGGCAGATCGGCCTGGCGCGCGACGTTGCGGCGCTGGTCCAGCAGGCCCTGGCGATGAGCGAGCCGGATCCTATGGCGGTCAAGCAGCTCGCGGAGCGCGCCGGCCGCATCGAGCAGAAGGCCGACAGGATCGCGATCGAGGCGCGGACCGAGATCACCCGGCTGAATGCGAGGCCCGTCATCGGCGATCTCGTCGACCGGGTCGAGCAGGCGATCGACGAGCTGGAGCAGGCGGCATTCATCGCGTCGCTGACACCGGCCCCGATGAAGCCCGAGATCGGCTCCGCGCTGCAGGCGCTCGCCGCCGTCGGCGTGGCCGCAACCGAGCATGCCGCCGCCGGCCTCGCCGCCGCGGCCGAGGTCCAAGAGGGGCGCCGCGCCGATTCCGAGGACGCATTGGCCGCGGTTGCGCGGCTGATGGATGCCGAGCATCAGGCTGACGCCAGCGAGCGCCAGATCACGGCGCGTGTGTTCTCCGGCGGCCTCGACGTGACGGCCTCGCTCGCGGCGCTGGAGCTTGCCCGCGCGATCGAGCGCGCGACCGACTGCCTGGCGAGCTTCGGCCATCTGCTGCGGCGCTACACGATGAGCGATCTCTCGGCCTGAGGAATGATGTGATGACGATCGTACGAATTGGCGATGGAAGGCGTGAGCTGCCGGGTGCCGAAGAGGTCGGCGCGAAGGCCGCCAATCTCGCCCGCATGGCGGCGCTCGATCTGCCGGTGCCGGCCGCCTTCGTGCTGCCGGTGCAGCTCTGTGCCGACGTGGTCGCCGGCAAGAGCCATGCGACGCGACAGCTCGCCGACGGCCTGAAGGAGGGCATCGCCTATCTCGAACGGGCGACCGGCAGAACCTTCGGCTGCTCGCGCAATCCGCTGCTGGTCTCGGTGCGGTCCGGCGCGGCGCGCTCGATGCCGGGCATGCTGGACACCGTGCTCAATGTCGGCTGCACCTCGCGCGCGGTGCGCGGCCTGGTGCGCGCCACTGGCCGGCCGCGACTGGCGTGGGACTGCCGCCGGCGGCTGCTCGAGAGCTACGCGGAGACCGTGCTCGGGATGGATCCCGCGCCGCTCGCCGAGCGGTTGAGCCAGCTGATCGCGGCCGAGGACGTCGCCAACGAGCGCGAGCTCGACAGTGAGGCGCTCGAACGGCTGGCTCTCGACGAGCGCCGGCTGCTGGAGGATTCCGACGACGACGGCTGGCTCGAAGATGCCGCGGTTCAGCTCGAACGCTCGGCGCGGGCGGTCTATCGCTCCTGGACCAGCGAGCGGGCGCGCACCTATCGCAGGCTGCAGGGTCTCGAGCATCTCCAGGGCACGGCGGTGACCGTGCAGGCGATGGTGTTCGGCAATGGCGGCACCTCGTCGGGGGCGGGCGTTGCGTTCTCGCGCGATCCGTCGACCGGCAACGATGCGCCGGTCATCGACGTGCTGTTCGATTCGCAGGGCGAGGACGTGGTCTCCGGCCGGCGGACGCCGCAGACCGAAGCCGCGCTGTCGCGGGCGCTGCCGGATGTCGCGCAGCAATTGCGCGCGACGCTCAAGCGGCTGGAGGGCGAATTCCGTGAGGTGCAGGACGTCGAGTTCACCATCGAGGAAGGTCGGTTGTGGATCCTGCAGACGCGCGCAGCCAAGCGCACGCCGCGCGCGGCGCTTCGCATTGCCGTCGACCTGGTGCATGAGGGGCTGATCACGCCGCAGCAGGCGCTTGACCGCACCGAAAGCCTCGATCTCGACGCGCTCAATGAAACCTCGTTCGTTGCGAGCGGGCCGGCTGCAGCCGTCGGCGTCGCGGCCTCCGGCGGCGTCGCGACCGGTCGGGCAGCTTTCGACAGCATAGCCGCCGAGCGGCTTGCTGCCGCGGGCGACTCCGTGATCCTGATCCGCCATGATACCAGCACCGCCGACATCGCCGGTTTTGCGGCGGCCTCGGGAATCGTCACCGCCGTCGGCGCGCGCACGGCGCATGCTTCGCTCGTGGCCCGTCAGATGGGCAAGCCGTGCGTGGTGGGATGCGCTGCGATCCGAGTCGACCGCGACGCCCTTCAGGCGCGCATCGGCGAGGACATCATCGCGCCGGGGGACTGGATCACCGTCGACGGCAATGCTGGCTGCGTCTATCTCGGCCGCGGCGACATCGTCGTGCAACGGCCCGAAGCCGAGATTGCGCAACTGTCGGCATGGCGCCAGTCGCGCGACGGCGGTGTTGAAGTCCGCATCGCGTCCGCTCCAGCCGCCTGACCGACCGTAAGGGAATGCACAGGGGAAACAGCAATCGACATGAATGGAGGGCGGCTGGCCGCTAGGAGACCGGCAGATTCGAAGGCGTGTGAAAGTCTGAGTAGGCTTCACGAGAATTCTCCAGCGTGTTGGCGGCATCGGTCACCCGCAAAGACAGCTTCTCGTACGCTGGTCACCGCCACCGCTTGACTCGGTCATCGAGTTCCATCACTGTTTCGGACAATTGGTCAGGCCAATTGGCCAAAACGCACCATCCCGGGAGAGAACGCATTGCCTCTAGAAGCGGTGGAAGCGCGGCGTCTCTACCGCCAGGTCGCGGATCAGCTCCGCACGCTGATCGACGGCGGCGAGTTTCCGGTCGGCAGCCGCCTGCCGACCGAGCGCGAGCTTGCCGAACAATTGCGGGTCTCGCGCCCGACCGTGCGTGAGGCCCTGATCGCGCTCGAGGTCGAAGGCAGGGTCCGCATCCGCGTCGGCTCCGGCATCTACGTCATCGAGCCGACTGCGCCCGCGTTCACGGCGCCGGCCTCCACCATCATCGAAGGGCCGTTCGAACTGCTGCGCGCCCGCGAGTTCATTGAAGGCGCGATCGCCGGCGAGGCCGCGCGGCGCGCGACAGCCGAGGATATCGCGCGCATCGAGGCCGCGCTCGCGGCCATGACCACGGCCGATCATCCGAGCGAAGCCTTGATGGTGCACGATCGCGCCTTTCACATCGCGGTGGCCGAATGCCTGGGAAACGCCGTGCTGACGCGCGTCGTCGGCGAACTGTTCGACCAGCGCCTCAATCCCTATTTCACGAAGCTGGCGACGTATTTTGAAAATCCGAATTCATGGCGGACGGCGCATGCCGAGCACCAGGAGATTCTCCGCGCCATCGCGGCGCACGATCCCGAGCGCGCTTGCGCCGCGATGAGCGGCCACCTCGCACGCTCGCAAGCCCGGTTCGCGCAGAGCTTCGGTGCGGAAGCGGTCGCGGCGCCCGGCCGCAAGGCGGATGATACCGAGTCAAGAACGAGAAAGAACAGAAACAAGCCAGGGAGGAAAATCAAATGCTGAAGAAGATCGCCATTCTTGCCATCGCGGCCACCGCGATGCTCGCCGCCACAGGGGCGCCCGGGCGGGCTCAGACCAAGCTGAAATGGGCCCATGTCTACGAGACGTCGGAGCCGTTCCACACCGCGTCGGTGTGGGCCGCGCAGGAGATCGGCAAGCGCACCAACGGCCGCTACCAGATCGACGTCTATCCGGCTTCGCAGCTCGGCAAGGAGACCGACATCAACCAGGGCCTGTCGCTGGGCTCGGTCGACATCATCATCTCGGGCTCGAGCTTCGCCGCGAAGGCCTATCCGCCGATCGGCGTGACCTACTATCCCTATACGTTCCGCGACGCGGATCATCTGCTCGCCTACACCAAGAGCGACGTCTTCAAGGAGCTCGCCAAGGGCTACGAGGACAAGAGCGGCCACCACATCGTGGCGGTCACCTATTACGGCGTGCGCCAGACGTCCTCGAACAAGCCGATCAAGTCGTGCGCCGACATGAAGGGCCTGAAGATCCGGGTGCCCGACGTCCCGGCCTATCTTGCGATGCCGCGCGCCTGCGGCGCCAACACCGCGCCGATCGCCTTCGCCGAGGTCTACCTCGCGCTTCAGAACGGCACCGTGGAGGCGCAGGAGAACCCGCTGACGACGATCGAGGCCAAGAAGTTCTACGAGGTGCAGAAGTACATCGTGCTGACCGGACACATCGTCGATCACCTCAACACCGTCATCGCCGGCGGCCTCTGGAAGAAGCTGAGTGAAGAGGACCGCAAGATATTCACCGAGGTGGCGCAGGAGGCGGCCGCCAAGGCGACCGAGGAGATCAAGGCCAAGGAGGCCAAGCTGGTGACCTTCTTCAAGGACAAGGGATTGACCGTCACGGAGGTCAACAAGGACGAGTTCCGCGACACGGTGATGAAGGCCATCAGCTTCGAGAGCTTCGACTATCGCAAGTCGGACTGGGATCGCATCCAGGCCATCAAGTAGCTCCGATGGAGTCCGTCCTTCCGACCGTCTCGGCCGGAAGGACGAAACCCCCGCCCTCTATCGTCTCAGGGTCAAGGAAGTCCCATGTCCACGGCTGAATTGCATCGGCGGATCACGGCCGATGAGATTGCGCATACCTTTGAAGAGAGCGAGCCGGTCACCGCCGACCTCAGCCCTTATGCCGCCGAAGACTGGCTGGCATTGGCGATCTTCTGGATCATGGCGCTCTGCGTGTTCCTGCAGTTCTTCACGCGCTACGCGCTCAACGACAGCTACGCCTGGACCGAGGAGATCGCGACATACTGCCTGATCGCGGTGGTGTTCGTGGGATCGGCGATGTGCGTCCGGCTGTCGCGGCACATCCAGGTCGATCTCCTGTTCCGCTATCTGCCGCATCTTCCCGCGCGCGTCCTCTCCACCGCAATCGACGCCATCCGGATCGCCTTCTTCGCCTACGCGGTCAAGCTGATCTGGGTCTTCATCGATGTGATCGGCGACGAGCGGATGACGACGATCAAGTTTCCCAAGAAGTACGTCTACTATTTCGTGCTTTTCGGCTTCGTGCTGATGAGCCTGCGTTCGGTCCAGGTTGCGATCCAGAACTGGCGTCGCGGCTACTCCATTCTCGAGCGCCCCGGCGCTTTCGACGGTACGGAGGCTTGAGCATCATGCTGCTGCTGCTCGGATCGTTTCTCGTCCTGATGCTCGTCGGCCTGCCGGTGGCGCTGGCCATGGCCGCCGCCTCGCTGCTCTATATCCTCGTCACCGGCATCACGCCCGACGTCACGCTGGCGCAGCGCATGATCGCCGGGGTGGAGAGCTTCCCGCTGCTGGCCGTGCCGTTCTTCATCCTCGCCGGCAACCTCATGAACATCGCGGGCGTGACCGGCCGCATCTACCGGTTTGCCGTCGCGCTGGTGGGGTGGATGCGTGGCGGCCTCGGCCATGTCAACATCATCGGCTCGGTGATCTTCTCAGGCATGTCCGGCACGGCCATCGCGGATGCCGCGGGCCTCGGAACCATCGAGATCAAGGCGATGAAGGATCACGGCTACTCGACGGAGTTTTCCGTCGGCGTGACGGCCGCGTCCGCGACGCTCGGTCCGATCATCCCGCCGTCGCTGCCCTTCGTGATCTACGGCATGATGGCGAATGTCTCGATCGGCGCGCTGTTTCTGGGCGGTGTCATTCCGGGCGCCGTGATGACGCTCGCCATGATGGCCACGGTGGCCTATTTCGCCCACAAGAACGGCTGGGGCAGCGACTCGCCGTTCTCCTGGCAGCAACTCGGCTCCGCGGCGCTCGAGATCGTCGTCGTTCTGGCGTTCCCGCTGGCCGTCTGGCTGCTCGTGCAGGCCGGTCTCTCGGTCAACCTGGCTGCGGGACTCTGTCTCGCCGTACTGCTGGCGCTCGATTGGTACTTCGATTTCTCGGCCGTGATGGCGCTGATGGCGCCGGTGATCCTGATCGGCGGCATGACGCTGGGCTGGTTCACGCCGACGGAAGCCGCCGTGGCCGCCGTCATCTGGTCGCTGTTCCTGGGTCTCGTGCGCTATCGCACGATGAATGTCCGCACCGTGGCGAAGGCGACCTTCGACACCATCGAGACCACCGCCTCGGTTCTGTTCATCGTCACGGCCGCCTCGATCTTCGCCTGGCTCCTGACGGTGTCGCAGGCCGCGCAGATCCTGACCGATACGATGCTCGGCATCACCCACAACAAATGGGTGTTCCTGCTGCTCGCCAACATCCTGATCCTGTTCGTCGGCTGCTTCATCGACACGATCGCGGCGATCACCATCCTGGTGCCGATCCTGCTGCCCATCGTGCTCAAGCTCGGCATCGATCCGATTCATTTCGGCTTGATCATGACGCTCAACCTGATGATCGGCCTGTTGCATCCCCCGCTGGGGATGGTGCTGTTCGTGCTGGCGCGCGTCTCGAAGCTGTCCGTGGAGCGCACGACGATGGCGATCCTTCCCTGGCTGGTCCCGCTCCTGATCGCGCTGATCGCCATCACCTACATTCCGGACATCACGCTGGGGCTGCCGAAATACATGGGACTCGTAAAATGACCACGATGAGCTTTGCCGCCACGCTGTTCGGCCCCGAGGACCTGCGCATCGTCGAGCGACCGCTCGAGCCGCTGGCCGAGGGCATGGTGCGGATCCGCTTCGGTGCCGGCGGAATCTGCGGCTCCGACATGCACTATTTCCGCCACGCCCGGACCGGCGACTTCGTCGTGACGTCGCCGCTGGTGCTCGGTCACGAGATCGCGGGCGAGGTGGTGGAGATCGCGGGAGCCGCACCGGGCGTGACGGTCGGAGACCGCGTCGCCGTGAACCCGTCGCGCTGGTGCGGACATTGCGGGCCGTGCCGCGAGGGCCGCCTGAACCTGTGCGAGAACATCTTCTTCATGGGCTCGGCGTCCAAGACTCCGCACATGGCGGGGGGCTTCGCCAGCTATTTCGAAGCCACGCCGGCGCAATGCGTGAAGATCGCCGATCACGTCAGCTATCAGGCCGCGGCCCTGGCCGAACCGCTGGCGGTCTGCCTGCACGCGGCGGCGCGCGCCGGCGACATCAGGGGCAAGCGCGCCGTCGTGTTCGGCGCCGGCCCGATCGGGCTGCTCACCATGCTCGCGGCCCGCCGCGCCGGCGCTGCGGAGCTGACAGTCGTCGACATCGCGCCGGCGCCGCTGGCCTTTGCCAGCCGGCTCGGCGCCGATCATGTGTTCGACATCGCCGGCGGCGACGCTGCTCTGAAGGCCCAGGCCGCCGTAGCCCCGTTCGACGTCGCTTTCGAAGTGTCAGGAACGGCGGCCGGGCTCGCCGGCGCGATCGGCATCGTCAGGCGCGGCGGCGTGGTGGTGCAAATCGGCAATCTGCCGGGCGGCCAGATCCCGACGCCGTCCAATGCGGTGATGGCCAAGGAGATCGACCTGCGCGGATCGTTCCGCTTCAGCCTGGAGTTCATGACCGCGGTCGAACTGATCGGCGATGGCGCCGTCGACGTGCTCGGCCTGGTCACGGCGGAGCGTCCGCTCCGCTCCGCGCCCGACGCGCTGCGGCTGGCGCTCGACCGCTCGCAAAGCGTCAAAGTGGTGTTGACCGCGCAGTGATGCGCCGCGCCTGGGCGGGAAGGGGGGCCGGCATCAGCCCTTCCAGATCACCGACTGCTCGTGACGGCGGATCAGTTCTGCCAGATCCGCAAAGCCCTTCGCGACGGATTCGGAAAAGGCCGTCACCGCCGGCGATTGCGGGCTGCCCGCGAGCCGGAGAATGCCGAGCGCGCGGTCCGGATGCGGCACGCGCAGCGGCAGCGCCGTGATCTCGCGCTCCCGGCGATAGGCGAAGACGACGCCGTGCGGCAGGATGGTGAGCGCGTCGGTCCGCTTCAGATAGTTCATGGCGCTCGCCAGCGACCCGCCGACATAGGGCACGCTGACGCCGGTCGAGCCGAACGACAGCAGCAGCGCGCGCATGTCGGCCTGCAGCGGACTGTTCGGCGGCGGCCCGATCCATGGGTAGTCCAGGATTTCCGGGCCCTTCAGCTTGCGCTTCATCAGCAGCGGGTGGGTGACGCGGCAGGCGACGACGTTGCGTCCGGGCAGGATGGATTGAAACTCGAGATCGTTGCCGTCGAGCACATCGACCGGGCAGATCGCGAGATCGATGCGGTCGGCCCGGATCGCATCCTGCAGGTCCGGCATGTAGCCATAGCTCTGGATCACCCGGACGTCCGGACGGGCATTGTGGAACTCGGCGATCAGGCCGGAGATCAGGCCATCCATGAAGAACGGCGTGCCGGCAACACGGACGGTGCCGGCCAGCCCGTGGCGGAAATTGTCGATCAGCTCGGAGGCCTTGCGCGAGGCGAGCAGCATGGCCTGGCCGTGATCGGCGAGCGCCCGGCCGAACGGGGTCGGGCGCAGCGGCCGGCGGCCTTTCACGAACAGCGGCCCGCCGAGCCGCTTTTCCAGGGCGGCAAGCGTGCGCGAGACGGCCGGCTGCGTCATCCCGAGCAGCGCGGCGCCCTCCGTGACGCCGCCGGCATTGATGACGGCCGCGAGCTGAACCAGGTGGCGTTCGTCGATCTTCATAGCGATCTGCTATATTATCCCGCGCAGAAATCATCAACGCCCGGGCCGGGCGCTGCTACCTTTCCACGAAACAGGACAATGTTTCCGGGGAGGGACGATGCGGCAGGATCTGCCCATCGATCGCGGCGGCGAGCGGCCGGGCGAGGCTATGGTGGAGCGCATCGCGCGGGCCGGGAGCGGCCGGCTGGCGACGGGCATGATCGCCATCGTTGGCCACATCCATCAGCTGATCCGCGAAGTTCGTCCGACCAGGGCCGAGTGGCGCGAGGCCATGGCCTATCTGGCGGCCGTCGGCGACGCCACCACCGACAATCGTCAGGAATGGGTGCTGCTGTCCGATCTGATCGGCGCGACCGCGCTGGTCGAGGATATCAACAGCCGCCGGCCGCCCGGCGCCACGCCGAACGCGCCGCGCGGACCATTCTATCGCGCCGATGCGCCGCGGCGGCCCAATGGGGCGAACATCTCTCTCGACGGGGTTGGCGAGCCGCTCGCGGTCGCGGGCAGGGTGGTCGACCTCGACGGCCATCCGATTGCCGGCGCCATCGTCGAGACCTGGCAGGCCAACGGGCAGGGCTTCTTCGAGAACCAGCAGCCGGACGAGCAGCCCGACTGCAATCTGCGCGGCATCTTCACGACGGACGCGAACGGCGCGTTCGACTATCTCAGCGTGAAGCCGGCGAGCTACGCGGTGCCGGTCGACGGTCCCGCGGGCCGGCTGCTCGGCCAGCTCGGCTGTCCGCTGCGGCGCCCGGCCAGCATTCATTTCATCGTCTCGGCCGAGGGCTTCGAGCCGATCACCACCCAGCTGTTCGATCGCGCCGATGCGACCGAAGACGCGCTGCATTGCGTAAAGCCGAGCCTGCTCGCCGATTTCAAGCCGACCCGGCGCAAGGACGTGCCCTGGAGCCTCGCCTTCACCTTCGTGATGGCGCGCGCGCCGAAGACGCGGAGCGTGACATGACCAGCACCCGCGCCTTCATCTTTCCAGGCATTCGCTCCCGCGTCGTGTTCGGCGCCGGCACGCTGTCGCAGCTCGCGCCCGAGATGGAACGGCTCGGCCGCAAGCGCGCGCTGCTGCTGGCGACGCCGCAGCAGCGCAATGACGTCGATGCGCTCGCCGACCGGCTTGGCAGCGCCACGGCCGGCGTCTTCGCCGGCGCCGTCATGCACACGCCGGTCGACGTCACCCGCGAGGCCGTTGCGGCCTACGCGCAGAGCGGGGCCGATTGCGTGATCGCGCTCGGCGGCGGCTCGTCGATCGGGCTCGGCAAGGCGATCGCGCTGCGTACCGGCGCCGACCAGATCGCGATCCCGACCACCTATGCCGGATCGGAAATGACCGACATCCTCGGCGAGACCAGCGCCGGCGAGAAGACCACGCGGCGCGATCCGGCGATCCTGCCGGAGACGGTGATCTACGATGTCGATCTCACATTGAGCCTGCCGAAGGAGATGACGGTCGCCTCCGGACTGAACGCGATTGCGCACGCGGCGGAGGCGCTCTATGCGCCGGATCGCAATCCGATCCTGTCGCTGATGGCGGCGGATGCCGTCAGGGCGTTTGCGGCGGCATTGCCGGTGCTGGTCGCCGATCCCTTCGATCGCGGCGCGCGCGCCGATGCGCTTTACGGCGCCTGGCTCTGCGGGGCTGTGCTCGGTGGCGCCTCGATGTCGCTGCATCACAAGCTCTGTCACACGCTGGGCGGCAGCTTCGACACGCCGCATGCGCAGACGCATGCCATCCTGCTGCCGCACACGATCGGGTTCAACGCCGCGGTGGCCGGCGATCTTCTGGCGCCGATCTCCGCTGCGCTCGGCGGTGCCACGCCCGGCAAGGCGCTGCATCGCTTCGCGGCGCGGCTTGGTGCGCCGACGCGGCTGAGGGATTTCGGCCTCACCGAGGCCGACCTGGACCGCGCAGCCGCGATCGCCGTCAAGAATACCTACGCCAATCCGCGCGCCTTCGGGCAGGCGGAGATCCGGGCGCTGCTGCAGGACGCGTGGGCCTGCACAGAACCACCGCTCTAGAACGATCGTTGAGTCAAAAAAGTAAATCAGGGAGGACACGATATGATCACGCGACGAACGCTCCTCGGCACGGCCGCGATGGGCGGCCTGCTCTCCGCCACCGACACGATCTTCAAGCCCGCGCTCGCGGCCGGCAAGGCGGCGAAGATCGGCTATGTCAGCCCGCAGAGCGGCCCGCTCGCGGCCTTCGCCGAGGCCGACAAGTTCATCATCGACGGCTTCAACGCCGCGGCAAAGGCGGCCGGCCTGCAGGTTCAGGTCGTGGTCAAGGACAGCCAGTCCAATCCCAACCGCGCCGCCGAGGTCGCCAAGGAGCTGATCGTCAGCGACAAGGTCAACCTGATGCTCGTCGCCTCGACACCCGAGACCACCAATCCGGTGTCGACGACGTGCGAGTCCGAAGGCCTGCCCTGCATCTCCACCGTGGCGCCGTGGCAGCCCTGGTTCATCGGCCAGCAGGGCAACCCCGGCGATCCCGCGTCGTGGAAGCCGTTCAGCTCGAGCTATCACTTCTTCTGGGGCCTCGAGGACGTCATCGCCGTCTTCACCAACATGTGGGCGCAGCTGTCGACCAACAAGCAGGTCGGCGGTCTCTTTCCCAATGACGGCGACGGCAATGCCTGGGGCGATGCGAAGGTCGGCTTCCCGCCGGTGCTGACCGAGAAGGGCTACAAGCTGATCGATCCCGGCCGCTACCAGAACCTGTCGGACGACTTCTCCGCGCAGATCAACGCCTTCAAGTCGGGCAATGTCGAGGTCATCACCGGCGTGATGATCCCGCCGGATTTCACCACGTTCTGGAACCAGGCCAAGCAGAAGGGCTTCACGCCGAAGATCGCCTCGATCGGCAAGGCGCTGCTGTTCCCGCAAGCCGTCGAGGCACTCGGCAAGCAGGGGCACAACCTGTCCTCCGAAGTGTGGTGGACACCGAGCCATCCGTTCAAGTCGTCGCTGACAGGCGCCTCGGCCAAGGAGCTCGCCGACGGCTTCACCGCCGCGACCAAGCGGCCATGGACGCAGCCGATCGGCTTCGTGCACGCCCTGTTCGAGATCGCGGCCGATGTGCTGAAGCGCGTCGACGATCCGACCAATGCCGACAAGATGATTGCGGCGGTCGCGGCCACCAAGCTCGACACCATCGTCGGCCCGATCGCGTGGAACGGCGCCAAGCTGCCGCCCTTTGCCGCCAAGAATGTCTGCAAGACGCCGCTGGTCGGCGGCCAGTGGCGGCTCAAGGATGGCGGCGGCTACGATCTCGTCATCACCGACAACAAGACCGCGCCCAACATTCCCGCGGGCGGGAAGATGGAGCCGATCGCCTGACGATCGCTACGCGGAGCATCCGACGTGCCCATCCTCGAGCTTGATCATGTCGCCAAGCGGTTCGGCGCGTTGAAGGTCACGGATGACGTGACCTTCGACGTCGCGCCGGGCGAGGCGCTGGGCATCATCGGACCGAACGGCGCCGGCAAGTCGACGCTGTTCAACCTGATCACCGGCAATCTGCGCGTCGACGCCGGCCGCGTGTCGTTCGACGGCGTCGACGTCACGCGGATGCCGCCGATGGCGCGCTGTCATGCCGGGGTCGGCCGCACGTTCCAGATCCCGCAGCCGTTCGAGAAGCTCACCGTGTTCGAGAACCTTGTGGTGGCAGCCAGCATGGGATCGCGCAAGGCGGAGTCCGAGGTCACCGACCGCTGCGCCGAGATCCTGGTGCAGACCGGACTGATCGACCGCGCCAACACGCTGGCCGGCGGCCTCGGCCTCCTGCAGCGCAAGCGGCTCGAGCTCGCGCGCGCGCTGGCGACGGATCCGAAGCTCCTGCTGCTCGACGAGATTGCCGGCGGCCTCACCGAGGCGGAGTGTCGCACACTGGTGGAGACGATCAGCGGCATCCACGCCTCGGGTGTCACCATCGTCTGGATCGAGCACGTGCTGCATGCGCTGAACGCGGTGGTGCAGCGGCTGCTGGTGCTCAATTTCGGCAGGGTCATCGGCATCGGCAAACCCGAGGAGATCATGGCGTCGAGCGCCGTGCGTGAGATCTATCTGGGGATCGAGGTGTGATGGCGCTGCTCGAAACCCATGGGCTCACCGCCTTCTACCGCGACTTCCAGGCGCTGTTCGGCGTTGACTTGTCGCTGGAGGCGGGCGAGACGATTGCCATCGTCGGCGCCAACGGCGCCGGCAAGTCGACCCTGATGCGCTCGATCTCGGGCGTGCTGCGCAACGGTGCCGATCAGATCCTGTTCGAGGGCCGTCCGATCGGCGCATTGACCGCGCCTGACGTGATGAGCCTCGGCATCGCGATGGTGCCGGAGGGGCGCAAGCTGTTCCCGTCGCTCTCGGTCGAGGAGAACCTGCTGATCGGCCGCTATGGCCGGGCGACGAAGGGGCCATGGTCGCTCGAGACGATCTATCGGATGTTCCCGGTGCTGAAGGAGAGGCGCAACACGCCAGGCACGGCGCTGTCCGGCGGCCAGCAGCAGATGGTCGCCATCGGCCGCGCCTTGATGTCGAACCCGCGTGTTCTGCTGTGCGACGAGCTCAGCCTCGGGCTCGCGCCGATCATCATCCGCGACATCTACGCAGCCTTTCCGGCGATCCGCGACAGCGGCGCCTCCATCGTCATCGTCGAGCAGGATATCGGTCAGGCGATGAAGGTCGCCGATCGGCTGTACTGCATGATGGAGGGCCGCGTGACCTTGAGCGGACGCCCCGCGGAGCTGAGCCGCGAGGCGATCCACGCCGCGTATTTCGGAGCGCATGCATGAGCTGGGCGGACACCATCCTGCAGGGCGTGCTGCTCGGCGGCCTCTATGCGCTGTTCGCCGCCGGACTGTCGCTGGTGTTCGGCATCATGCGGCTGGTGAACCTCGCGCATGGCGATCTGATCGTGCTCGCGGCGTATCTGATCCTTGTACTGGTCAGCGGACTCGGCCTGCATCCGTTTCTCGCCGTGCTGATCGCGATGCCGCTGATGTTCGGCATCGGCTGGCTGCTGCAGGCCTATGTCCTCAACCGCACGCTCGGCCCGGACATCCTGCCGCCGCTGCTCGTCACTTTCGGGCTCTCGGTGGTGCTGCAGAATGGCTTGCTGCAAGCTTATTCCGCCGACAGCCGCCGCATCCCCTCGGGCTCGCTGGAGACTGCGTCTGTCGCGCTCGGCCCGTTCAACGTCGGCGTCATGCCGATGCTGACCTTCGCCTCGGCGGTCGCCGTGATCCTGATCCTGAACCGCGTGCTCTACGGCACCGAGCTCGGCCGCGCCTTCCGCGCGACCTCGGACGACGCTGTGACCGCCGGGCTGATGGGCATCCGGCCCAACCGGACCTTTGCGGTTGCGACGGGCATTGCGATGGCGATCGTGGCCATCGCCGCGGTGTTTCTCGGCACGCGCGCCAATTTCGACCCGACGATCGGTCCGGCGCGCCTGATCTACGCCTTCGAGGCGGTGATCATGGGCGGGCTCGGCTCGCTCTGGGGCACGCTGGCCGGCGGCGTCGTGCTCGGCGTGGCGCAGACCATCGGCGGCGCGGTCAATCCGGAATGGCAGATCCTCGCCGGCCATATCGCCTTCGTGCTGGTGCTGCTGGTCCGCCCGCGCGGCTTCTTCCCGCGTGCGGTCGACTAGGAGGCAGGCCGATGCACGGACGAACCATTCCCTGGCGTGTCGAGACGAGGACCAAGGCCTCGACCGTCTTTGCCGTGCTCGCGGCGATGATCATCGTCGTCGGCGTGGTCGCGCCGGCCTATCTGCCGCGCGCGACCTTGCAGGACCTGTTCTTCATCCTGACCATGCTGGTGCTGGCGCAGAGCTGGAACCTGCTCGCGGGCTATGCCGGTCTCGTCTCCGTCGGCCAGCAGGCCTTCGTCGGCCTCGGCGCCTACGCGATGTTTGCCGGTGTCGTGCTGCTCAAGCTCGATCCGCTCGTCGCGATCCTGCTCGGCGGTGCAGCTGCCGCGCTGCTCGCCATTCCCGCCGGCTTCTTCGCCTTCCGCCTGCAGGGCGCCTATTTCGCCATCGGCACCTGGGTCGTCGCCGAGATCGTCCGGCTGCTCATCGCGCAATGGAAGACGCTCGGCGGCGGCACCGGCACGTCGCTGCCGGGCGCGGCGACGCGCGCGATGTTCGGCACCGATCTCGTGCAGCGCCTGATGGGTGTGCGGCCGGCGCAGGCCGTGGACATCATCTGCTACTGGCTGGCGCTGCTGCTGGCGGTGGCGACGATCTTCACGGTCTATCGCCTGCTGCGCTCGCGCCACGGCCTCGCGCTCGCCTCCGTCCGAGACAATCAGGAGGCGGCGCGCGCGGTCGGCATCGACGCGCGGCGGCTGAAGGCTATGGTCTATCTGACCAGCGCGGCCCTGACCGGTCTCGTCGGCGCGCTGATCTATGTGCAGAAGGCTCGGATCTCGCCGGACGCAGCGTTCTCGGTCATCGACTGGACGGCCTATGTGATCTTCATCGTCGTCATCGGCGGCATCGGCACCATCGAGGGGCCGATCGTCGGCGTGCTGATCTTCTTCGCACTTCAGAAGCTGCTCGCCGATTTCGGCTCGCTCTATCTTCTCGCCCTCGGCCTGATCGGCATCGTCATCATGCTGTTCGCGCCGCAAGGCCTGTGGGGCCTGTTCGCAAGCCGGACCGGCATCCAGCTGCTTCCGGTCCGCCGCTTGTTGCGCGGCGGATCCCTCGACACCTGACAACCGACAATGAACGACAGGGAGGGCCCGATGGCCGACATCACGACAGACGTTCTCATCATCGGCACCGGGCCGGCCGGCTCGGCCGCCGCAGCGCTGCTGTCCACCTATGGGGTCGAGAACATGGTGGTCAACCGCTATCGCTGGCTGGCCAACACGCCGCGCGCCCATATCACCAACCAGCGCACCATGGAGGTGCTGCGCGACCTTGGCCGCGATGTCGAGGACGAGGCCTACATGTTTGCTTCGCAGCAGGACATCATGGGCGAGAACGTGTTCTGCACCTCGCTCGCGGGCGAGGAGATCGGCCGGCTCAGGACCTGGGGCAACCACCCGCTGTCGCGCGCCGAGCACCAGCTGTCGTCGCCCTCGAAGATGAACGACCTGCCGCAGACCTACATGGAGCCGCTGCTGTTCAAGACAGCCTGCTCGCGCGGCACGCAGGCGCGGATGTCGACGGTGTATGAGAGCCACGTCCAGGACGACGACGGCGTCACCACCACGCTGCTCGACCGCCTGACCGGAAAGACCTTCACGGTGCGCTCCAAATACCTGATCGGTGCCGACGGCGGCAACTCGCTGGTGGCCCAGCATGCCGGCCTGCCGTTCGAGGGCAAGATGGGCGTCGGCGGCTCGATGAACATCCTGTTCAAGGCGGACCTGTCGCGCTACGTCGCGCACCGGCCCTCGGTGCTCTATTGGGTGGTGCAGCCCGGCGCCGATGTCGGCGGCATCGGCATGGGGCTGGTCCGCATGGTCCGGCCCTGGAACGAATGGCTGATCGTGTGGGGCTATGACATCAACCAGCCGGCGCCCGAGGTCGACGAGGCCTTCGCGGTGAAGGTCGCCCGCGACCTCGTCGGCGACCAGGAGCTTCAGGTCGAGCTGCAATCGGTCTCGACCTGGACCGTCAACAACATGTATGCAACACGGAGCTCGCACGGCCGCGTGTTCTGCATGGGCGATGCGATTCACCGCCACCCGCCGTCGAACGGCCTCGGCTCGAACACCTCGATCCAGGACGCCTTCAACCTGGCCTGGAAGCTCGCCTACGTCATCAAGAACCGCGCCGGGCCGAAGCTGCTCGACAGCTACACGGTCGAGCGCGCCCCGATCGCCAAGCAGATCGTGACCCGCGCCAACAAGTCGATCGAGGAGTTCGGCCCGATCTTCCAGGCGCTCGGACTGCTCGACTCGATCGATCCGGTGAAGATGCAGCAGAACATGGATGCGCGCTGCGACCGCACCGAGGACGCCGAGCGGCAGCGCGCAAGGATCCGCGAGACTATCGCCAGCAAGGTCTATGAGTTCGACGCCCATGGCGTCGAGATGAACCACCGCTACCGCTCCGACGCCATCGTGACCGATGGGCAGGCGGAGCCGGCGTTCACCCGGGATCCCGAGCTGCACTTCCAGCAGACGACCTGGCCCGGCGCACGCCTGCCGCATGCCTGGCTGTTCAGCAAGGACGGCGGCACCAAGATCTCGACGCTCGACCTCGCCGGCCACGGCAACTTCACGGTGCTGACCGGCATCGGCGGCGAGGCCTGGGCGGCCGCCGCCAAGACGCTCGGCCACGAGCTCGGCATAGGGATCGACGCGCATGTCATCGGGCCGCGTCAGGCCTGGCAGGATCTGACCGGCGACTGGGCGCGCCTGCGCGAGGTGCGGGACGGCGGCATCGTGCTGACGCGTCCGGACCAGCACGTATGCTGGCGGCGCGAGGCGATGGCCGGCGATCCGGTCGCGGAGCTGCGCCGCGTCCTCAAGCAGATTCTGGCGAACTGATCCTGAAAGGAAGGCTCCATGCACGATCATGAACAAGGCTATTTCACCGAGGAGAATTCCGCCGAGGTCGTGATCGGCCGCAACAGGAACGCCAAGGATGCGCGGCTGAAGGAGGTGATGGCCGTCATCATCCGCAAGCTGCACGAGGCGGTGAAGGAGATCGAGCCGAGCCAGCAGGAATGGTTCGAGGCGATCATGTTCCTCACCCGCACCGGGCAGATGTGCACCGACTGGCGGCAGGAGTTCATCCTGCTGTCGGACGTTCTCGGCGTCTCGATGCTGGTCGATGCGATCAACCATCGCAAGCCGGCCGGCGCCTCAGAGAGCACCGTGCTCGGGCCGTTCTACGTCCACGACGCGCCGCAGCTGCCGCTCGGCAGCAACATCTGCCTCGACCGCAAGGGCGAGGACATGGTCATTTCCGGCATCATCCGCGACACGCAGGGACGGCCGATCCCGAACGCCAAGCTCGATGTCTGGCAGACCAATGACGACGGCTTCTACGACGTGCAGCAGAAGGGCCTGCAGCCCAACTTCAACCTGCGCGGCGTGTTCCGCACCGACGAGGCGGGCCGCTACTGGTTCCGCGCCGTGAAGCCGCGCTTCTATCCGATCCCTGACGATGGTCCGGTCGGCCAGCTGCTGGGCAAGCTCGGCCGGCATCCCTACAGGCCGGCGCATCTGCACTTCATCATCTCGGCCGACGGGTTCGAGCCCCTGACCACGCACATCTTCGATCCTGACGATCGCTATATCGATTCCGATGCCGTGTTCGGCGTCAAGAAAAGCCTGCTCGCTACCTTCGAGAAGGTCGATAATCAGGAGCGGGCTCGGCAGTTGGAGTTTGCCAATCCGTTTTGGGAAACCCATTTCGATTTCACTCTCACGCCCCAACCGACGACGTGAGGCGAAGCGGTCATCTGCGAGACTGTCGCGGGCCACGGGTCGAC
Source organism: Bradyrhizobium sp. STM 3809 (assembly GCF_000239795.1). GTDB lineage: Bacteria > Pseudomonadota > Alphaproteobacteria > Rhizobiales > Xanthobacteraceae > Bradyrhizobium. Next base: position 576 of record NZ_CAFJ01000226.1, on the reverse strand, counting down.
GTCTTGCGCGGTGAGCTTGCGTTGGCCGGGTTAATCCCGGTCGTGCCAACGCGCTTGAGCGCTGCGAGGAAGCGGGCCGTCGCGGTCAGGATCCGGCCGGGGTGGATCTCGTGCTTGTAGACCAGCCGGGATCGCGCGCCGCCGGGCCGTCGTGGGCCGGCTGAGGTGGCGGGCCTCAGCCGCGCGGCGATGCCTGACGTTCCGACATCGAGGCGCGCGATGCCGAGGGCGCGGCAGTCGATGCCGATCCGGGCCGTTGCGATCAGATGGCTGGCCTCCGGCGGCAGCGGGCCGAACCGGAGCTGAATGTCGTCCTCGATCGCATCGACCTCCGCCGAGGTCTCCGCATGCGCGAGCTGCGCGTAGACTGCGAGCCGCGTGGCCTGGTCCGCCACGTAGCCCGGTGGCAGGAAGGCCGGAGCGTCGATGCGCAGCTCCGGAAACCACAGGTCGGCGGCGCGATGCGGTCGTCCTTGCAGCGCCCGCGACAGCAGCTCGTGATAGAGGGCGGGCCCGAAAATTTGGACATGACCGGCCTGTTGCTCGGACAGCAGATCGCCTGCACCACGCAGGTCG
>NZ_CAFJ01000227.1 GCF_000239795.1 Bradyrhizobium sp. STM 3809 | reverse complement strand
CGCCGCGATAGCCAGCCAGGGCCTGCCTCTGGAGACTATCTGCGTCTGGCGGTTGCGGTGAAGAACGCGGGAACTACCCAGAGGTTGGAAAGAGGGGCAAGCCGTTGAGCCGCCTGCCTCTACATTCGCATCGCGGATGAACCGGCACAGGTCAGTGGCGCGGGAATAGCGAGGAATTGACCCCGGTTCCGGGTTGCGCCGCTCCGGCGCGTTCCGCACGATGCCGGCCATGATTCGGGATCAAGCGAAGAAGCCGGGCAGGGCGAAAGCGGCCGGCGCCGCCGTGACCAAGGCGGCCGGCGCGAAGGGCGCGACAAGTGGTGCCGCTCGGGCTGCAGCCAAGCCCGGCAAGGGCATCATCGCGGTGGCGCCGCCGAGCTTCCGCCGCGAGCGCGCGCTCTTGAAGCAGGGCGTCTGGCCGGTCGCCGGCTGCGACGAGGCCGGCCGTGGTCCGCTGGCGGGGCCGGTGGTGGCGGCGGCGGTGATTCTCGATCCCAACCGCATCCCCAAGGGGCTCGACGACTCCAAGCGGCTGACGGCGGAGCAGCGCGAGGCGCTGTTCGACAAGATCTGCAAGACCTCCGCCTTCGCCGTGGCCTTTGCCTCACCATCGCGAATCGATCGCGACAACATCCTGCGGGCCTCGCTGTGGGCGCTGTCGCGGGCGGTGAGGGCGCTGCCGGAGGCGCCGAAGCATGTGTTCGTCGACGGCCGCGACCGGATCGACGTCGATTGCAATTGTGACGCGGTGATCGGCGGCGACGGACTGGTCATGTCGATCGCCGCGGCCTCGATCGTCGCCAAGGTGACGCGCGACCGGCTGATGTGCGCGCTGGCGCAGGACTGCCCCGGCTACGGCTTCGAGCAGCACAAGGGCTATGGCGTGCCGGAGCATCTTGCCGCATTGGACCGGCTCGGCCCGTCGGTGCATCACCGCAGCCTGTTCGCCCCGGTGGTCGCGGCCCGCCGCAAGCATCAGCCGGGCACCGAACTGCCGGAGCCGGACCTGTTCGCCGAGATGACGGTGATCGCGTCCACCGAAATCTCGCTCGAGGCCTGATGTCGGTTGCCTCACGGGCGCTGCGGTCTTAAAGCTTGAGACAGCCAGCACGAATTGTCACTCCTCGCAGCGGAGGCGGTCCTGTGCGCCTCGATCCCTGCGGTATCGATTGCGGGCGTGGGACGAGCGCTGCGGATGAGGGACGGTGCTCTCGGCTTCGTCGACCTTCCCAGCGTTTCAGCTAAGCGATCCAGCCGTTCATGCGTTTCACGTCACTGGTTGTCGAACTGATCCGCGCAAGACCGCGGCTGGTCGTCGTCATCGTGGTGCTGTGCCAGGCTCTGATGTGGCTCGGCACGGCCGTGCTGTTCTATCGCAGCCCGCCCGGCCAGCTTGCCACCACGATCGCGTTCGGACGCGAGTATCAGGTCGGCACCGATCTCGGGCCGCCGCTGTCGTTCTGGCTCGCCGACATCGCCTACCGCCTCGCCGGCAATCATCTGGTCGGCGTCTATCTGCTCGCGATGCTGTGCTCGGCGTTCAGCCTCTGGGTCGTCTATCTGCTGTCGCGCACCATCGTCGGCGGCCAGCAGGCGGTGCTGGCGGTGCTGCTGACCATGACGATCACGGCCTTCGGCGCGCCGACCCTGGAGTTCGGGCCGGAGGTGCTGGCGCGGCCGCTCTGGGCGCTGCTGCTGCTCCATAGCTGGCGAATCCTCGGACAGGGCCGCCGCAATGCCTGGTTCGCCTGGTCGATCGAGGCCGGGCTCCTGCTGCTCACCACGCCGGCGGCCGCCGGCCTGCTGCTGCTGATCGCTGGTTTCGCGGTGTCGACCGCGCAGGGCCGCCGCGTGCTCCGGTCGTTCGATCCGCTGTTCGCGCTGCTCGTGGTGCTGGCGCTGGCCTTGCCCTATCTGATTTTCGTGCTGCGCTCCGACAGCGTCGGACTGCCGGCTTTGCCGGTGCTCGCCGAACTGTCGGCGCGCGCTTGGCACTGGCTCGCGCTGGCCGGCGGATTGCTGTTGGCGATGGCGGCGGTCGTGGTGCTCGTGCTGCTCGACGCCGGCTGGATCAGCCGCGGCGAGACCGACGCGCCGATCATCTATCGCCGCTCGGTGACGCCGCTCGCCCGCGACTTCGTCTATTGCTTTGCGATCGCGCCCGCTTTGGCCGGCAGCTTGATCTCCGGTCTGTTCGGCCTCCCGACCATGCTGGGCGGGACCGCCGTGCCCCTGACCATGGTCGGCCTCGCTTTGGTGGTCGCCTCGGGCGACCTGATCTATCTGCGCCGGCAGCGGCTGCTGCGCATGGTCTGGGCGGCTGCGGTCGCGGTCCCTGCCATGCTCGTGGCCGGCAGTGCCGTGGTGCTGCCCGTGATCGGGGACGGTGAGCTTGCGACGTCGATGCCGGCCCGCGACATCTCCCGCTTCTTCGTCGACAGTTTCGAGCGCCGGACCAACCAGCGGCTGCAGGCGGTCGCCGGCGATCCGCAACTCGCCAGTCTCGTCGCGCTCGGCCGTCGCCGCGCGCACCTCTTCCTCGACGCCACGCCGCAACGAACGCCGTGGATCACGCCGGCCAGATTCGCGGAGTCCGGCGGCATCGTCGTCTGGCGCGCCTCCGACACCGCCGGCACCCCCCCGCCGGAGCTGACCCGCCGCTTCCCCGGGCTCGTCCCGGAGGTGCCGCGCAGCTTCGACTGGCTGATCAACGGCCGCCAGCCGCTGCTGCGCATCGGCTGGGCGATCGTGCGGCCGAAGGGGTCGTAGGCCACTCCGCCACGCTCTCCGTCATTGCGAGGAGCGAAGCGACGAAGCAATCCAGAGTCCCTCCCACGACCCTGGATTGCTTCGCTTCGCTCGCAATGACGGAGGCCGGGCGCCTAGACCGCCAGCACCGTGGCGATCGATCGCAGATCCTGCCAGGACAGCCGCTTGTAGGATGGCGAGCGCAGTAGATAGGCCGGGTGGAACGTGGCGATCGCGCGGATGGTGCGCTTGCCGGTGTCGTAGTCGCGCCATTTGCCGCGCGTGCGCATGATGCCCTCGGTGGTGCCGAGCAGCGCCTGGGTCGACGGGTTGCCAAGCGTCACCAGCACGTCGGGGTCGACCAGTTCGATCTGGCGGCGGATGAAGGGCAGGCAGATCTGCGTCTCCTGCGGCGTCGGCGTGCGGTTGCCGGGCGGCCGCCACGGGATGACGTTGGCGATGTAGACCTTGCTGCGGTCGAGCCCGATGGCGCCGATCATGCGGTCGAGCAGCTTGCCGGAGCGGCCGACGAAGGGCAGGCCCTCGATGTCCTCGTCGCGGCCGGGCGCCTCGCCGACCAGCATGATGCGCGCCTCCGGATTGCCGTCGGCGAACACCAGGCGCGACGCCGTCTGCTTCAGCGCGCAGCCGTCGAAACTCTCCAGGAGCTCGCGCAGAGCCTGCAGCGTCGGCGCCGTGCGTGCCGCTTCGCGTGCCGAGGCGATCGCGGCGTCCGGCGGAGGCGGCGGTTCTCCGCGCGGCGGAATGATCGCCGGCGCCG
>NZ_CAFJ01000228.1 GCF_000239795.1 Bradyrhizobium sp. STM 3809 | reverse complement strand
CGGGATTCCTCAAAGCCGCATTGGCTGCGTTCACGGCCCTCGTCCTGCTATTCGTCGGACTGGACGGCTGGTGCTCGGTCAGCTGGCGGTCTGCTCGCTGGTCTTCATGATGATCGATTGGCTGGGCCTGCTCCCTCTACGCGCGTGGGTCCGGGGCCTGATTGCGCTGATCGACCGGGCATTGCTCTGAACAGCAGGCCGCTCGCAGTCTCCCCGCCCATCCGGGAATTCAGCGGCTGTTGCTGAGTCTCATATCCTCTGCTTGATCGTTGGCTCGCCTTCAGCAAGATAGGCTGGCGGCTCCGCTGAACTTGGCTGGCAAGGCCGCATGTCGTTGTATGGTTCCGGCGTTGCCGACGCCAAATTCGCACGATGTGCACAGGAATTTCGAGATGTCGTCATTGTCGGTCGTCGAGATCTCACGGGTGAGAGAGTGGTCCTTGGCGAAGAGGCGGCAGCTGATACTGGTAGCGACGGGCCTTGCCGCGAGGCTGCTGGGAGTTCTGCCCCCGCGTTCGGCCTTTGCGATCCTCGTGGCCCTGGACATCCTCGAGCTTCGGGGGAGGCGCCGCATCGAGGCCGCCTATAGCCGTCATGTGACGTCGTTGTTGACCAAGAATCCGACTTTGCAGTTTTCCGTCCCGCTGCTGCGGCGATATCCCGGGCGAACAGTCGGTGGTCTGATCCGGATCGGAGCTCTGCAGGAAGCCCTCGATGTAGCCCTGCAGAATCCGTCGTTCGTCAAATACACCGACGCCGGCGACCAGCTCGTTCGCGCATTGTTCGAGGTCGGAGAATTCGAACAGGCGCAGCGGCTGGTGCCGGCCGTCGCATCGCAGGACCTCGTCGGCGGAAACGGCCATCTCGTGTTCCTGAAGGCGATGCTGGACGTCATCAGCGGCAACGAGGCTGACGCGATCGAGGCCGTGATGGAGGCGGGCCGCCGGACGCACTACTACCTGCGTCCCCACCAGAACATGGCCGCGCGCCCGGCCCAGAACTACAGTCCCAATCCTCTCGATTTTGCCTGTGGCGCCGAAGGACGGCTGTTCGACCTCTGCAACTTCACGGGGCAGCGCGTCACGCATGTCGGCCGCGGCGATCTCGGAATCGAGCTATTCGCCCGGGCGCTTGCTGCGCAGTCCGAGCTCCGCCGCCGGTTGCAGCCGCCGATATCCGCCGAGCTGACGTTGACGCTGGCCAGGCTGAATGTCCCATTGGACCAGCTGAAGATCATTCCCGAGGAATGGAGCACCCAGATCGGTCATCTCGGGATGCTCGATATCCTGTTTCGCATGCGGGAACTGGGGTGGTGGTCGGGCCAGGCCGTGATGGTCGTTCGTCCGGGCCTCGTTGCGAACAGTGCGTTTCTCCGTCTGTTCGAGCGCTTCGGCCACGTCGTCATTGTCGGCGAGACCGTCTCGCACGCCGTCGGCGAGGAGCTCCTGTCGTTGCAGCGCTGGTATGGGATGAACTTCAACGTGTTCGAGATGCCCAACGGTGATGTCCTGCCTTGGCAGGAGGCCGGGGCATTGGCCATTTCGCAATGGGAGCAGCAGGGCCGGGGACATCCGCTACGGGAGGAATTCGACCGGCTGCTGGGCCCGTCATCGAAGGTGCAGGACGACTTTCGACGCATGCGCGAAACGTTCGGCATGAAGCCGGACGACTGGTATGTCTGTCTGCACATTCGCGACGCCTCCCATTACGGCGAGGTCACCGGGGCTGGGCAGACCCATCGCAATGCGCCGATCGAGAGCTACGTCGATGCGGTCCGCTTCATCACCGGCAAGGGCGGCTGGGTGATCAAGCTCGGCGGTCCGAAGTCCCCTCAGTTGCCGCCGCTCGATCGGACGATCGACTACGCATGGAGCGACTTCCGTTCCGAAGCGATGGACATCTGTCTCATTCGGCACGCCAGGATGTTCATCGGAACGACGTCGGGCTTGACCAATGTCGCCATCAGCTTTGGCATTCCGAGCGCGATCGTCAACTGCATCACCACGGACTCCCAGCTTTGGACAAGTCTCGTGCGCTTCGTGCCGAAACCGGTTCGTCTCGCCGACGGAACGATGCTGACGCAGGCCCAGCTCTCGTCGCCGCCGTGGCGCTGGCGTCTTTTTGACGCTGGCGTTCTGAGCCGAAGCGGCGCGTATCCGTGCAACAATACGGCTGACGAGATCTGTGCGGTCGTCGAAGAGGTCGAGGCATTGGCGTCTGGACGATCCGCGGAGCAGAAAGGGGCAGGGCAATTGCTCGCGCATTGGCAGAAGCAGCTGACCATCCCTCTTCATTACGGAACGGGTTCGATAAGCCCTCACTATATTAACAAATATGCGGACGGCTTCTTGGCTGCTCAAGAAAGGCCTGGAGCATAGCTTCTGATTAGCTCCTGGTTGGAAGAAGCTCTCATCCAAAGGATTCATTGGGGTATCGGACTTCGCTTGCTGCAGGATGTCGGACGCCAGCGGCGGACTTGAAGTCGAGAACGAAGGTGTTTAGTCTCGTGGCCGTCCGTCTTATATTCTTGCCTTAGCTCTATCAAATCGCCTAACGCCATCGCTCGCCGCCGTCACAGGGGGCTCTTGAACTCAGTGAACCTTCGGGGCTCAATGTTTAAACGGTTGATTCCACGCGCGGCTCGTGACGTCGCGCACGCCATGTTCAAGAGGCGAGTGTCGGACACCCCGGAATCGTTCTCTGCCGAGTCCCATTACGAATTGGGTAAAGCGGCTCGTGAACGTGGGGACGATGAGGCAGCGTTCAGAGGCTTCGCAAGAGCCAACTCTTTGATACACCGGTATGAGCCGGCACGTGATGCTCTGATTCAAATGTCCAATGAGTGCGCGGCGCGTGCGACGAGTTCGAGCGGTTCGGACAAGTTGAACCTGCTGGTTCGAGCGCTTGAGATGAATCCGCTCAATTCGGAAGTCCGTTCGCAAATCGAGCAATTTCTTCGCGACCGCCAGGGCGGCGACGATCTGACTAAAATGTGCTTCGTATTCTTCGATGCCGACCGCGCCAAGCGCGTGCACGATGAAGCCTACCGCCGCGCCCTCGAATTCGTGACGATCGGAGGCATTCCAGGCGCCGTCATGGAGTTTGGGGTCCTTGGTGGCTGGTCCGCCCGAATATTCTGCGAAATCATGCGCGATATCTTCAATCTGAATGATATCTATCTGTTCGATTCCTTCGACGGATTGCCGGAGTACACGTCCGCTATCGACCGAGATAGCTACGAGATTGGCGGCCGAAATATATGGTCGGGTAAGATGAAGTTCCCCGCCGACTGGCTTAAACAGTTCGGTCAGCCGCACCAATGGCACATTCGCGATCGGCTCTCGGAGGTGATCCGCCCTGAGCGGATCATCGTTCGACAAGGGTTCTACTCAGAGACACTCAAGGCGACACCGCAAGAGAAGGTTGCAGTCGCTCATATCGACTGCGATCTGTATCAGTCGACCATCGAGGTTCTCGAAGGTCTTCACCGGGGCAATTGCCTCCAGGATGGGACGGTCCTGCTGTTCGACGATTGGAATTGCAACAAGGCTAATCCGAATTTTGGGGAGCGTAGGGCACTGCGGGACTTCCTCCAGTCTCAGAGGGATTTTACTGCAACTCCCTGGTTTACCTATGGATGGGGCGGCGCTGCCTATATTTTGCATGCGACGTAACTGAGTGTCCGTTCCCGGCGACAGTTAATGCGGGCAGGCCTATAGACCACGGCGGTGCGCGTGTCGTTCTCGTTACGAGCGAGCGCGGTATATCCGTTGCTGGGGGGACGAACCAGAGGCCAATCTAGGCGGCATGAGGATCCCATTCGGCTCTTGATAGCAAGAGATCGGAGCACGATCCGATGCCATCCGCTCGTATCTTGATTTAGGGTTTGGCTTCCAAGATGCGGTCGATGCTCTTGCCTACCAGATACGTTGATCCGGCGGGAGTGAAATGGCCGTTGTCGAACGTCACGAGTTCAGGGCCGATGCGGGTGAGGCATCCAGCTTCGTTACACAGCAGCCGATGTGCTGAAATGTAATCAAGCCCGAGCGCTGTTGCTTCAGATTCGACCATTGCTTCCGCCGCGCTCGTCCAGTTCTCGTTGGACCGAAACCAAGTACGTTCGGGCAGCAGTGCGAAATTGCCACTTTGATAATAGTAATCAAGAATGTTCGCCGGTAGGCCGTCGCCAAGCCAGCTCGCCACCGGTCCGATGACTACTATCTTTTTGGTAAGCGGCTTGACGAGCGCAACCGAGCGCCTCAGATCGCGCCTGAAGTCGTCGACTTGTCGATGATAGCTCCATGTCGAATGAAAAATCACGACATCCGGCTGCAAGGTCGAGAGCCGCCTAAGGACATCATCATTGATGGATTTGCAGAATGGCCGCTCGGGGTTGACGTAATCGATCAGCGGAGGGCAAGCCGAAGCCGTGAACTGAGCCAGATCGAAATTGCGTGCGGGGGCGAAATGCCGGAGACCAGGAGAGAGTGCGGCAGCGTACGAGTCGCCCCAGATGACGACGAGGGGCCGATCGCCATTGCCGGTACATTCCGGCGCAAACTGCTCTGGACCCTGATCGGGCAGCAATAGGCATTTTCCCGAACGCATGGCGGCCAAGGAGTCTTCGTTTGTGAGCATGAACGGACGGATCTTGGCCGGGATGCGGATCGGCAGCCCATGCGTGAGATCAGCTGCGACGCCGACTAAAGCAAGAGCGATCATCGCGGTCGCCAGGCCGCCAACTTTCAGCCGGACGTTCCTGTTTCCAAAACGCAGGGGGCGCTCCACCGCTGCGTAAGTCAGCCATGCGAGCAGACCGCTGACCAGCAGGATGGCCAGCATGTAACCCACCGGCACACTGTCGACGAAGTGAATGCGGGCGTATGCCATCAGCGGAAAATGCCACAGATACAGCGGGTAGCTGATCAGGCCGAGAAACACCATCGGAGGCGTAACGAGCAGACGATGGATTAAGCTCCCGCGGCCGGCGATCAGGACGGCAGCCCCGACCACTGGGAGAAGTGTAAACCAGCCGGGATGCGAAAATCCGGGTTGATAGATTCCGAAGCTAATCAGAATGCCGATAAAGCCGCACCACGCTGCCAAGTCAGACGCACGTCGCAAACGAGAGTCTGCTTCCGGAAGGCCTGGGGTTCGATCGCCATGCCAGACCGCGAGCGCAGATCCGGCCAGCAATTCCCAGGCGCGCGTAAACGGAAGATAGAAGGCGTAGTCGGGCGCTCGCGTGCCTACGATCAGGCAAAGCACGAACGAGGCCGCCCCAAAGACCGTCGCCACGATCAATCCATTCATTTTCCAGCGGCGAACCAAGAGCAGAACCAACGGCCAGACGACGTAGTATTGTTCCTCTATGCCGAGGGACCAAAGATGCAGCAGCGGCTTCTTTTCCGCAGCGATATCGAAATATCCAACCTGGCCGAGCAGGACGAAGTTTTGCAGAAAGACGACGCTGGCGGCAATATTGGTTCCTAGCGACTGCATTTCGTGCAAGGGCAGCAAAAACCAGCCCAGCGTGAAAGTTGTGGCGATGACGAGCACAAGCGCAGGAAAGATGCGGCGAATACGTCGCGCATAGAAGTCCGCGATATTGAAGCGCTGCTGCGAGATTTGCAGACGAATGAGGGACGTTATCAAATAGCCCGAAATGACGAAGAAAACATCGACGCCGAAAAAACCTCCAGGCAGCGCAGCTGGAAAAGCGTGATAGACCAGTACCGCAAGCACCGCGAGCGCCCGCAAGCCGTCGATGTCCGCACGGTACCGCATGAGGGGCTGCTGAGTCGGCTTGGACGTTTCGGCGTAAGTGTTGAGTCCGGCGACTATCATGTCTGCGCGCGTACCTTGTTCCGAAGTCGCCGCCTGGTGAGAATAAGCTTCAACTCATCTCCAGGTGGTCTTGTTTTGGATCTTCGGTGCTAATCGGGCGACCGTAGCAGATCGGGGTGCTTGTCCAGAAAGTAGCTTGAGGGGCTCGCTGCTCCAAAAAAATCGGGAAGTTCGAAGCCCGCCTGCCACTTTGCAGGCGGCATCGGCGCCGGCGGTTTAGAGAAAGCCAGGCTGAGCACCTCTTTGACCGTCTCGAGGATTTCATCGGGAGTATTACTCTCCACCGTAAGTCCTGCCTCAGCAAGGGTCTCGAAGTTCGCCAACGCCCAACGGAAGCGGTCGGATGTCAGTTCTGAAAGCGAAAGCAGTCGTCCGGCTTGGGTGCGTACCGGCTTCGTCGCAAAGCGGGTTTGCTTGGTCCAAAGGAGTCCCATCGAGGAAATCGCATCGACCATTGCCGAGGGTACGCCTAGACTTGACGCGACATAGGCGAATCCGGATGTCGTGCCGATGAACATCTTGGCATGGCGAACGAGGTGTATATCCATTTCCGCATCTTTTTCGACGGAATGAGCATAATCAATCACTCGATCCATCGGTGGCAACGGCGGTGCCTTCGGACCGCCCATTCTGATGATCCAGCCTCCCATTGATCGGACATGCTCGATGGCATCAAGATAGTTTTGTAGCTCCGTGTTGCGGATGGATTCTCCCATCCCCTCGATGTTGCCCCGCGTGGCGGCGTCTCGCATGTGAAGGCAAACGTACCAATCACCGGGCATGATGCCCCACTTCCGCCGAGCGCGCTCGAAACGTTCCGATGTGAGATGCGTTGCGGGGCGACTATCATAAGCCGTGACCAGCGGGAGAGCACGACCTTGTCGCTCCCACTCCGCCACCGCCATCGCACCCGCATCGTTCCAGTTCATAGAACGTCCGTCAGGGCGCTTGAACGTGTGCGGAACGCTCACGAATGGCGTCAGGCTTGCGACCTCGTGCCAAACCGCGGAGCTGATGTTCTCTTCGAGAATCCAAATCGGGCAACGATCTTCCATCGAAGAGAGAAAGGCTCTGTTCGCAATCTTCTCCGCATAGGTGAAAAGAAGGGGTGAGCCACTCCACCAGCCCAGTTCCCGCATCAAGAGGTGCACGTTCAGATGGCCGGAATGACCGATGACGGCGCCCCAGTCCGGTAGCAAAAGACGAAGGTCCGTCAGTTCGGTGATGCCGACACGCTCAAGCTCGGACCTCAACTGACGAGAGATCGCGGGCATGCGCTGCCGTATCAGGCCTTGTTTAAGTTCCGCTGCCTCTGAAATCGTGCGGACCCATGCTCCCTCGCCGTTATTGTAGGTGCGAGCTTCCAAATGACGTAACGCGTAGTGGCACGCGATGTCTCTTGCTTCTGCTGCATCCGCGTGAGGGAATGGCTCCCAGTATTGACCGGCAGAATTGCGTTCGGAAATGATTTCCGGGTGTGGCGTCAGGTTCAGGGTCGATTGCAGTTCATCGATGACTGATTTGTTCTGGAAAAGATAGGGAACGTAGCTGTCAATGCGCGCGTGCGTCAGGTCGGCCCTGAGCGCGGCTCTTGCGCGATAGACGTTTTCTTCCAGTTCAAAAAGCTGGCTGTCGGTTATTTTGCGCACTAACTTAGCGTACTCTGCCAGATAATCTTTCGAAGTCTCCTGCCAGCCTACGTAGTGCAGTTGCGTCGCCAAGTTCATCGAATAACCCGAAGCCACGGCGCGAGCGCACTCGTGAAGCGCTTTTAGCAAAGCTTCGTCGGCTCGTTTCCAGTCCAACTGGGGGAATAAGTTCAGGGCGTCGAGATAGTGTCCGGATGTGTAAAGATAATACCAGACTTCGTTTGCATAACCCGCCGCCACGAGAGATGAACGCAGCCAATATACATTTTTTCCCAGTTTCGGACCGCAGAAAAATGCGAAATGATGGTCCAAATCCTGTCTTCGTTGATGCCGTCGAAATGCAACCGTGACAGCTGTTGCCCAGCGAAACGGAAGAAAGACGAACAAGCAGTTTTGGCAAAACTCCTTTCCGCCCAGCCGTTCCGCCAGGGAAAGGGTGATCGCGATCAACTTCGCTATCGCTTTATCGCGTCTCACCCTGATCTGGGACATTGGGTATGCTTGGCACTCAGCGCGATTCCACTCCAGGCTGGATTCGTGAGGTTTCATGCGAGCGAACCTTCATCTTTTTATGGCTTCTGGCGCGACCATTGGGCCGCCCCTCTATCAACGTCAGCGCCTGGAACGATGCCACGCATTGCCGACGTTGAAGGTTGGCTTGGATCCATTTCTCTTAGAAGGTCGGCCTGGAAACAGAGTTGCTGCCTATGCTCTGAATCCGTCTCGCGGCTTATTCGAAGAAGATGAATTCGTGGTCGCCGGTGTAGCCGGAGCGCTTGAATTCGAAGGCCCATTCCTCGGGGGTGTGGAAGATGCGGCAGGTGAGCTGCCAGTACATCAGGTTCACCTTCTCGCGCTCGTTGCGGTAGCCCTCGACGCAGAGATACTTCGCGCCGCGGCTGACGCGCTCCATCTCGCGCAGCGCGGCGTCGAGATCGTAGTTGTAGAGGTTGTGCAGCGTGTTGATCGAGATGACGAGATCGAAATACTTGTCCGGGTAGGGCAGCTTGGCGGCGGAGCCGACCTGGCAGAACGGCTTGACGCTCTCCATCGTGTGCTCGACGCCATAGGACGAGATGTCGATGCCGGCGACCTCGAGGTCCGGAATGGCCTCGCGGAAATCGTGCAGGATGAAGCCCTTGCCGGAGCCGACGTCGAGCAAGCGCATGCCCGGCTTGATGCCGTAGGTCTCGATCATGGCGTCGGCGACCTTGCGCCAGCGGCCGTCATATTTGTAGCCGCCATAGCCGGTCTCGCGGCTGCCGTCCCAATAATCATAGTCGTACTTGATCGCCATTTCCGCGACATCGGCCTTGTCGCGCTGGGTGACGCGCGCGAGATAGTCGCGCTTGGTCGATTTGTGGACGAGACTGACGAACTCGCGATAGGCCATGAAGCTCTCCGGGCGTGTGAGTGTCGGTTAATCGGATGTGGCGCCGATCAGGCCGAGCTGCGCCTCGGCCTTGGCGAGCTGCGCGGCGCAGCGCTGCGCCCAGGCGCCGGTGTCGGCGAAGGCGCGGCGCGTGGCCCCGAGCGGCAGGAAGTCGTTCAGGATGATGCAGGTCCATTTGACTTGGTAGGCATCGATCAGGAGGCGGCAGCGCGCGACGCTCGCGGCGTCGAGCCCGAGGCCCTCGGTCAGCCGGTCGATGAAGTGCTCGTGCACGGCCAGCGGCACCGGCACCTCGGGCTGGCAGAAGAAATCGGAGACCAGCTTGGCCGGGTCGTCGCGGCCGGCATATTCGAAGTCGAGGAAGGTAAGCTTGCCCTGGTCGTCGATCAGCGCGTTGTGGAAGCCGAAATCGGACGGCGACAGGCAGACCTGGTTGGAGGGGATTGGGGCCTCCAAGGCGAGCCCTTCGGCCGCGGCGCCATGCAGAACGGCTGCCTTCACCTCGGCCCAGGCCGGCTGCAGCCGGTCCGCCACGAAGGCCCTGGCCTCGGCGACATGCGGGACCTCGGCATCGAGCGTCGCCAGCCGGGCCACGCGGCGCTCGACGGTGGCGAGGTGCTCGGCGAGCGAGAAACAGGCTTCCGATCCCGGCGCCAGGGCGGGGCGGGGCGGAGCGTTCACCGCCAGCACGAAATCGATCGCGGCGTCGACGTGAGCCGGCGCCAATTCGAGCGCCGTCAGCTTGCGGCCCGCCACGAAGCTGTAGAGGCCAGCCTGCTCGGCGCGATCGCAGGCGAGCGGCTCCGGCACGACCCGGACGCCGTGCGACCAGGCGTGGCTGACAAAACTCCACTCGGCGCCGAGCCGGTCGCGGGTGTCGCGGGCGTCGGTGAAGTAGCGCTTGAGGACGAGCGGGCCAGCTTCAGTATCGAGACGGAAGACCTGGTTGTTGCGGCCGCCGGCGAGCCGGGTCAGCGCCGTCGGACTCGCCTTGCCGGCCTGCGCGGCGAGGCGCTGCGCCAGTGCCAGCAGGGCGGCGTCCGCGCTGGCCTCAGCCGCGGTCACGGAGATCCGCCGCGATCTCGGCCCAGGACGCGCGGCGCTCATAGGGCACGGGCTTGGCCGCGAACTGGTTCTCCGGGTCGAACAGCACCTTGCGCATGCCGTCCGGGAATCCGCTCATGCCCAGGATCTCCGGCAGATCGTCGACAAAAACGTCGCAACCCAGCGCGTGCGCGCGGGCGACCTTCTCGTCCTTGGTCAGCTCGAAGAACACCCTGTCCGGCGCGATCTGGCTGTCGGCCGATCCCATCAGTCCGCGGTCGGTCAGGAAGCCGCGCGCGGCGGCATGCATGTCGTGCTTGGGCCCGAGAATGGGGTGCTTGGTCTTATGGCTGACGATGAACAGGTCGTGACCGGCGGCGGGGGCGGCCGTGACGAACTCGGCGAAGCCGGGGTAGGGCGACACCAGGTCCATGCGGGCGCCGTAGACGTAGCCCTGCAACTCGGTGAAATCGTCCTTGCGGCCGGAGCCGTTGAGATGGTCGCGGACGCTGTTCTTGTCGCGGCCGAGATCGGCCGGGATCAGGCCGCGCTCCAGCGCGGCCGCATGAAACACGCCGTCATAGCAGGCGATCGTGTTGTCGAAGTCGATCCCGATCCGCATGGCCAGAACTTAGCGCAGCGACATGTCGATCAGCGGACGGCCGACCTTGCCGGCGGCGAGGTCCTGCAGCGCCTGGTCGGCCTGGGCGAGGCTGTAGGGCTTCGACAGGAGGTCGCGCACCGGGAAGCGGCCGGAACTCAGCAGCCGGCCGTAGCGTCCGTAATCGCGATCCGGCACGCTGTCGCCGCCCCAGGTGCCGAGCAGGCTCTTGCCCTGGTTGAAGACGCCCGGATTCAGCGTGAGCGCCGCGCCGTGCTTGGCATTGCCGATCACGACCGCGCGGCCGCCCTGCTGGCGCGTGGCGTTGACAGCCTGATCCATGACGCCGGGGATGCCGGAGGATTCCACCGCGAGATCAACGCCCTGCGGCACGATCTTCTTGATCTCGGCCAGCACGTCGGAAGCCGCATCGATCACATGCGTGGCGCCGTAGATCTTGGCGAGCGCGCGGCGGGTCGGGTTGGGGTCGATGCCGATCACCGGCATCGCGCCGGCGAGCGCCGCCGCCATCAACGCGTTGAGGCCGATGCCGCCGGTGCCGAACACGGCGACCGCATCGCCCGGCTGCACCTTCAGCACGTTGTAGACCGCGCCCATGCCGGTCGGCGCGGCGCAGCCGAGCAGCACCGCGATATCCATCGGCAGGTCGGGCGGCAGCAGGGTCAGGCGGTTCTCGCTGACGACGGAGTGGCGCTGGAAGGTGGTGACGCCGCCGGCGTTGACCTTCTTGCCGTCCCAGTCATAGACGGCGCCGCCGGCCTCGATGCCGGTGCCCTTGATCCAGGACAGCACGACCTTGTCGCCGACCTTGACCTTGGTGACGGCGCTGCCGGTCTCGATGACCGTGCCGGTGCCTTCATGGCCCAGGCAGTGCGGCACCCATTTGTCCTCGCCCTTGTCGCCGCGCCACTCCATCACCTGGGTACCGCAGGCGCCGGAATAGGCGATCTCGACCAGCACCTGGCCCGGCTTCAAGGCGGGCGTCTCGATCTCGGCGAGCACGAGCGGCTGGCCGGTCTGGACCAGGAGGGCAGCTTGGGTCTTCATGTGATGTCTCAGCTCAAGGCGTGGATGATCTTGTCCGCGATCTGGTGGCCGGTCAGGCCGAGCACCTCGCGGGCATATTCCTGTTCACCGGATTTCTTGAAGAAGGCATCCGGCGTCCCGAAGCGCAGGAATTTCTTCGCCTGCGTCTCGCTGTCGACGAGCCATTCCGACACGGCCGCGCCAAAGCCGCCGATCAGCGAATGCTCCTCGATGGTCGCGACCAGCTTGAAGCGGCTGAAGGCCTGCTTGAGCTTGTCCTCATCGAGCGGCTTCACGGTGTGGAAGCTGACGACCTCGGCGGAGATGCCCTTCTCCTTCAACTTGTGTGCGGCTTCAATGGCTTCCGGCAGCATGTTGCCGGTCGAGAGCAGGCACACATCGGAGCCTTCCTCGATCGTGATGGCCTTGCCGATCTTGAAATCCGCGATGGGGCCCTTGTGAACGACAGGCTCACCCTTCTTGCCCATGCGGATGTACACGGGGCGGTCCTGCTGCATCGCCGCGCGCAGGGCGCCGCGCACCTCGAAGGCATCGCCCGGGCAGATCACGACCATGTTCGGGATCGAGCGCAGGAACGAGATGTCCTCGCAAGCATGATGGGTGGGCCCAAGGCCGGAATAGGCGAGGCCGGCGCCGACGGCGACGATGGTCACCGGGGCCTCGTGATAGCAGACGTCGGTGCGGATCTGCTCCAGGCAGCGCGTCGTCACGAACGGGGTGATCGTATAGGCGACCGGGCGCAGGCCGTTCATGGCCATGCCGGCGGCGACGCCCATCATATTGGCTTCCGCCACGCCGCAGTTGAAAAAGCGGCTCGGATGCTTGTCCTTGAACTTGTCGAACAGCCGGTTGCCGATGTCGCCCGACAGCATCACGACGCGGCTGTCCTCGTTGCCGAGCTTGGTCAGTTCGTCCGCGAATGCGTTTCTCATGACAGGCCGAGCTCCTTGAACGACTTGACGACTTCCTCAGCGGTGGGGGCGCGATAGTGCCAGTTGTTGTCGTCCTCCATGAACGACACGCCCTTGCCCTTCACGGTGTGGGCGATCAGCGCCACCGGCTTGCCCGAGCCGTTCGGGATGTTCTGCATCGCTTCCGCCAGCGCGGCGACGTCATGGCCGTCGATCTCATGCGCGTCCCAGCCGAAGGCGGCCCATTTGTCGCGCAGCGGCGCCAGCATCAAGGTCTCGTTGGAGCGCGCGGTCGCCTGCCACTTGTTGTAGTCGACGACGACGCAGACGTTCTCGAGCTTCTGAGCGGCGGCAAACATCGCAGCCTCCCACACCGAGCCCTCGTTGTTCTCGCCGTCCGAGAGCAGCGCGAACACGCGGTAGTTCTCGCCCTTGATGCGGCCGGCCAGCGCCATGCCGCAGCCGAGCGGCAGGCCGTGGCCGAGCGAGCCGGTGGCCGCCTCGACGCCGGGCAAGAGGTTTGCCGGCGGATGCTCGGCGAGCCTGCCGCCGTCCTGGCAATAGGTATCGAGCTCCTCGATCGGGAAGTAACCCTTCATCGCCAAGGTCGCGAACAGCGCCGCGGCGGCATGGCCCTTCGACAGGATGAAGCGGTCGCGCAGCGGATCGGTCGGGTTCTTCGGGTCGATGTTCAGGACGTGCCAATAGGCCGCGGTCATCGCATCGGCGCAGGACAGCGACGAGGCGAGATGCGCGGCCTGGGCCTTGTGCGACATCTCGATGATCTTGCCGCGCAGCTTCGCGGCCTGCGCCTTCAGGGCGGCCACGTCGGGCTTGGCCGCGGTGTTCCGGACTGCCACGTTCATCGTGCTCTCCAGTCGCGCCTCCCTGGGAGGCGCAGGGCGCGCTTCCCGAGGGAAGCGCTGGGTCGATCAGGGTTTATGCTCGTACTTGGTCGGCAGCTTGGCCATGACATCCTCGAAGCGCCGCGCCCAGGCGATGACGTCGTCGATGCCCTGTTCCAGCGAGAACGTGTCGCGCCAGCCGAGCTCGGTGCGCAGCTTGAAGCTGTCGAGCGTGTAGGCGGTGTCCTTGCCCGGCCGCTCGGGGCCGATCTCGACGCAGTCCTCGAAGTTCTTGCCGAGGCGGGCGAGGATCATCTCGACCAGGGTGCGGATCGACACCAGCTCGTAGCCGGAAATGTGATAGGTCTCGCCGAGCTTGCCGCTGCGGCCGATCTTCACGGTTGCGTCCGACACGTCGGTCATGTGGATGAACACGCGCACCGACTTGCCGCCACCGTCGAGGCGCAGCTTCTGCCCGGTCATCGCGGCCACGATGGTGCGCGGCACGATGCGGTAGAGCTGCTGGCCCGGGCCGTAGACATTGGCCGCGCGGGTGAAGACGACAGGAAACTGGTAGTTGGCGAAATAGGTGCGCAGGCTCATGTCGCCAGCCGCGCGCGACACCGCATAGGGCGTCGACGGATTGAACGGCGCGTCCTCGCGCACCCAGCCCTCGGTGGAGCCGTAGACCTCCGGCGTCGTCACATGGACGTATCGGTCAAGCCCGTCATAGTTGCGCAGGATGTCGTGCAGGCGGACGGCGGAGACGACGTTGGTCATCATCCAGTGGTCCGGATACAGCCAGCTCTCGCCGACCATGCTCTGCGCCGCGAAGTTCACGACATGGGTCGGCCGTTCGGCCGCAAGCAGCGCCTTCAGCGCATCGAGATCGTGGTTCAGGTCGACGCGCTTGAAGCGCACGCTACCGGGGCGCTTCTGCCACTTGTACGGCAGGAAGGCGTCGTGCGGCTCGTCCGAGCGGCTGGTCGCGATAACGTCGTGACCGGCGGCGGCCAGGAAGTCGACGAAGGTTGCGCCCGAGAAGGAGTTCGAGCCGAGGATCAGGTACTTTTCGTTCGCAGCCATCGTCCCTGTCCGTCAGACCTCGCGCGATGTGATGATGTCGCCACGCTGGGCATACAGCCACTGCATGATCATGTGGCCGATCACCATCTGCGCGTCCTCGGCGATCTGCATGTCGTCGACAGCGAAATGGATCGGCACGTCGGCCAGCGCCTTGGCCTTGCCGCCGGAGAAGCCGAGCACGGCATAGGAGGTCATGCCGATCTTCTTGGCCTCTTCCAGCGCCTTCAGGATGTTCGGCGAATTGCCGGAGCCGGAGAAGGTGATCAGCACGTCGCCCTTGCGCGCGAGCACCGCGAGCTGCAGCGAGAACACCTGGTCGTAGCCTTCGTCATTGGCGAGGCAGGTGATGACGGACGGGTTGGACGACAGCGAATGCACGCGCAGGCCCGAGCCCGGCGTCTTCGACAGCGCGTACAGGAAGTCGTTGGCGAGGTGGTTGGCGTTGCCGCCGCTGCCGCCATTGCCGCAGAAGAACACCTGCCGGCCGGTCTGCCAGCAGTCGCGCAGGTCGTAGGCGAGCTTCTCGACAGGGGTCCAGTCGAAATCCTTCAGCACTGTGCTGAAGCGGCTGGTGTAGTCGGCGAACAGGCTGCCGGGAGTCTTGAAGGCGAGAACGTTCATTTCACGACCTCCTTCTCCATCCATTTCAGATTGTACCAGCGGTCGTCGTTCTTGAGCTGGCCCTGCGAGTACATGCCGATGATTTCCTTGATCGCGTCCTCCACCGTCTTCTTCGGACGGAAGCCGGTTGCGAGCAGGCGGTCGGAATTGACACGATAGCTGCGCGGATCGTTCGAGGGCGTCACGACGACCTCTGCCGGCACGTGCTTGGTGACGAGCTTGGCGATGTCGAGAATCGAGATGTTCTCGAACCCGGCATTGTAGACACCGGTATGTTCGGGATGATCGAGCAGGAAGAGATAGAGATCGGTGATGTCGTCGATATGAATGTTCGGGCGCGTCTGGTCGCCGCCGAACACGGTGATGCGGCCGTTCATCAGCGCCTGCATCGTCAGCATGTTGACGGACACGTCGAGACGCTGGCGCGGAGAGTAGCCGCAGACGGTGGCCGGGCGGACGATCTGCACCACCATGTCGTCCTTGTAGGACAGCACGATGCGCTCGCCGCACATCTTGGTCTTGTTGTATTCGGAAATCGGCAGCAGCTCGAGGTCCTCGGTGACCTGCTCCTCCTCCTTCACGCCGTAGACGCTACCGGAGGAGGCGTAGATGAAGCGCTTGATGCCGTGGCGGTAGGCGCGGTCGGCAAGCTGCATCGTGGCGAGGCAGGAGATCTCCCAGGTCAGCTTCGGGTCGAGATCGCCGCAGGGATCATTGGCGACGCTGGAGAGATGGATGATCGCGTCGACGCCGGTCAGGTCGATGGCGTCCGGATTGCGCACGTCGCCCTGGACAACGGTGAGATCCGGATGCGGATCGAGGAAGTTGCCGAACCACATGATGTCGAACGCGACGACCTTGTGGCCGGCCTTCAGGAGCTTCGGCACGAGCACGCTGCCCTTGTAGCCGCACGCTCCGGTCACGAATATCTTCATCTGCGCAATCCCCGTGGCTCGCCTGTCGTCTCGCCGGCTGGCGCGTCGCGCGCACCTTTATGCAAATTGGCAGGGGAAGGCGACCAGCCTGGCGGCCAAAGCCGCCCGTCAAGCCTCCCCGCCACGGCGCGGTTCGTGCTTAAACTCCAAATGAGCCCGGCGCAAGCTTTCCGGGTTGCCGATGTCCCGATGATAACCGCTGGTTTCCACGCACAAAATGCGTCCCAAATAATTGGGGATGATTTCG
Source organism: Bradyrhizobium sp. STM 3809 (assembly GCF_000239795.1). Lineage (GTDB taxonomy): Bacteria > Pseudomonadota > Alphaproteobacteria > Rhizobiales > Xanthobacteraceae > Bradyrhizobium. Next base: position 17,010 of record NZ_CAFJ01000228.1, on the reverse strand, counting down.
GTGGAGAGATCGACGACCGGTTTTCCGAGCGCCGCGATGTCGGTGATGACACGGGGATCAAACACGTAGACCGCGCCATTGGCGAGGTTCCCGGGCGGATTTTTGACCTTCTCGTGGAAAGCGATCACGCGGTGCTCGGCATCCAGCTCGAGAATCCCGCACGAGCTCGGATCGTCGGTCCGGAAGGCCAGCATCGTCATGATGCAGCCGTCGGGCCGGCCCCGATGCGCGGAGAGCAGCCCCTTGACGTCGAAATCGGTCAAATTGTCTGCGTGGGCCACCATGAACGGCTGGTCGCCGAACCACTCGCGGTTGGCGAGCACGGTGCCGCCGGTGCCGAGCAGTTCATCTTCGTGAACGAGATCGATCCGGTCGCGCCATCGCGACTGCGCGACATGGGCGCGGACCTGCTCGGCAAGCCAATGCGTGTTCAACAGCGCCCGCTCGACGCCACCTTCGAACACGAGATCGAGCCAATAGTCCAGCAAGGGCCGATCGTGCACACGTACGAGGCATTTCGGCGTCGTATTGGTCAGCGGGCGCAGCCGGCTTCCGATTCCTGCGGCGAGCAGAAGGGCACGCATGACGTCATCCTGTTCCTGATCCTGCTCTTGAATTTATTCCTGGCTGAAGCCGGTCTCGTCGATCTCGCGCACCAGTTCGGCGGTGGTCAGCGGCAGGTTGCCGACCCGGGAGACCTGGAGGGCGGCGGCCAGCGAGCCGAGATAGGAGGCGCGCCAGATATCCGCTCCCGCGCGCAGGCCCATCGAGCAGGCCATGAAGAAGCTGTCGCCGGCGCCCGAGACATCCTTCGGCGACGGATTGAACGCGGGCAGGCGGTCGGAGGTGAAGATGCCCTCCGCCATCGTGTTGATCAACGCGCCCTCGGCGCCGAGCGTGATCACCAGATTCTTGGTGCGGGCACGCTCGACCAGCCGTTCGCTGATGACGGCGAGGCCGGAGATGAAGTCGTTCAGCGCGACGCGCGCCTCGCGCTCGGTCGGCGTCAGCAGGGTCATGCCCTTGAATCGGGAGACGTCGCCGGTCTGCGACGACACCTGGCTGTCGGCGGCCATCATGACGCCCTGGGCGCGGGCGCGATCGGCGATCGCATCGACCAGATCCTGCGGCAGGCAGCCGTAGTTGAAGCAGGAGAACAGCAGGAGATCGCAGGTCTTCAGCGCGCGCTCGACGGAGGTCAGCATCTGCCGCTGCAAGTCGGCGTCGGAGGCATGCTGGCGCAGATGGTTGACGCGCAGCAGCGTCTTGTTGAGCGCGCGGAAGCGTTGCTTGCGGGTGGTCGGCCGGCTCTGGTCGGTGAAGGCATTGAAGTTCACCCCGTGCTGCTCGAGCGTGCTGCGCGCGAACCGCGCGGCTTCGTCGTCGCCGACCAGTGTGAAGAACTTCACGTCCGCGCCGAGGCCATGCGCATGCGCCGCCACCGCGCCGGCGCCACCGACGAAGGTGCGGGTCATCAGCGGCGTCACGACGATCGTCGGGTCCTCCTGGGACATGCCGACCGCGTCGCAGGTGACATACTCGTCGACGATGAGATCGCCGATGACGGCCACCCGCATGCCGGCAAGCTTGCCGAGCAGATCCTTCAGGTTCGAGATATCGAAGCCGTGACGCTTGGGGAATTCCAGCGGCTTGCGGACAGTGGAAATGTCGATATTGGCGTCGCGCTCCAGCAGCGACAGCGACGCGAACCGCAACTCGCCCGACGAGAAGATCAGGCGGCCGCCATAGGCGTCCACAGCTTCCTGTTCGGGATTGGCGCGGTCCTCGAACTCCTTGCCCTTGACGACGACGGTCGGCTTCAGGTGCGAGATGAAATCGGAGGCATTTGTTTCCAAGCGCACAACATGGTGCACAAAAGCGATGGATCGCACATTTTCGAGGCGCATGTCCTGCGCCAGGGTCACGCCCGGCGTGGAATCCGGGTTCACGCCGACCACCAGCACGTCCGCCTGTTCGGCGGCGAACTTCAAGAGCCGTAAATGTCCGGGGTGCACGACGTTGAAATTGCCTGACACGAACCCAATCGTCTGCCCGGACTCGCAGGATGCGCGAATGCTCTGGCAGGCCAGATCCATCCGCGCCGTATCGATCACCTGGTCCAAGGATTTCGCCTCCGGCTCGATTGTGCTGATCTGGTGGCGGTCACGACAGATTCTGCGCGACCGAATCGCTGACCCGAGAGCGCCTCGTAAGCGTCGCCTCTCGGCTTCGGAGAACCGGCTTCGGCATGTTTCGCTTCAATGGTCGGCGTTGATTTCATTGCGAAAAGTCAATGCATGGTCATGTTAGCTCAGATCGAGCATGGCGGGTCGCTGCATTCGGCTCACCTCTTTATCAGGTGTGCGCAGCAGCACAAACCCCTGTCGGCGGAATGAGGCAGGCGGAACTGAAACGATATGTGCAGCACGGTTGGGAAGCAGATGCTCACCTCGCGGGGCCGGACGCTGTAGTTGCAGGGGCTGCGCATGTCGGCTCGGCGGCGTGCCTGGCATCCTTGATCCGACCCGGGCGGCTTGAGTTCACGGCGGCCAGTCTGTATCGCTCGTTCGATGAGAAGCATGCGCAGCGCCTGGGCCGAGAGTTGAGAAACAATCCATGTTGAAACGGGCCGAGTGGATGCCCGAAAGTGCCGCAGACAAAGGGCCTCTGCGCAGATACATCGTGGTGGTGGCAAGCTGCGTTCTGGGCGTTCTGGCACTCGTTGCGGCGTTCATGATCGCCTTCGACGCAACCGCGTTGCCCGACCATTTCTCTCAGATCGAGCGGGCAGGGGATCGCAACTGGTACCGGGATTTCGGTGGTCAGCACATTCCGCAGATCCAGGATCAGGACATCTTCTACAGCAACATCGGATCGTCTGTCGCAGCCGCCAAGGCCGCCGACGTCGTGTTCCTCGGACCGTCCTTCGTGAGCTATGCGATCGACCGGCAAACGTTGCAAGTATCGGACCGACTCGACCGGCTGAAGCTCTACAATATGGCCTTCGTCGGCATCCGGGGCGGCGAGTTCTCCCGTCGGGTGATCGCCCGCTGGAACATCCGGGCGCCGCTCTGGGTGATCAACGTCGACGATCAGTTCGCCCATTTCTTCAGCCGCGATCTCAACGTCACGCTGGGGCCGCAGAAGGTCCCGCTCGCAGCGGCGACGCGCGACCGCTTGCGCGGCTACCTCACCGTCATCGGGCGCAATCTGCGCTGGCGCATCGAGGACGTCGTTTCCGCGGCGCATACGGGGCATTTTTCCGATAGCGGGCTCTATCGCAGCGTCTCGACCGGCGACATGGCGCTCGATGTCAATCCGAGCTACGTCGCGTCCAACAACAAGCCGATGTTGTCGGCGCGCGATCAGGCCTGTGACACCACCGCCGAGATTATCGCTTACGCCAGGACGTTCCTGAAGGAGATCGGCGGCAGGGTCGTGTTCATGCTCGTCCCGCACAGCCAGTCGTGCGTGCGCCAAGCCGAGCAACTCGCCCGTGCGCTCGACGTGGAGCTCATTGCTCCGCCATTCGACGGACTGACGACGGTCGATGGCGGAGGTCATCTGGACAGGCGCGGCGCGGAGAAGTTCACCAGCTATCTCGCCGCCGAGCTCGTCAAGACGCGGGCGTTCAAGGAGGCGTTTCCGTCGGGCGCGAGCGGCAGCGGCGATCGGAGGTCGGATCAGGCCCGCACGGCTCAGTGATACAGATCGAACTGTTCTTCCTTGGCCCGGTCCAGGTCGGCGGCGAGGGCATCGCGGTCGATCTTCGGGAACAGCATGCCGAACTCGGGCCGGTCGAGCAAGGCGAGATAGGTCTTCAGCATGCCGCGTTCCGACGGATGTGCAGGATCGAAGAAATTCTGGTCGTCCTGCGAAATCGGCGTGCGGCTCATGTCGTAGAACGAGATTCCGAGTTTCGCGAGCCGTTCGGTCGTCTCCCGGCTCCGGAGCTCGCGCCACAGGCCGGAATAGGGCCGGTACGCCTCGTCGGTGTCGAGAAAGGCTGCGGCGCTCTCGACAAAGGGATATTGAACCGCCACGACCTTGAAGCCACGCTCCCGTGACAGCTGCGCCAGCCGCTCGATCTCGCCGAATTGCCGTTCGCTGAGATGCGGCGCGCCGGGGAAAGAGGACGTCACGTACTGGGCGCCGCGCGACAGCGTCTCGGCGGCGATGGCCCGGTAGGGCGGCGCCACCATGACGGAGCCGTCATTGCGGAAGCCGAACTTCCCGCGGATGGCCTCCGTGCCGATCAGCCGGTTGTGGTCGATGGGCTCGACCTGCGGAGTCGTCGCCGCCGCAACAACGGCAGCGGCGTCTCCGCCGGTACGCACGGCGAAATCCGCCACGTCATGCAGCTTGCGCCGGTGCGAGTCGATGCCCTGACTGAAGTCCATCGTACGCTCCTTCCGCCAGGCGTCGGCGAGGAAATCGCCGAACAGGAAGTAATCGAGCGCGACAATGACCACCCGCGGCTTTGCCGCCGTCGTCGCGCGATCGACGAAGTCGACGACATGGGTGAGCGGCCAGGCCGTCAGGCAGGCGTTGTAGGCGACGTAGGGACGGAACATCGGCGCGCGCGCCTGCCCGCAGCGCGAACTGCCAACCAACAGCACTTCAGGCTGGACGAGCTTGATGCGTTCGAGCTTGAACGGCGCATAGTCCTTGAACGCACCCAGCCAGACGAGCCTGTCGTCGCGTGACTGCTCTGCCGCAATCCTGGACAGCGGAACGGTCGCACCCAGGCCCCAGCCGACCCATTCGAGCGCCGCGAGTACCGGCACGAAGGCGGCGGCAAACAGCACCACGATGATCGCGACGTACCGTGCCATGCCCGTTCGATGATCGTTTTGTGCCTCAAGAAGCAGAGAACTTGGCTCGCGATCGGTGAAATCCCGGGAATGAGCGTTGCCAGAGTGTCCCATGGATGAGGATCGATCAGAACTGGAAATACAGGAACTGCGAGGTGTCGCCGGCGATGATGTTCATGATTACGGCCGCGACGAGAGCCACCGACGTCCCGATCGCCCAGGCGAGCGAGGGGCGCCAGTTCAAGCTCAGAACGCTCCACGGCCGCGGATTGTGATAGGTCTCGAGGCCGACCTTCCATCGATCGAACATCGCGTTGACGTTGGGGAGCGCAAGGCAGGCGGCATAGCCCGCCAGGATTGCGATCATGACGCGTGGGTCGACCAGATTGGTCATGGTGATCTTCTCCGGAGAGGAGAGGCCGATCATGCCCTTGATCAGCCGGATCGCCGCATTGGGGTTGTCGGCGCGGAAAAAGACCCAGGCGAGCACGACGGCAAACTGCGTCAACAGCAGCGCCGCGGCCGCGTACCACACCGAGCCGGAGTGACGCGCGAGCGCCGGCCGCTTCTCGACGAACTTGCCCCAGCGGTGATTGACGATCAGGAACAGCCCGTGCAGGGCCCCCCAGATCACGAACGTGAAGCCGGCGCCGTGCCAGAGCCCGCCGAGCAGCATGGTGGTGAACAGGTTTGCATTCCGACGGTGCTCGCCGTGGCGGTTGCCGCCCAGCGGGATGTAGAGATAGTCACGCAGGAAACGGGACAGCGAGATGTGCCAGCGCCGCCAGAACTCGACGATGCTCTGCGATTTATAGGGGGAGTCGAAATTGAACGGCAGCTTGATCCCGAACATGATCGAGATACCGATCGCCATGTCCGAGTAGCCGGAGAAGTCGAAATAGATCTGCAGCGAGTAGGCGAGCGCACCGCCCCAGGCGTCGATCAGGTGAAGATGGCTGGAATTGGCGGCTTGGAACACCGGGTTTGCGACCAGTCCGAAGCCGTCGGCGATGAATGACTTCTTGAACAGGCCGATTGTCAGGATCGTCAGCCCGATCGCAACGTTCTCGACCGAGATCCTCCTGCTGTCCTCGGAGCCGAACTGCGGCATCATCTCGCGATGATGAAGAATTGGACCGGCGATCAGATGCGGAAAATAGGTCACGAACAGGCCGTATTTGACGAAGCTCCGTTCACGGGCATAGCCGCCATAGACATCCGCCAGATAGGCGATCTGCGTGAAGGTGAAGAACGAAATCCCGAGCGGGAGCACGATCGCAAGGAATGGGTATTTCGACGCGGTGAGTGCGTTGAAGATCTGAATGCCGAAATTTGTGTACTTGTAGAACGCCAGCGCCGCGAGGTTGAGGGCGACGGCGGTCGCGAGCAGGCCGCTGCGCACCTTGCCGCTCTGGCCCGCGATCAGAAGGCCCATCGTGTAATTGAACACGATCGAGACGAGGATGATCGGAACGAAGTGCAGGTCCCAATAGCCGTAGAAGGCCAGGGACGCGGCGGCCAGCCAAGCCAGGCGCGGCGCCGGCGCCTCGAAAAATCGCGCCAGCAGGAAGTATCCGGCGAACGTCACCGGCAGGAACAGGAATAGAAACTCAAATTGCGTGAAGAGCATAACATAGTTTCTTGATGTTGCTGCAGGTTGTGCTGCTTTATCAACGATTGCCCGGCCTGCCAAGTTGGAGGCCGGGCAAAGCGGCGATCTGTCGGGGATTGTCGGCGAGCCCTTGGGGAAAGGGCGCAACATGAACGGAGATGCGCGGGTCTGTTGGTGCTTTTCGGTCGAGAATCTTTCGGCTATATCTCGGCGACTTCCACACGCACCAACCGGCTTTCGCGCGTCCGCCGTGCACTTGCTGTGGGGGACGTCGATGCGCGGGACAGCGCGCGCCATGGCCGAGGTTCGTTTCGTTTCGATGCGTTTCGTTTCAGTGCGTTTCGTTTCAATGCGTTTCGTTTCAATGCGATGGCTGCGAACTCCTCGTGCGCGTCCCCGCCTTCGCGCATGTTCGAGGATAGCCTCGTCCGCAGCCCGCTGTCTGTCCGCATCAGGGCGGCTGCCGGGTCCAGCAAGGAATTGATGCATGTCCGTTGTGAGGAGGCTCCTGGGGCGGCCCTCCAGGCGCTTCGTCTATTTTTGTTTTGTCGTTGCCGGGATTGGCCTCAACACCTTGCCGCCGCGGCTGGTGTTCCTGCTTCTCGTCCTGCTCGAATCGATCAATCTCAAGGGACGTGGCCGGCTCTACCAGGCCTATTTCCCGTACGCGACGTCGCGTCTCGCCGACGCGCCCGATCTTCGGTTTGTGTCGCGATTGTCCTCTTTCTTTCGGCTGTCGTCTGCCCGGGTGCTGCACGGCATCGGAGCGTATCGCGAGGCATGCGAATGGATCGCTGTCAACGATCTGGCGACGTCATCGTCTCACGTCGCCTTTGCGCTGCTTCGGTCGCACTTCGAACTGGGTGAGTTCGAGCAGGCGTATCGAGCCGTGCTGCAGATCAGGGCCGCCAAGCTCGAGCCGACGTCTCATCTCGCCCATCTGACCGCCATGATCGAGATCGTCGCCGACGACGAGGCGGCAGCCTTGCAGAGCATGGAGACCGCCTGCCGGCTCGACAGCGGCTGGCTTCGCCCGCATCAGAACATCGCCGCGCGCTCGGGGCGGAGGTATTCGCCTAATCGGCTCGATTTTGCGAGTGGCGCCGCGGGGCGGATGTTCGATCTCTGCAACTTCGCCGGACAGCGCGTCACGCATGTCGGGCGCGGCGACGTCGGTCCGCGCCTCTACGAGCGCGCGCTGAACGCGCAGGCGCGACTGCGACAGCAGGGCAGTCCCGATATCTCGGAAGCTCTCCGCACGCTGTTGGCTCAGCTCGACGTATCACTTGATCAGCTGAGCCTGATCCCGGAGGAGTGGACCACGCAGATCGGGCATCTCGGCATGCTCGACATCCTGCTGCGCATGCGGGACATCGGCTGGTGGTCGGGACAGCCGGTCATGGTGGTGCGGCCGAATCTGATTGCCAACGCCGCGTTCTTCCGGCTGTTCGATGGTCTCTGTAAGATCGTATCAGTCGGCGAAGATGTATCCGAGGCAACAGCCGAGGAACTGCTCTCGCTGCAGCGCTGGTACGGATTGAACTTCAACGCCTTCCGGCTTCCTGATGGCCAGGTGGTGGCGTGGCAGGAGGCCGGTGCGCTCGCGATCGAGGCGTGGGAGCGACAAGGCAGGGGACACCTTCTGCGCGATGCTTACGACAGCCTGTTTCGCGCGGATGCCGCTGCAAACGGCAGCGACCCGATCCGCGGTCTACGGGATCGATACGGCATGAAGCCCGAAGATTGGTACGTCTGCCTGCACACGCGGGACGCTGCGCATTATTTCGAGTTCATGGGAACCGGCCAGACGCATCGCAATGCGCCGATCGAAACGCTGCTCGATGCGATTCGTCTCATCACGGCACGGGGCGGCTGGGTCGTCAAGCTTGGCGGCCCGAACTCGCCGAAGCTGCCGGCGCTCGAGCGGACGGTCGACTATGCGTTGAGCGACTTCAGGTCCGATGCGATGGACGTCCATCTGATCCGGCATGCCAAGGCCTTCATCGGAACGACCTCTGGATTGACGAACGTCGCGGTGAGTTTCGGCATTCCTTGTGCGATCGTGAATGCGATCACCACCGATGCTCAATTGTGGAACAGCAATGTCCGGTTTGCGCTGAAACCCGTTCGGACGGCGGATGGGACCATGCTGACGCAGCGCCAGCTGACGAGCACGCCTTGGCGCTGGCGGGTGTTCGACGCCGCAGTGCTCGGCCGGAACGGGGCGCAGCCCGAGAACAATTCGGCCCAGGACATCCTGGGTACGGCCGAAGAAATCCTGGCGATTGCCGATGGTCGGACCGTCGAATTCGACGGAGGCCACGATGGCGAGAGACTGCTTTCACGCTGGCGGCGGGCGCTCGCCTTGCCGTATTACTACGGGACGAGCCGCCCGAGCCTTGGCTTCCTGGCGAGACACGAGAAGGAATTCCTTCTCGATGCCGCCGAACAGGACTGAGTCATGCAGCGGCTTCGGCAGCATCGGAGATGACCTCATGTGCGGCATAGCCGGTCTGCTGAGACCCGGGGGAGCCGACGACAGCGGCCTTTCGGACGCCGCGGGGCGGATGACGAACGCTCTGGCGCACCGCGGGCCGGATGCGTCGGGAACTTGGCGGGACGGGCGGCACGGCATTGCGCTGGGCCAGCGGCGTCTGGCGATCCTCGATCTGTCCGAAGCGGGCGCGCAGCCGATGCACAGCGCTTGCGGTCGCTACACGATCACCTTCAACGGCGAGATCTACAATCATCTCGACATTCGCGCCGAGCTCGAGGCGTGCGGCGCCGCGCCGAACTGGCGGGGCCATTCCGACACCGAGACGCTGCTCGCCGCCGTCAGGCAATGGGGGGTGGAGCCGGCGCTGCAGCGCCTCATCGGCATGTTCGCGTTCGCGCTGTGGGATGCCGAGACGCGGCAATTGACCCTGGCGCGCGACCGGTTTGGCGAGAAGCCGCTGTTCTACGGCTGGAGCGGGGCGGACCTGGTATTCGGCTCCGAGCTGAAGGCGCTGGCCGTCCATCCTGATTGGGCGCCCTCGCTCGATCGGGCGGCGCTCACGGCGTTCATGCGTTATTCCTACGTGCCGGCGCCGGCCACGATCTGGCAGTGCGTCCGGAAGCTGCCCGCGGCCTCGTCGGTGAGCTTTGCAGCCGATACGCGGCCCGGAGCCTGGCCCGAGCCGAAGTCCTATTGGTCGCTGCGTGATCGGGTCGTTGCAGCCCAGCACGACCGGATCAGCAGCACGCAGGAAGCCATCGCGCGCCTGGAGCAGTTGCTGTCCATGGCCGTCAAGCGGCAGTGCCTGTCGGATGTGCCGCTCGGCGCATTCCTTTCGGGGGGCGTCGATTCGTCGACCATCGTGGCGCTGATGCAGGCGCAGGCGAGCCAGCCGGTCCGCACCTTCAGCATCGGCTTCAGCGAGGGCGGCTACAATGAGGCCGAGGATGCGCGCCGGGTGGCGCAGCATCTCGGCACCCATCATACCGAGCTCTATGTCGATGCGCGGACGGCGATGGATGTCGTGCCGAAGCTGCCACGGATCTACGACGAGCCGTTCGCCGATTCCTCGCAGGTCCCGACTCATCTGGTGGCGCAGCTCGCGCGCCGCCATGTCACCGTCGCGCTCTCGGGTGATGCGGGTGATGAGCTGTTCGGCGGCTATAACAGGCATGTCTGGGGCGGGGCGCTGCAGGCCCGCCTGGCGCGCCTGCCGATGCCGCTGCGCCGGGCGCTCGGCGCCGTTCTCGGCGCGATCGCGCCGGAGCCGGCCGATACGATCCTCAACCTGCTGCAGCCCGTGCTGCCGGCGCGACTGAAGGTCCGGCACGCCGGGGACCAGGTTGCCAAGCTCGGCCGGATCATCGCCGCCGAGGGCTTCGATGGCCTGTACCGGTCGCTATGCTCGATCGATCAGGACCCCGCCGCGACCGTCGTTGGCGGCTCGGAGCAGGCGGGCTGGGCGGCAAACCAGATGCGCCAGCTGACGACTGCGCTCGATCCGCTCGACCAGATGACGCTGGCCGATTCCCTGAGCTATCTCACCGACGACATCCTGCAGAAGGTCGACCGGGCGGCGATGGCGGTGGCGCTGGAGACCCGCGTGCCCTTCCTCGACAAGGACGTCGTGGAGTTCGCAGCGCGGGTTCCGCCCGATATGAAGGTGCGCGACGGCCGCGGCAAATGGCTGGTGAGGCAGGTGCTGTACCGGCACGTGCCCGCGGAGATGATCGACCGGCCGAAGACCGGCTTCAGCATTCCCCTGGATGCGTGGCTGCGCGGGCCGCTGAAATCATGGGCTGCGGACTTGCTCTCCCCGGCGCGGCTGCGGCGGCAGGGCCTGTTCGATCCGGCGCCGGTGACGCGGATGTTCGACGAGCATCTCAGCCGCCGGCACAATCATTCCTACTGGCTTTGGAACGTGCTGATGGCCGAGGCCTGGCACGACGAATGGGCGCAGGCGTAAGCTCGCTCAGTCTTCGACCGTGGCGGGCACCGCCATCTTGCCCTGGCCCTTCTCGGCGCTGAAAATCCAGACGAGGCCGCCCATGCCGCCCACGATGAAATAGACGGCGCCGAACAGGATCGAGACCACCGTGCCGTCCGCCGGCGCCAGCCCGGCATAGCCGAACGCCACCATCATCGTCGCCTCGCGCACGCCCCAGCCCGCGATCGAGATCGGCAGCATCGTGATCAGCATGATCGGCGGCGTCAGCAGGAACAACTGCTCGAACGCGGCGGGGGCGTCGATCGAGCGCACCGCGCACCAGGCGATGACGACGGCGAGCACATGGATCGACAGCGACAGCACCGCGATCTTGGCGGCTATCGCCGGGCCGAAGATCACCTTGTTGGCGATCACCGAGCACGCGTGGACATGGCGTGTCGGCCACCACGCCTTCATCCATCTGGCCGGCAGATAGCCCACGACGAGAAAGCCGACGCCGGCCGCCAGCGCGGCGGCGTCGACCAGCACCAAGGCGAGGCGGCCGTGCTCGTCGGCGATCATGCCGTAGCTCCAGGGCAGGCTCGCCACGATGATCAGCGCCAGCGCGATGAAGCCGACGGCGCGGTCGGTCAGGATCGAGTAGCTGGCGGCGCGCCAGCCCGCGCCGGTGCGGCCGATCAGCCACAGCCGTACGGCGTCGCCGCCGATCGAGGAGGGCAGGGTCTGGTTGAAGAAGGCGCCGATCATGTTGTAGCGGAATGCCCTGAGATCGGTCAGCGGCGCGCCGCACAGCGCGGAGATCTCGCGCCACCTCAGCGCGCCGATGAAGATCTGGACCAGGGTGATGGCGACCGCCAGCACGATCCAGCCGATGCTGATCTGGCTCAGCCGCTCGCGGATCGCCGCGAAATTGATCCCGCGCAGCGCGAGATACAGCAAAGCGAGCGACACCACGATCCGAAGGAGGAGAATCAAAAACGCACGCATGCGAGGGTCGGCTTCGCTCTTGGTTGAAGGGGCCCAAGCCGAGTGCGAGACGCGCAACCCCCCGTCCTGGCGGACCGGACCCCAGCGAGGTCCGCGCCGTGGCGGCGGCCGACCCCTTGCGGTCCTGATGCCCCGGTGGCTAAACAGTCGCAGGGGTGGCGTCAATGGCCTCCGAAACGACCGGAATATCAATTTATGTCTCATGGCCGGAAGATCGCGGTGATAGGCCTTGGTTACGTCGGCCTGCCGGTCGCCGCTGCGTTTGCGCGCGCCGGCTGCCCGGCGATCGGCTTCGATATCGACGCGGGCCGGGTTGCCGAGCTGAGGGACGGCAGGGATCGGACCTGTGAGGTCGAGGGGGCCGATCTCAGGCGGCCGGGACTGCGCTTCACCAGCGATCCCCGGGAGATGGCCGCGGCGGATTTCTTCATCGTCACCGTTCCGACGCCGATCGACGGCGCGCGCCGGCCCGATCTGAGCGCGATGCTTTCTGCCAGCCGGACGGTCGGCGCGGTGCTCAAGCGCGGTGACATCGTGGTCTATGAGTCCACGGTCTATCCTGGCGCCGTCGAGGAAGACTGCCTGCCGCTGCTGGAGAACGGCTCCGGGCTGAAGGCCGGGAGCGACTTCCACGTCGGCTACTCGCCGGAGCGTATCAATCCGGGCGACAGGACGCATCGCTTCGAGACGATCACCAAGGTGGTGTCGGCGCAAGATCCGCAGACGCTGCAGATCGTCGCCGATGTCTACGGATCAGTTGTGAAGGCCGGCATCCACCGCGCGCCCTCGATCAAGGTGGCGGAGGCGGCCAAGGTGATCGAGAATACGCAGCGCGACCTCAACATCGCCTTCATGAACGAGCTGTCGCTGATCTTCCAGGCGCTCGAGATCGACACCGGCGACGTGCTGGCGGCGGCCGCGACCAAGTGGAACTTCCTGCCGTTTACGCCGGGCCTCGTCGGCGGCCACTGTATCGGCGTCGATCCCTATTACCTGACCTACCGTGCCGAGAAGGCGGGCTATCATCCCGAGGTGATCCTGGCGGGTCGTCGCATCAACGACGAGATGGGCCGGCGCATCGCGCGCGAATGCATTCGCGGGCTGTTGAAGCGCAAGGGCCGCAGCGGCGTCGTCACCATCCTCGGCATGACCTTCAAGGAGAATGTTCCGGACATCCGCAATTCCCGGGTGATCGACATCATCAGCGAATTGCAGTCGTTCGGCATCGAGGTGCAGGTCGCCGATCCCCTGGCGGACAGCGCTGCCGTGCACGAGGAGTATGGCATCGGCCTCACCGCGATCGAGGCGCTGCGTCCGGCGGATGCGGTCGTGCTGGCGGTCTCGCACGATCAGTTCCTGGCCGGCGGCTGGCCGCTCGTGCAAGGCCTGCTGCGCGAGGGAAGCGGCCTCGTGCTCGACGTCAAGATGAAGCTCGACCGCGCGAGCAAACCCGGCGCCATCGAGCTGTGGCGGCCCTGACGGAGCGACCATGGCAAACCAACCCATTCTCGTCACTGGCGCCGCCGGCTTCATCGGCTTCCACCTGACGCAGCAACTGCTCGCCGAGGGGCGGCAGGTGATCGGCCTCGACAACATCAATTCCTATTACGATCCGAAGCTGAAAGAGGCGCGCCTCGACATCCTGAAGGCGAAGCCCGGCTTCGCGTTCCACAAGCTCGATCTCGTCGACCGCGCCGCGATCAAGGCGCTGTTCGCCGCGCATCGTTTTCCCGCGGTGGTGCATCTCGCCGCCCAGGCCGGCGTGCGCTACTCGCTGGAAAATCCGCACGCCTATGTCGATGCCAATCTCGAGGGCTTCATCAACGTGCTGGAGGGCTGCCGGCATCACGGCTGCGAGCATCTGCTGTTCGCCTCGTCCTCGTCGGTCTATGGCGCCAACACCAAGCTGCCGTTCTCGGTCAGGGACAATGTCGACCACCCGATCAGCCTCTATGCCGCGAGCAAGAAGGCGAACGAGCTGATGGCGCATTCCTACAGCCATCTGTACCGGCTGCCGGCGACCGGCCTGCGCTTCTTTACCGTCTACGGTCCGTGGGGCCGGCCGGACATGGCGATGTTCATCTTCGCCAAGGCCATTCTCGCCGGACAGCCGGTCAGGCTGTTCAACCACGGCCGGATGCGGCGTGATTTTACCTATGTCGACGATATCGTGCAGGCGATCGTGCGGTTGATCGGCCGTCCGCCACAGGGAAACCCGGATTGGGACGGAAACAAGCCGGACCCGTCGAGCAGCCGGGCGCCATGGCGGATTTACAATATCGGCAACAATCATCCTGAGAACCTGACCGACGTGATAACCCTTTTGGAGAAGGAGTTCGGGCGGCCGGCCATCAAGGAGATGCTGCCGATGCAGCCCGGGGACGTCGAGGCGACCTATGCGGACGTCAGCGATCTCGAGCGGGACATCGGCTTCCGGCCGGCCACCTCGATCGCCGACGGTATCGCGCGGTTTGCAGCCTGGTATCGCGACTATCATCGGATTTGAGGATCTCATTTCATGACCGGACGCATCATCCCTCTCATCATGTGCGGCGGTGCCGGAACGAGGCTATGGCCTGCATCACGCGAGGTCAGGCCCAAACAGTTCCTGCCGCTGTTCGGCGCCCGCTCGACCTTCCAGGACACGCTGCTGCGGGTGTCGGACGCCGATCTCTTCGCGCGTCCGATCATCATCACCAACGCCGCCTACCGCTTCATGGTGCTGGAGCAATTGGCCGAGATCGGCATCGAGGCCGACGTGCTGCTGGAGCCGATGCGGCGCGATTCGGGCCCTGCGATCGCCGCCGGCGCCGCCTTCGCGCAGTCGCGCGACTCCGATGCCGTGGTGCTGGCGCTCGCCGCCGACCACGTCGTGCGTGACACCGCCGCCTTCCTCGCCGCCTGCCGCGACGGGCTTGCCGCGGCCGAGGCCGGCCGCATCGTCACCTTCGGCGTCAATCCGGAGCGTGCGGCCACCGAATACGGCTATATCTGCCCGGGCGCGCCGGTCTCCGGGGAGGTCCGGGCGGTCGCGAGATTCGTCGAGAAGCCGGATCAGGCGACAGCCGAGACCTACATTCGCGAGGGCTATCTCTGGAACAGCGGCAACTTCATGTTCCGCGCCTCCGTCCTGCTCGACGAGTACCGCAAATACGACGCGGCCACCGTGCAGACGGTATCGGAGTCGGTAACCAAGGCCGGCCGCGACCTCAGCTTCATCATCCTGAACTCCGATGCCTTTGCGGCCGCCAAGCCGATCTCCATCGACTATGCCGTCATGGAGAAGACCGAGCGGGCGGCCGTGACACCGGTGTCCTGCGGCTGGTCCGACGTCGGCTCCTGGCATGCCGTGTGGGAATTGTCGGACAAGGACGGACAGGGCAACGCCGCGCGCGGCACCGCCGTGTTCGAGGATTCCCGCAACTGCAACGTCGTCACCGACAAGGCGCTGGTCGCGCTCGAAGGCGTCGACGATCTCGTCGTCGTCGCCGCGCAGGACGCCGTCCTGGTGTCGCGCCAGCGCGATGCCAACGGGCTGAAGCGGCTGGTCGCCAAGCTCAAGACGGTGGCGCCCGAGGTCACCGAGGCCCACATCAAGGTGCATCGTCCCTGGGGCAGCTATCAGTCGGTCGACAATGGCGAGCGCCATCAGGTCAAGCGCATCGTCGTCAAGCCCGGCCAGCGGCTGTCGCTGCAGAAGCACTATCACCGCTCGGAGCACTGGATCGTGGTGCGCGGGACGGCGCGGGTCACCGTGAACGAGATGGTGAAGACCGTGCATGAAAACGAGTCGATCTACATCCCGATGGGCGCCGTGCACCGGCTGGACAACCCCGGCAAGATCCTGTTGGAGCTGATCGAGGTGCAGACCGGCTCCTATCTGGGCGAGGACGACATCATCCGCATCGAGGACGATTACCGCCGCGAGTAGGGCGGCCTCTCCCCGCGAATCACGCGAGCCGTGCTAGATAGCCCCGGAGTCCTCCGCCGGAGCATATCCTTGCAAAGCACGATCGGATCGCGCGCGTTCCAGAACGCGCGTCTGCAGAAGAAGAACCGCAAGCAGGCGGATGGCCTGCTGCCGAAGGCCGTCGAGGCCTATCGGGCCGGCCGGCATGCGGATGCCCAGGCGGTGTGCGGGCAGGTTCTGGCGCTGGTGCCGGACCATTTCGAGGCGCTGCATCTGCTCGGCGCCTCCGCGCTGGACAGCGGCCGGCTCGATCTCGCCGAGCAGGCGCTGGCCCGGGCGGTCGCGCTGGAGCCGCGCCATGCCGAGGCGCAGGCCAATCTCGGCCTCGTCCTGTTCAGCATGAAGCGCTACGAGGAGGCCCGCGCGGCGCAGGAGCGCGCGATCGCGCTGAAGCCCAATTTCGCCGCCGCGCTGACGAGCCTGGGCAACACCTTGATGAACATGCAGCTGTTTGCGCCGGCGATCGAGATGCATGACCGCGCCGTCGCGCTGAAGCCTGACTTTGCCGACGCCTATTGCAACCGCGGCATGGCCCAACTGCTGCTTCATCGCAACGAAGAGGCCCGGCAGAGCTTCGATCGCGCCCTTGCGCTGGCGCCGCGCCACATGCAGGCCACCTTCGGCAAGGGGCTCGTCAGCGTCAATCTGCGCCATCTCGAGCAGGCGCTCGCGGCCTTCAACGCCGCGCTCGCCATCAAGCCGGGGATGGCGGCCGTCATCGCGCAGCGCGGCCGGCTCTACGTGCAGATGGGGCGGTTCGACCAGGCCGAAGCGGATTTCGATGCGGCGCTGGCCATCGATCGCGGCCTGGAGACCGCATGGCTCGGCAAGGCGCATGTCTGCGTGCTCACCGAGCGGATCGCGCCGGCGATGCTCGCCTGCAAGCGGGTGCTGGAGCAGAATCCGGCATCGGAAGTGGCCCTGGTTTGGCTCGGCGCCTGCCTGGCCAAGCAGGGCGATACGGCCGGCGCCATCCGGCATTTCGACCGGGCGCTCGAGATCAAGCCGGATTTCGAGGACGCCATCCTGAAGAAGATCTTCGCGCTGGATTTCTATCCCGGTGCCGACGTCGCCGTGCATCAGGCCGTCCGGCGCGAATGGTGGGAGCGGATCGGCGCGCGCATTCCGCAGCGCCAGCTCGGACCGATCGACCGTGATCCAAACCGCCGCATCACGGTCGGC
>NZ_CAFJ01000229.1 GCF_000239795.1 Bradyrhizobium sp. STM 3809 | reverse complement strand
GCGGCGCCGAGATAGGTGTTCATGGTGCGCTCGCCGTCCGGCGTCACCAGGATGTAGCAGCAGCCGGTGGCCGGACCGTCGGCGGCCGGCGCGGTGTCGAAGGCGACGCCGGCGGCGCGGATGTCGTGGCTGTACATCTTCCCGATCTGGTCGCCCTTGACCTTGCCCACATAGGCGGCACGCGCGCCGAGGCTGGCCAGCCCGACGATGGTATTAGCCCCGGAGCCGCCCGACATTTCGGTCGCCGGACCCATATCCGCATAGATCGCCGCCGCGCGGGCCTCGTCGATCAGGGCCATGCTGCCCTTGGTCATGCCGTGTCTGGCGAGAAAGGCCTCGTCGGCCTGCACGAGCACGTCAAAAATCGCGTTGCCGATGCCGAGAACATCGTATTTCGCGTCAGTCATCCACTGGCCCCGTTTACGGCGTTTGCAAACGCTGCGGCCTATCACAAGCGGCGCTGCTATAGAAGCCTCATGATCCGATCATTCGTGACCGTGCTGTCAGGAACACTCAGCTCGCGGCTGCTCGGCTTCGGCAGGGACGCGCTGATCGCCGCGCTGCTCGGCGCCGGGCCGGTCGCCGATGCGTTTCTGGCGGCGTTTCAGCTCGTCAACGTGATCCGACGATTGCTGACCGAGGGCGCGCTCAATGCGGCGCTGGTGCCGGCGTGGCTGCGGATATACCAGCAGGACGGTGAAACGCAGGCGGCCGCTTTCGCCGGGCGCGTCCTCGGCACCGTCAGCGCCGGCCTGCTCGCCACCACGCTCGCGCTGGCGCTGCTGATGCCGCTCGCGATGACGGCGCTGGCGCCCGGCTTTGCCGGTGACGAGACGCTCACCATGGCGGTGAACGACGCCCGACTGATGCTGCCCTATCTCGCATTTGCCGGTCCCTCGACGGTGCTGCTCGCCTTGTCGAGTGCGCGCGGCCGCTTCGTGCTGGCAGCCTTTGCGCCGCTGCTGTTCAACGTCGCGCTGATCGCGGTGACGATCGTGCTGCTGGCGCAACATCCGGATCCGGCGCGAGGCGCGCTCCTGCTCGCGGCGACGATCGGCATCGCCGGCCTGCTGCAGCTGATCATGCTGGCGCGGCGCGGCGGCCGGAACAAGATCGCCACGCCGGTTCGGGTCTCGTTCGATGCCGCGATGCGCGGCTTCTTCGCGCGTGCGCTGCCCGGCATGGTTGCCAGCGCGGGTCCGCAACTGCTGGCGGTCGGTGGCGCGATCATCGCCTCGGCCACGCCCTCGGCGGTGTCGTGGCTCTATTTCGCCAATCGCCTGATCGAATTGCCGCTCGGCCTCGTCGGCGTCGCGATGGGCACCGTGCTGATCCCGGAGTTGACGCGCGCGCTGCATGCCGGCGACGCCGCGGCACTGTCCAAGGTGCAATCGCGCGGGCTGGAGCTGACGATGGGCCTCGCGCTGCCGGCGACGCTCGGATTGATGATCCTGAACGCGCCGATCATCGGCCTGCTGTTCGAACATGGCGCGTTCGACGCGGAGGATGCGGCCGCGACGGCGCAAGTGCTGACCTGGCTCGCGGCGGCGCTGCCCGCGCAGGTGCTGACCAAGGCGCTGCAGCCGGCGTTCTTTGCGCGCGAGGACACGCAGACGCCGCTGCGCGCCACCCTGATCGGATGCGGCGTGGCGATCGCGCTGGCGTTCCTGCTCGGCCAGATGTTTGCCGCGAGCGGCATAGCCGCCGGACTAGCGCTCGGCGCCTGGGCCAACGCCGTCGTGCTGCTCCGGCGCGGCGCGTCAAGCTTCGGCTTTGCGATCTCCGGCGCGGCGCGGCGCCGGCTGCCGCGCATCGCGCTGGCCGCAGCCCTGATGGCCGTGGCGCTCTGGGCCGTCGCCGGCGTCCTGAAGGTTGCGGCTGGCAGCCATGTCGCCACCGCCATTCTGCTCGCGGCCCTGATCGGCGGAGCGATCATCGTCTACGCAGCGTTGCTGCTCGCGCTCGGCGTCGTCGACGGGCGCCAGACGCTCCGGGCGGTCCGGCGGCGCTCCGTTCCGAACCTGCCCGCTGGCGACTTGCACCTTTGAGGCGCCCGTGCCAAACGACGCAGCAAATCCATCATCTGGAACAGCGACCATGGCCTTCGTGGAACGGGTTTTCTCGGGCGTCCAGCCGACCGGCAACCTGCATCTCGGCAACTATCTCGGCGCGATCGTCAACTTCGTGAAGATGCAGGAGACGCACAACTGCATCTATTGCGTCGTCGACATGCACGCGATCACGATGCCGATCGACGTCTGGGGCGGTCCGGCCGAGCTCGCGCGCAACACCCGCGAGGTCACCGCGGCGTTCATCGCCGCCGGCATCGACCCGAAGAAGCACATCGTGTTCAACCAGAGTCAGGTCTCCGGCCATGCCGAGCTTGCCTGGATCTTCAACTGCGTCGCGCGCATCGGCTGGCTGAACCGCATGACGCAGTTCAAGGAGAAGGCCGGCAAGGATCGCGAGAACGCGTCCGTCGGTCTGTACGACTATCCGGTGCTGATGGCGGCCGACATCCTGCTGTATCGCGCGACCCATGTTCCGGTCGGCGAGGACCAGAAGCAGCATCTCGAGCTCTCGCGCGACATCGCCCAGAAGTTCAACAATGATTTCGGCGACTCGATCCGCGCCCAGGGCTTCGGCGACGGCCTGTTCTTTCCGCTGCCGGAGCCGTTCATCACCGGTCCGGCGACGCGAGTGATGTCGCTGCGCGACGGCACCAAGAAGATGTCGAAGTCCGATGCGTCGGACTATTCGCGCATCAACCTGACCGACGATGCCGACACGATCGCGCAGAAGGTCCGCAAGGCCAAGACCGATCCGGAGCCGCTGCCGAGCGAGGAGAAGGGCCTGGAGACGCGTCCCGAGGCCGACAACCTCGTCGGCATCTATGCGGCGCTGTCGGATCGCAGCAAGGCGGACGTGCTGCGCGACTTCGGTGGCGGCCAGTTCTCCAGCTTCAAGAACGCGCTGGTCGAGCTCTGCGTCACCAAGCTCGGTCCGATCGCCGCCGAGATGAAGCGCCTGACGGCCGATCCGGGCTATGTCGACTCCGTGCTGGTCGACGGCGGCGAGCGCGCCCAGGCGATCGCCGCGGAGACGATGAGGACCGCCAAGGACATCGTCGGCTTCATCCGCAAGGCCTGACCTGCCGTAGCCCGGATGAGCGAGGCGACATCCGGGTTCACACGAACTGCATGCTTGAACCCGGATGTCGCTTCGCTCATCCGGGTTACGAGACCTCCGGCGTTCGTCCGGAGCGCAAGCGCCGGACAGCGGCCCGCGTCCGACATGGAACCCGCGGGCCCCCTCCCCAACGGGGTTGGGCTGTGGCAGCATCCCCGCCGGATCGACTCGCAGCAGCAGGCGGGACCCCCATGGCGGCGCAGCGGCAGAGCTACCAGACCGGCCATGCGCCGAAATGCCTGGTCGTGGTCGACGAGAGCGCCGAATGGGATCGGGCGATCCGCTATGCCGGCCGCTGGGCGATGCGCGGTGGCGGCCGTATCGTGATGCTGCACATCATCGAGACCGAGGACCAGAACCAGCAATGGCTGGGGGTCGCCGACCTGATGCGCGCCGAGGCGCAGGACGAGGCCAATGCCGCGCTCGACCAGGCAGCGGCGCTGTTGGCGGCGATCGGTGTCGGCTCGCAGGAACGGGTGATCCGCGAGGGCGAGCCCACGGCCCAGATCCTGGCGACCATCGAGCATGACAGCGACATCGCGCTGCTGGTGCTGGCCGCGCATGCCGGGCCCGAGGGGCCGGGACCGCTGGTGACCCATGTGATCAAGACGGTCGGCGCCTTCCCGATTCCGCTCGTGATCGTCCCCGGCGATCTCAGCGACGTCGATATCGACGCGCTTTCATAGACTTAAGCACGAGTCCGGGGCCGAGCCCTCTTGATCGTGCGCGCTCGCTTGCCATCTGCTAAGACAGCCCAACAGGCCGGCCTTGAACCGGCGCTGCCGGAGAAAACCATGTTCATCCAGACCGAAGCCACTCCCAATCCCGCCACCCTGAAGTTCATCCCGGGCCGCATCGTGCTGCCGACCGGAACGATGGAATTTGCGAGCCGCGACGCCGCCGCGCGTTCTCCGCTGGCCGAGCGGCTGTTCGCCGTCGACGGCGTCACGAGCGTGTTCTACGGCGCCGACTTCATTACCGTCACCAAGAGCGACGGCGAATGGCAGCATCTCAAGCCGGCCATCCTCGGCGCGATCATGGAGCACTACATGTCGGGCGCGCCGCTGCTCGCCGACGGCAGTGCCGCCAACGACGAGTCCGCCGACGAGGACGACGAGTTCTACGACGAGGCCGACACCGAGACCGTCGGCATGATCAAGGACCTGATCGAAAGCCGCGTCCGCCCTGCGGTCGCCAATGACGGCGGCGACATCACCTTCCGCGGCTTCAAGGATGGCATCGTCTATCTCAACATGAAGGGCGCCTGCTCCGGCTGCCCGTCATCGACCGCGACCCTGCAGCACGGCATCCAGAACCTGCTGAAGCACTTCGTGCCGGAAGTGGTCGAAGTCAGGCCGATGTGAAACGAAGCGAGTAGCGGACGGGACTCTCCATTCGCTGCTCGGCGATCGCTATTGGCTCTCTCTCCACTCGGCTCTGGCACATGGAATCCGGGACTGTCGCGCCAAGGAATCCTGCCTGCTAGCTAACTCCGTCATGCCCGGGCTCCGTCCCGGGCATCCACGTTGTTCCCAGCATGACGGACGACGTGGATGGCCGGGACAAGCCCGGCCTTGACGACGTGGTGAAAGGCGAGTGCAAATCAGCGGTCGTCAGCTGCGATAGCCCTGCTTTTCTCACGCCGCCTTGCCGATGGTGGCGGCTTCGGCCGCTGCCTGGCGCATGTTCGACGACATCTCGCCGGTGACCGCGCTCTGCTCGCCGACGGCCTGGGCCGTCGACGAGACATAAGCATCGACGCTCTGGATCGCGGCCTTGATGGCGTCGAGCGCGCCGACGACGTCGGACGAAATGCCGGTGAGATTGCCAATCTCGCTGCCGATGCGGTCGGTCGCCTGTTTGGCCTGGTTGGCGAGGTTCTTCACCTCGCCGGCAACGACGGCAAAACCGCGCCCGGCCTCGCCGGCGCGCGCCGACTCGATCGTGGCATTGAGCGCCAGCAGGTTGATCTGGCCGGTGATGCTGCCGATCAGCTCGACGATGCTGCTCATCGCGCCGGCCGCCGACGACAGCCGCTTGGCCTGCTGATCCGCATCCTCGACGCGCATCACGGCGGCGGTCGCCGTCTCCTTCGACCTCGCCATGGCGTCGGCGATATGCTGCACCGATGAATTGAGCTGCTCGGCTCCGGCGGCGACATGCTCCATCATGCCGCGCACCTTGTCGCCCTTCATGCGGGTGATCACCTGCCCGGTCACGTCAGTGGCGAATTTCACTATCTTGAACGGCTTGCCGTTGAGATCCTTGATCGGATTGTAGGTCGCCTGGATCCAGACCTGGCGGCCGCCCGCGCCGGCACGCTCGTACTCGCCGGTCTGGAATTCGCCGCGCGCCAGCGCCGCCCAGAACTCGCGATAGTCAGCGCTCTCGGCAGAGCCCGGCGGCATGAACATGCGATGATGCCGGCCCTTGATTTCGGCCAGCGTGTAGCCGAGCGTCTTGAGGAAGTTGTCGTTGGCATCGAGCACATTGCCGTTCATGTCGAACTCGATCACCGCCTGGGACTTGCGGATCGCCGCGATCTGGCCGGCGAAGTCGGCGGCCTTCAGCTTCTGTTGCGTGACATCGGACGCATATTTCACGACCTTGAACGGCTGCCCGGTATCGTCGAGGATCGGATTGTAGGAGGCGAGAATCCAGACCTCCTTGTCGTGCTTGCCGCAGCGCTTGTACTCGCCCGAGCGGAACTCGCCGCGATGGAGGCTTGCCCAGAACTCCTTGTAGCCCACACCGTCGCGCTCGCCCGGCAGCACGAACATGCTGTGGTGCCGTCCCTTGATCTCGGCGAGCGTATAGCCCATCGCACCGAGGAATTGATCGTTGGCATCGATGATCGTGCCGTCGAGATCGAACTCGATCACGGCCTGCACCCGTCCGATGGCGGCGATCTTGCCGGCATCCTCGATGCTGCGCATCTTGCGTGCAGTGATGTCGGAGGCGAACTTGATGATCTTGACCGGCTTGCCGCCCTCGAGCACCGGATTGTAGCTCGCCTGGATCCACACCGGACGTTCGTCCTTCCCGAAGCGCTTGTATTCTCCGGAGCGGAACTTGCCGCCTCTCAGGTCGGCCCAGAAGGTCTGGTACTCGGCGCTGTCGCGCAGTTGCGGCGCGACGAACATGCGATGATGCTTGCCCTTGATCTCGTCCAGCGCGTAGCCCATGGCGTCGAGGAAGTTCTTGTTCGCGGTGATGATCGTTCCGTCGGTGCCGAATTCGATCACGGCCTGCGACCGATTGATCGCCTCGACCTGAGCCATTGCATCGCGCGATGCCGAGTTGCCTGACCAGAACGACATGGAAGATCCTCTTCTCGGGACGTGGGGCAGCTCCTGCTCCGGCAGGAAGCGCCAGCCGTATCGACATATGCAGGGGACAACTCCCACACGCCCGGAAAGATTTGCTTAAATGATCGGCAATTCAGTAGTTTACCTGCCTGGCGGTTGCCGCGTGATGCGTTTTTCCTGATCAGGATGTAAGAAGACGGCAACCGACTTTATCAAAGTACCCAAAAAGGTATTCGGCGCTCCCTTACTGCGAACCTGACCGGATGTTGATCCTCGCCATCGATACTGCCCTCGACCATTGCGCCGCCGGCGTACTCAATACCGATTCGGCCGAGATGATCGCCCAGGACACGCTGCCCATGAAGCGCGGCCATGCCGAAGCCCTGATGCCGCTGCTCGCGCGCGTCATGCAGCAATCCGGCGTCGGCTTTCCGGATCTCGACCGGATCGCGGTCACCACCGGTCCGGGTAGTTTCACGGGGCTGCGGGTCGCCCTGTCCGCCGCGCGCGGCATAGCGCTGGCGGCCCACAAGCCGGTGGTCGGCGTCACGACGCTCTCAGCCTATGCGGCGCCGGTGGTCAGCGAGGACCGCGCGCATCCGGTGATCTCGGTGATCGATGCCAGGCACGATCATGTCTACTACCAAGTCGTGAGCGGCAGCGGCGAGGAGCTGATCGCGCCGGAGGTCGCCGCCATCGACGGTGTGCTGGCGGCCGCGCGCTTCGGCGCGCCGCATCTCGTCGGCAATGCCGCGTCCCAGATCGCCGAGCGCTGGCCTCCGTCGGAGCCCGCGCCGGTCGCGGTCGATGTCCAGGCCGGTCCCGATATCATGTGGGTCGCATGGCTCGGCGCGGCGGCAGACCCGGCGCATGCGCCGGCGCGGCCATTCTATCTGCGCGCGCCCGACGTCAAGCCGCCCTCGCCCGCCCAGCTCGCGCGGGTGAAGACGGCCATATCGTAATGAACATGTTCTTCCGGTGGCTTGGCCGCCCCAAACCGTCGATCGAGACCGCCGCCGCACGCGACGCCGCCAAGCTCGCCCAGATTCATGCCGCGTCGTTCCACCGCGGCTGGGGCGAGGGCGAGTTCGAGATCATGCTGGCCGAGCGCAACACGCTGATCCATCGCCTGCAACTCGGTCGCAAACTCATCGGCTTCATCGTCTCGCGCATCGGCGCCGACGAGGCCGAGATTTTGTCGGTTGCACTTGACCCAAATCAGCGCGGCCGCGGCCTTTCTCGTGATTTGTTGCTGACACATCTCGGACACTTGGCAGGTCGCGGCGTTCGCACGGTTTTTCTCGAAGTCGAGGAGAACAACCAGCCAGCGCGACGGCTGTATGAACGCGCCGGTTTTGCCACTGTCGGCCGCCGGGAACGCTATTACCTGCAACCCGGCGGGGAACAGTTGAACGCGCTTCTGATGCGCCGGGACTTGTCGTAACCTGCGCTTGGTGGCAGAAAGCGCATCCTTGAGGCGAGACACAATGACCTCCTTGAAGACAACGCCAGCGCCCAATTCCACCGGTATCGAAGCCCGCTGTGCCGCCACCGGCATGCGGATGACCGAGCAGCGCCGGGTCATCGCCCGCGTGCTCGCCGAGGCCAGCGACCATCCCGACGTCGAGGAACTGTATCGGCGCTGTGTCGCGGTCGACGACAAGATCTCGATCTCCACGGTCTATCGCACCGTGAAGCTGTTCGAGGACGCCGGCATCATCGAGCGCCACGACTTCCGCGAAGGCCGCGCCCGCTATGAGCAGATGCGCGACAGCCATCATGATCACCTGATCAATCTGCGCGACGGCAAGGTGATCGAGTTTACCTCCGAGGAGATCGAGAAACTGCAGGCGGAGATCGCCCGCAGGCTCGGCTACAAGCTGGTCGACCACCGGCTCGAGCTGTATTGCGTGCCGCTCGACGAAGAGACGAATGGCTGACGCGGCAAAGGCTTCCAACCTCGATCTCGTCATTTTCGATTGCGACGGCGTGCTGGTCGACAGCGAGGTGATCTCCTGTCAGGCCCACGCGGACGTGCTCAGCCTGTGCGGCTATCCGATCACGGCCGATCAGGTGTTCGACCGCTTCCTCGGCCGTTCCTCGAAGCAGGCGACCATGGAAGTCGAGGCCGAGCTCGGTCGCAGCCTGCCGGCTGACTTCAATGCCCGGCTGCAGGACCGGCTGTTCCGCGCCTTCGAACAGAACCTCCATCCCGTTCCGGGAATCGTGGAGGTGCTCGACACGATCGATATTCCGGTCTGCGTCGCTTCCTCCGGATCGCATCAGCGGATGCGCGTCAGCCTCGGCGCCACCCGGCTCTATGACCGCCTGGCTCCGCACATCTTCTCGTCCTCGCAGGTCGAGAACGGCAAGCCGGCGCCCGATCTGTTCCTGTTCGCGGCGGCGCAGATGAACGCCCGGCCCGCCGCCTGCGTGGTCGTCGAGGACAGCCTTGCCGGTATCCGGGGCGGTGTCGCAGCCGGAATGACCGTGCTCGGGTTCCATGGCGGCAGTCATTGCCGGCCTGACCACGCCGACAGCCTGCGCGCGGCCGGCGCGACCCAGGTGTTCGACGACATGCGGCAGTTGCCAATGATTCTCAGAAAACTGGGCGAGAAAACGGGTCCGCTCGCTGGATTTTCGGCGGTCTAGCCTATATCTGAGCGCGGCGCCGAGCCGCGGCGCGCTCCCGACCGCATGCAAGGGTCCATGACGCCGCCGCGCAAGCTGCACATCAAATCCTATGGCTGCCAGATGAACGTCTACGATGCCCAGCGCATGGTGGACACGCTGGGGCCCGAAGGATTCGTCGAGACCGCTGACGCCGGCGACGCCGACCTCGTCATTCTCAACACCTGCCATATCCGCGAGAAGGCCTCGGAAAAGGTCTATTCGGAGCTTGGACGTCTCAGGGTCGCGAAGGAGGAGGCGGCCAAGGCCGGGCGCGCGATGCAGATCGCGGTCGCCGGCTGCGTTGCCCAGGCCGAGGGCGGGGAGATCATTGCCCGCGCGCCAACCGTGGACGTCGTGGTCGGGCCGCAGAGCTATCATCATTTGCCGGAGTTGCTGGCGCGGGCCCGCGGCGGCGAGCGCGCGATCGAGACCGAGTTTCCCGCCGAGGACAAGTTCGGATTCTTGGCCAGGCCGAGCCGCGAGGCGATCCGCGCCCGCGGCGTGTCGGCCTTCGTCACCGTGCAGGAAGGCTGCGACAAGTTCTGCACCTTCTGCGTGGTGCCGTACACGCGTGGCGCCGAGATGTCGCGCCCGGTGGCGCGGATCGTCGATGACGTCATGCAGCTCACCGACAGCGGCGTCCGCGAGATCACGCTGATCGGCCAGAACGTCAACGCCTATCATGGCGAGGGGCCGGACGGCCGCGCCTGGACGCTCGGCCGGCTGCTCCATCGGATTGCAGAGATCCCCGGCGTCGCCCGTATCCGGTATTCCACCAGCCATCCCAATGACGTCGATGACGACCTGATCGCGGCGCACCGCGATCTGCAGGCGGTCATGCCGTTCGTGCATCTGCCGGTCCAGTCGGGATCGGATCGCATCCTTGCGGCCATGAACCGGAAGCACAGCGCGGCCGATTATCGGCGGGTTGTCGACCGTTTCCGCAGCGCGCGGCCCGATATTGCATTCTCTTCGGACTTCATCGTCGGGTTCCCCGGAGAGACTGCGGAAGATTTCCGCGCCACTCTCGCGCTGATCGATCAAATCGGCTACGCTGCAGCCTATTCATTCAAATATTCGCCGCGCCCGGGCACACCGGCGGCGGACATGCAGGAGATGGTGTCAGCGACCGAGATGGACGAGCGATTGGAGCGTCTCCAGGGCTTGATCGACAGCCAGCAAGCGGCCTTCAACCGCTCCGCGATTGGCACCGTTGTCGACGTGCTGTTCGAACGCGCCGCTCGCAAGTCCGGTCAGCTGGTTGGGCGGACCGCTTATCTGCAGCCGGCCCATGTGATGGCATCCGACGACATCATCGGCCAGGTTCTGCCGGTGCGGATCGACAGTCTGGAGCGTTACAGCCTGCTCGGCGAGCTCGTTACGACGACAGCGGGTCCGGTTCCGGACGCCGCGCTGCCCCTTGTGTCCATCGGAGGCTGAGCACTTGCCCAAGAGCGCATCGGATTCATCTTCCCTCGCTCCCAGCCGCAAGTTCGACCGCGACATGTCCATGCCCCCCGAAACCCAGGTCGTCATCGATTTCGACGACAACCGCGCCGCATCCGCCCTGGTCGGCCCCTATGGTCAGAACCTCGCGCTGGTCGAGCGCCGCCTCGGCGTCGTCGTCGATTCGCGCGGCAACCACATCACCATCGGCGGGTCGCGCGACGGCTGCGACGCGGCCCGGCGGGTGCTGGAATCGCTGTATGCGCAGGCCGTCAAGGGGCAGGACCTGTCCCAGGGCGACGTCGAAGGCGCGATCCGCGCGGTCGTCGCGCAGGGCTCGCTGTTCGAGTTCGACGCCAAGAACGGCAAGAACGCGTTCGAGAGCATCAATCTGCGCAAGCGCCCGGTGCGCGCCCGCACCGCCGCGCAGGATTCCTACATCCGCGCGCTGAAGCGCCACGAGCTGGTGTTCGGCATCGGCCCGGCCGGCACCGGCAAGACCTGGCTCGCGGTGGCGCATGCCGCGCAGCTGTTCGAGCGCAAGGAAGTCGATCGCATCATCCTGTCGCGGCCCGCGGTCGAAGCCGGCGAACGGCTCGGCTTCCTGCCCGGCGACCTCCGCGAGAAGGTCGATCCCTATCTGCGCCCGATCTACGACGCGCTGTACGATCTGATGGATGCGCGTGTCGTCGAGCGCGCCTTGCAGGCCAACGAGATCGAAATCGCGCCGCTCGCCTTCATGCGCGGGCGCACCTTGACCAATGCGGCGATCATTCTCGACGAGGCGCAGAACACGACGTCGATGCAGATGAAGATGTTCCTCACCCGCCTGGGCGAGAACAGCCGCATGATCATTACCGGCGACCCGTCGCAGGTCGACCTTCCCAACGGGCAGACATCGGGGCTTGCCGAAGCCGCGCGCCTGCTCGACGGCGTCGAAGGCATCGCCCAGGTCAGGTTCACCGGCGAGGACGTCATTCGCCACGAATTGGTGGCGCGCATCGTCGCGGCCTATGAGGGCCCGAAAGCCCGTTGATTCCGGAGCACGCCGATCGGCGCGCGATGCGAGCGCCATCCGCACAGAACTCGACCAGGATGCCACAAAGTCCCATTCCGATCACCGAGGTCATTGTCGCCGCCGAATGCTGGCAGGACCAGCCCGACGCCGAGGACGTCATACAACGCGCCATCATCGCCGCCGCAGAGATGGTGGATGCCGATGTCGGCGATGCCGAGATCGCGGTCATGCTGACCGATGACCAGGGCATCCGTACCCTGAACAGCAACTGGCGCGGCATCGACAAGCCGACCAACGTGCTGTCGTTTCCGGCGCTGCAGCCGACCGGCCCGCGCGGCGACGACGACGCCCCGCGCATGCTCGGCGACATCGCCATCGCCTATGAGACGATGCGGCGCGAGGCCGACGAGGAACAGAAGCCGTTCGCCCATCATCTCAGCCATCTCACCGTGCACGGCTTCCTGCATCTGATCGGCTACGACCACGAGACCGATGACGAGGCCGAGGAGATGGAGGCGCTCGAGACCGAGATCCTGGGCCATCTCGGCATCCCCGATCCCTATGCCGACCGGGAACGGATGCATTGACCATGGCCGATTCCGAACCGATCCACGACAATCCGCGCAACACGCGCAATCTTCCGGCCGTGGTGCCGCCGTCCGAGCTTGGCCGCTCGCCGAGCGAGAGCTGGCTGCTGCGCGCGCTGCGCAATTTGTTCGGCTGGAAGGGCGGCGGCTCTGTCCGCGACGACCTGCAGGTCGTGCTCGACGCGTCGACGCCCGACGACATCGGCTTCTCCGCGGTCGAGCGCACGCTCCTGCGCAACATTCTCGATCTGCACGAACGGCGCATTGCCGACGTGATGGTGCATCGCGCCGACATCGTCGCGGTGAGGCGCGACATCACGCTCGGCGAGCTGATGAGCCTGTTCGAGAGCGCGTCGCATTCGCGGCTCGTCGTCTACAACGACACGCTCGATGATCCCGAGGGCATGGTCCACATCCGCGACCTGCTCGCCTTCACCACCGCGCAGGCCCGCGTCTCCGACGAGGTGAAAGCGCGGCGCAAGAAACCTCTGCCGGCCGGGCTCGACCTCAAAACGGTCGACCTCTCGATGCCGCTGTTCGAAGCCAACATCATCCGCAAGCTGCTCTACGTGCCGCCGTCGATGCGCGCGATCGACCTGCTGGCGCAGATGCAGGCCTCGCGCATCCATCTGGCGCTGGTGGTCGACGAATATGGCGGCACCGACGGGCTGGTTTCGATCGAGGACATCGTCGAGCAGATCGTCGGCGAGATCGACGACGAGCACGACAGCGACGAGCCGCCGGCGATCATGCGCCAGGCCGACAACGCCTTCATCGCCGACGCCCGCGCCAGCCTCGACGACGTGCGCCGAGTGATCGGCGAGGACTTCGTCACCGGCGAGGCCGGCGAGGGCGTGGAGACGCTCGGCGGCTATCTCGTCAACCATGTCGGCCGGCTGCCGGTCCGCGGCGAGCTGATCTCCGGCCCCGGCAATTTCGAGGTCGAGGTGCTCGACGCCGATCCACGCCGGGTCAAGCGGCTGCGGATCGCGCCGCGCAAGGAGCGCCCCACGCCGCGCCCGCCGCGCGAGAGCCGGCGCCGCGAGGCCGCGCCGGAATCCGTTCCAGAGAGCGCCCCCGCGGCCGATCCGCCGCGGCCGGCGGACACCGGCCCTGTGTCTGGTCCTGACGATAGCAGCCCGCCCCAAGGCGACGGAGCAAGCTCACAGTGATCCGCCCATCGATGATCCGCAGCCTCGCGCTTGGCATTGTCCTGGCCTGGGGCTGGAAACGCGCGGCGATTGCGCTCGCCGCAGGCGCCCTCTCCTCGCTGGCGATGGCCCCGTTCAATGCCTGGCCGGTGCTCGCGATCACCTTCCCCGTGCTGGTCTGGCTGATCGACGGCGCGGCGGCCGGACGGCGGCGCGGCATTCCGGCCGCTGCCCTCACCGGCTTCTGCTTCGGCATGGGTTATTTCGTCCCCGGCCTGTACTGGATCGGCAACGCCTTCCTGGTCGACGCCGACACCTTCGCCTGGCTGATGCCCTTCGCGGTGCTCGGCCTGCCGGCCTATCTCGCGCTGTTCCCGGCGCTGGGCTTTGCACTCGCTAGGTTGTTGTGGACACGTGATGCAACCCGAATTCTGGCGCTCGCGGTCTGCCTGACCGCCAGCGAATGGCTGCGCGGCCACGTCTTGACCGGCTTTCCCTGGAATACGTTCGGCTATGCGCTGTCAAAGCCGCTGGCGCTCGCGCAATCCGCCTCGCTGATCGGCATCTGGGGCATGACGTTCCTGACGATCGCGATCTTCGCCAGCCCCGCGGTGCTGCTCGACGGCAAGACGTGGCGGGAGCGCTGGCGCGTGCCAGCAGCGGCCGCAGCCATGCTGGTGATCATGGGCGTGTTCGGCGCCGTCCGGCTGGGGCTCCATCCGACCGCCTTCGTGGCCGATCTCAAGCTGCGAATCATGCAGCCGAACCTGCAGCAGGACGTCAAATTCAACTATGGCGCCAAGGCCGAGGTGATGCGGCGCTATCTGGCGCTGTCCGACCGCGCATCGGGGCCGAAGGCGACCGGCGTGCGCGACACCAACGTCCTGATCTGGCCTGAATCGGCATTCCCGTTCTTCCTGACCCGCGAAGCCGACGCGATGGGGCAGATCGCGGACCTGCTGTCGCCCGGCACGGTGCTGATCACGGGTTCGGTGCGCGCCCCGGACGGGCCGAAGAACACCCCGATCACGCGGGCCTATAATTCGATCTATGTGATCGACCACGACGGCACCGTGCTGTCGGTCTACGACAAGCTCCATCTGGTCCCGTTCGGCGAGTTCCTGCCGTTCCAGGACCTGCTGGAGCGGATCGGGCTGGAGCAACTGACCCGCGTCCAGGGCGGCTTCATTCCGGGGACAGTGCGACGCAACCTGGACGTGCCACACGCACCGCGTGTTCTTCCTTTGATCTGCTACGAAGCCAT
>NZ_CAFJ01000230.1 GCF_000239795.1 Bradyrhizobium sp. STM 3809 | reverse complement strand
GCCAGGAGCGCCAGCGGTCGAGTAGGCCGTCGCACCGGTCGCCGAGCCCGTGCCGGCATAGCCGCCGGAGGTCCAGCTGAAGGTGATGTCGGCGAAGGTACGGACGACGCCGTACTCGGTCGCCGTGCGGGTGTCGATGTTGATGTCCTGACGAGCGCGGGACGTGTAGTAGTTGCTCAGGCGGTTGTGAGCACCACCCTGGCCGCTGAACGCCGCGCTGTAGTCGCTGTTCGTCGCGATCGCCGTTTCAGCACGGAGATAGCCGCCCAGCTTGATGCAGGTGTCGGTGCCGGGGATGTAGTAGAAGCCCGCACCATACAGGGAGCAAACCTTCACATACTCGACCGCTTTGGCCTTGATCGGAAGGTCGGCCGCCTGAGCCGCGGACATGGCGAGCAGGACTGCCGCCGAGCCGAGGACAAGGCTCTTAACCGTCTTCATTTAAACCTCCAAGTTGCTCTTTTGAGAAAGAACCGGACCAAAATCCCCCAGGACGATCCGCTTCCTCCGCTCCCGAAAAACCGCTTCAGCCGCTTCG
>NZ_CAFJ01000231.1 GCF_000239795.1 Bradyrhizobium sp. STM 3809 | reverse complement strand
CTGCGCTGGGACATCATCGAGCTCCTGTTCTTCGCCTATCGCGACTTCGTCGGTGATGCCGACCATGAGCTCGAGGCGTTCGGCTTCGGCCGCGCGCATCACCGCGTGATGCATTTCGTCACACGCTATCCCGGCCTGAAGGTCGCCGACCTGCTGGATGTTCTGCGCATCACCAAGCAGTCGCTCGGCCGCGTGCTCAAGCAGCTGCTCGACGAGGGCTACATCGTGCAGAAGACCGGCAACAACGACCGCCGGCAGCGCCTTCTTTTCGCCACGCCCAAGGGCGAGGCGCTGGTGGCCAAGCTTGCCGGGCTGCAGACGCGGCGCATCGATCGTGCGCTGGAGCAGATCGGACCGGCCGGCGCCGAAAAAGTCCGGCAATTCCTGCGCGCGATGATCGATCGCGACGATCCGGACAAGGTGCTGGAAGCCATCTTCAGAACGCCCGTGACCGCTGCCAAGGAGTGACCGTGACGATTGCCGCCATCGCACCGCATCCGCCGCAGACGCCCGCCGACGACGCGCCGCATCTCCTGCTGGTCGACGACGACCGCCGCATCCGCGATCTCCTGTCGCGCTTCCTGCGCGGCGAAGGCTATCGCGTGACCACGGCAGCGAGCGCGAGCGATGCCCGCGCCAAGCTCACCGGCCTGCATTTCGACCTCCTGATTCTCGACGTGATGATGCCCGGCGAGAGCGGCTTCGACCTCGCCCGTTCCATCCGCACGCAATCCTCGGTGCCGATCGTGATGCTGACCGCGCGATCAGAGCCGGAGAGCCGCATCGAGGGCCTGCAGCTCGGCGCCGACGACTACGTCGCAAAACCGTTCGAGCCGCGCGAGCTAGCGCTGCGCATCGGCAACATCCTCAAGCGCGCCGCGCCGCCACCGGCCGAGGAGGTCGTCGAACAGATCGGCTTCGGTCCGTTCGTCTATCATCTGGCGCGCGGCGAGTTGAAGCAGGGCGAGGAGATCGTCCACCTCACCGACCGCGAGCGCGAGATGCTGCGCATCCTCGCCAACGCCCGCGGCGAGACCGTGCCGCGCGGCGCGCTGACGGGCAACGGCACCGTCAACGAGCGCGCCGTCGACGTCCAGATCAACCGCCTCCGCCGCAAGCTCGAGATCGATCCCGCCAACCCGCTGTTCCTGCAAGCCGTGCGCGGCATCGGCTACCGGCTGATGACGTCGGGCTGAGGATGAGGACTCGCTCCGACATGAAGCGCGTCGTTTTGCTCTGTGGTTGTGATGCGAGTCCGCTTCTGTCGAAGGCCGTGACGTGCGGAGCAGCGGCACGCTCAGGGGCTGTCGCATATCGAAATGCTGGGTCGTACGGGCGAATGATCCTGCCTGTTTGTTACTCCGTCATGCCCGGGCTTGTCCCGGGCATTCACGTCGTTCTCAGCATGCCGGACGACGTGGATGGCCGGGACAAGCCCGGCCATGACGACGCGGAAAGTGACGACCGCAAAACTGCGATTACCAAATGCGATAGCCCAGCCGCACGATCGGTACACCCTCTCCCACTGTGGGAGAGGGTGGATCGCATGAGCGGAGCGAAACGCGAGCCGGGTGAGGGGTATGCCTCCGCAGATGAGATCGCGGAGGCATACCCCTCACACTGTTTCGAACTTCGTTCGAAACCACCCTCTCCCACAAGGGGAGAGGTGGCACCGAGTTTGCCGTACGCGATCGTGCAGCAACAGAGGGTTCTCTGCGCATGACCACCCTCGACACCGGCCTCACCTTGATCCGCACCGCCTCGCGGCGCGTGTCGCGCGCCAACAGTATCGTGGGCAACGCCTTCAAGGGCTGGATGCCGACCGGCCTCTATGCCCGCGCGCTGCTGATCATGATCGTGCCGATGGTGATCCTGCAGACGGTGGTCGCCGGCGTGTTCATGGAGCGGCACTGGAACACGGTGACCCGGCGCCTCTCCGCCGCCGTGGTGCAGGACGTCGCGGCGCTGATCGACATCTACAAGGGTTATCCGCAGGACAAGGACCGCACCATGCTGCGCCGGATCGCGCAGCAGCGGCTCAACCTGGTGGTCGACTTCCTGCCCGCCGGCGACATGCCGCCGCCGGGACCGAAGCCGTTCTTCAATCTGCTCGACCAGTCGCTGTCGAGCCAGATCGGCCGCCAGATCAGCCGCCCCTATTGGATCGACACCGTCGGCCGCTCCAACCTGGTGGAGATCCGCATCGCGCTCGATGACGCCGTGATGCGGGTGTTCGCCCAGCGCGGCGCGGCCTATGCGTCGAACACCGACATCTTCCTGTTCTGGATGGTCGGCACCTCGTCGATCCTGCTGATCGTCTCGGTGCTGTTCCTGCGTAACCAGATCAAGCCGATCCTGCGGCTGGCCGATGCCGCCGAGAGTTTCGGCAAGGGCCGCGAGGTGCCGAATTTCCGGCCGCGCGGCGCGCGCGAGGTGCGTCGCGCCGCGCATGCCTTCCTCGAGATGAAGGCGCGCATCGAGCGCGCGATGGAGCAGCGCACGGCGATGCTGGCCGGCGTCAGCCACGACCTCCGCACCATCCTGACGCGCTTCAAGCTCGAACTGGCGCTGTTCGGCGATGGCCCCGAGATCGACGCCATGCGCAAGGACGTCGACGAGATGTCGCACATGCTGGAGGACTATCTGGCGTTCGCGCGCGGCGACAATGGCGAGATCGCGCAGCCGACCGACATCTCCAACGCGCTCGAAGAATTGCGCAGCGATGCCGAGCGCAACGGCCATTCCGCCACGGTGTCGTTCCACGGACTGCCGGTGGTGACGGTGAAGCCGCAGGCGCTGAAGCGCTGCCTCGGCAATCTCGTCTCCAATGCCGCGCGTCACGCCGACGCGATCGCCATCACCGGCCATCGCGACCACCGCTACCTCACCATCACCGTCGACGATGACGGCCCCGGCATTCCCGCCGACATGCGCGAGGAGGTGTTCAAGCCGTTCCTGCGCCTCGACGACGCCCGCAACCAGGATGAAGGCGGCACCGGCCTCGGCCTTGCCATCGCCCGCGACATCGCCCGCTCGCACGGCGGCGACATCACGCTCGGCGACAGCCCGATGGGCGGCTTGCGCGCGAGCGTACGGATTCCGGTGTAGCGCGCCCGCTCAACTCATTCCTGCGCGATCACGGCGTCGAGCCAGGCGCAATTCAGCGGCGGAACGCGCGGGTCCGGCACGCGGACGCCGCGTGCGGCGGCGGACAGGCGCATGTCGCGCATCCGCTTGCGCGGCTCGTCCGGCAAATGCAAGCGCTCGTGTCCCCATAGTGACGGACCATCGAAGGTCTCGTGCGGCTGCCAGGTCGCGGGATCGATCACCCGGCCGCCCCAGCCATATTCGATGAAGAAGCCGGAGGGCGTGTTGACGTAGAACGAGGTCATGTGGTCGTTGGTGTGACGGCCCAGCGTGTAGGCCACGCGCCCGTCGTCGAGCTGCGCGAGGTCGTAGCCCTGGCCGACATCGTCGAGGCTGCCGAGCTCAACCATGAAATGATGCAGCGTGCGGCGGCCGGAGCCGACCATCGCAAAACTGTGGTGGCGGCCGTTGACATGGAAGAAATACAGCTTGTACGGGGTCAGGCCGAAGTCGGACACCTGGAAGCCGAGCAGGTCGCGATAGAAGGTCAGCAGCGGCTCGACCTCCTCGACGTTGAGCACGACATGTCCCATGCCGAGTGGTCCGGTGCGAAAGCCGGAGATCGGACGCCCCGGCCTGAACGGATCGGAGGCGACGGCAGCCCCCCAGAACACCTCGATGGTGTGGCCGGCCGGGTCCTGAAACAAGATCAGCTCGGTGACGTGACGCTCGTCGGCCAGCGCCTGCGATCCGCGCACGACCTTCACGCTGTTATCGTCGAGACGGCCGGCGAGCCGCGCGAGCGCCGCGGCATCGCCGACCTCCCAGCCCATGACCGCGAGCCCGCTGTCGTCGCTGCCGTCGACGATCAACCGCTGCTTGCGGTCGTCCATGCGGTAAGCCTGCATACCGGCCGCCCGATCGATGCGCTGCATCCCAAGCAGCTCCGTCGCCATCCGTCCCCACTGCTCCGCCTGCGACGACTTGATCCCGATGTAGCCGAGCGCCGTGATTTCCATGGTGTCTTCTCCCGAAAGGCGCGGGCCGAATTTCGTATCGGCTCCGCGCGGTCCTGCAGTAGACTGCCGCCCCTGCATCCGGCTCGCGTTCTCAGGACGGTATCGGCGGATGCAAATGAAGAACAGGGAGGAATTTCGAAGTGTCCAAGCAACGGACGCGATCTCCGCCAGCCCGTCCTTCGGAGGGTGTCCGCGCCTTCAAGCGGGGCCTCGACGTGCTGCGCGCGGTCAATCGCTCCGGCGGCATTCGCGCCGGCGACGTCGCCCGCCAGCTCGATCTGCCGCGACCCACGGTCTACCGCCTGCTCGAAACATTGGAGGAACTCGGCTACGTCGCGCGCAGCGCCAGCGACGACCGCTTCCGGGTGACGCGCCACGCCTTGAGCCTCGGCGACGGCTATGATCCCGGCATTATCATCTGCCAGGCCGCCGCGCCCTATCTTGCCGAGCTCAGCCGCGCCCTGGTCTGGCCGGTCGATCTGTCGACCTATGAGAACGGCGCAATGGTCATCCAGGAGACCACGCATGCGCGCAGCCCGCTCTCGATCGATCGCAGCATGATCGGCAAGCGCCTGCCGATGCTGCGAACCTCGGCCGGGCGCGCCTATCTGGCGGCCTGCCCGCCCGCGGAGCGCGACCTGATCATCAACCATCTGCGACGCATCGAGGATGCCGAGGACCTGCCTTTCCTGGCGCCCGAGCCGCTGCAGCGCATGATGAATGAAGCGGCTCAACGCGGCTACGCGATCCGCGACGCGGGCGAATTCAATCCGAAGACATCGTCGATCGCGGTGCCGATCGTGCGCGACGACGTCGTTTTCGGCTGCATCTCGATCATCTGGATCCGCTCCGCCATGACCCTGGAGAAAGCTGTCACCCAGTACGCGGCGCCGTTGCGCGACACCGCAGCCGCCATTCCCGTCCAGGCCTGAGCGTCCGCAGGGCGGACAGTTCGTGACCGCGCCTTGAAGCTGCGAGGCGGTTGCGGATCAGATGCGGCCATGAGCAACACGGCCGCACACCCCCCAAACTTCGACGTCGTCATCGTCGGTCGCGGACCGGTCGGCTCGACGCTCGCCAATCTGCTCGGCCTTTGCGGCCTCCGCACGCTGATCCTGGAGCGCGAGGCCAAGACCTATCACTTGCCGCGTGCTGTGCATTTCGACGACGAATGCATGCGCGTGTTCCAGACCATCGGCCTCGCCGACGCCATCCTGCCACACCTCACCTTGAGTCCCGGCATGCGCTTCGTCGACGCCGAGGGACGGCTGCTGCTCGACTGGCCTCGCCCCAGCGAGCCGACGGCGATGGGCTGGAATCTGAGCTACCGCTTTCACCAGCCCGATCTCGAAGCCGTGCTGAACGACGGCCTGACGCGCTGGCCTCAGGTCGAACTGCGCACGCGTTGTGACGTCTTCGCGCTGGAGCAGGACCATGACGGCGCACGCGTCCGCTACGAGGAGTTGGACACCGGGCGACTCGTCGACATCACCTGCGGCTATGTGGTCGGCTGCGACGGAGCACGTTCGCTGGTGCGCCGTTTCATCGGCTCGGCGCTGGACGACCTCGGCTTTCACGAGCGCTGGCTGGTCTGCGATGTGCTGCTGAGGAAAGAGCGGCCCGATCTCGGCGATTTCAGCATCCAGCACTGCAATCCGCAACGTCCCGCGACCTATATCCGCGGGACCGGCAACCGCCGCCGCTGGGAGATCACCGTGCATCCGGACGAAGACGCGGTCGAGATCACCCAGCCGGCGCGGGTGTGGGAGCTGCTCTCACCATGGCTCCAGCCCACGGAGGCCGAGATCGAACGCGCCGCCGTCTATACGTTTCATTCCGCGGTGGCCCAGCTATGGCGCAACGGACGCTTCCTGCTCGCGGGCGATTCCGCGCATCAGACCCCGCCGTTCCTCGGCCAGGGGATGTGTGCCGGCATTCGCGACGCGGCCAACCTCGCCTGGAAGCTGGCTCGCGTGATCGCCGGCCAGGCCAAGCCTGATCTGCTCGCTACGTATCAGAGCGAGCGCGCGCCGCATGTGCGCGAGCTCATCGAGCTCGCGATCCGGCTCGGCGGGCTCATCAACACCAAGGCCGTCGAGGCGGCGCTGGCGACCGGCTCGGCGCGGGGCGACGGCCAGCTCAAGCTCGACGTGCAGAAGCCGCTGCTCGGACCGGGCCTTGCTTGCGGCGATCGCAGTCTGACGGGACGACTCGCGCCGCAATTCCGTTTCCGCGTTCACGGCCGCAGCGACGACCGCGTCGGCTACCGCTTTGCGCTGTTGTGCCGGTCGGGCCTCGGGGCCGCGATGATCGACCAGCATCATGCCAGCCTGTCGGCCGCTGACGTCGCAATCATGTGCGGCGAGGAAGCTGGCGGCCTCGATGCCTGGCTCGATCAGCACGGCTTCGATGCCGTGCTGATGCGTCCTGACCGCTACATCATGGGCGCTGTGCGCGACGGCGAAGATCCCGCGACGCTGATAGCGGGCGTCGCCCGACTCGCACCGCTGCCGAGCGCCGCCTGATCGTTTCCGTCTTTCCTGAGAGGGTTCACGTATGAAGCTGGTTTCCTTTGTCATCGACGGGCGTCCTGGCTATGGTGCTGTGAAGGGTGACGGTGTCGTCGACCTCGGCCGGCGCCTGCCGTCGAAGAGCCTGCGCGCGCTGCTCGAGGCGGACACGCTCGGCGCCGCTGCCGCGCTGCTCGCCTCCGAGCCGGTCGACTATCCCCTGAGCGCGCTCGCCTTCGCGCCCGTCATTCCCGATCCCGGCAAGATCATCTGCGTCGGCCTGAACTATCGCGACCACGTCGCCGAGACCGGGCGGACCGTCACCGAGAAGCCCGCGCTGTTCGCGCGCTTTGCCACCAGTCAGGTCGGCCATCTGCAGCCGATCGTCCGCCCTGATGTCTCCGACCATTTCGACTACGAAGGCGAGCTTGCGCTCGTGATCGGCAAGGCCGGCCGGCATGTCCGGCGCGAGGACGCGCTCACGTATATCGCCGGCTATTCCTGCTACAATGAAGGCAGCATCCGCGACTGGCAGCGCCATACGTCGCAGTTCCTGTCGGGCAAGACCTTCGACAAGTCCGGCGCCTTCGGCCCCTGGCTGGTCACCGCCGACGAAATCCCCGACCCGTCCAGGCTGGCGCTGCAGACCCGCCTCAATGGCGAGACCGTGCAGCGGACCACCACGGATCTGCTGATCACCGATGTGCCCGACCTGATCGTCTATTGCTCGGAGATCATGACCCTGCTGCCGGGCGATGTGATCGTCACGGGCACGCCGGGAGGCGTCGGCTTCAAGCGCACGCCGCTGCTGTTCATGAAGCCGGGCGATACGGTCGAGGTCGAGATCTCCGGCATCGGCGTGCTGCGCAATCCCGTGACCGCCGAGACGGCCGCCTGACGTCTTCGCCACGCGAACCACCGCGAGGCGCTCCAATCAAACACGAATTAACAAACAAGATCGTTGAATCCGGGGAGGATCATCATGTCGCGCCGTCTCACATCCGGCATCGCCGCGCTGTTGCTGCTGGCAGGCTCATCCGCGCAGGCGGAGATCAAAGGGCAAGCCATCCGCATCGGCGTGCTCACCGACATGACCGGCGTCTTCGCGACGGCGATGGGGCCCGGCTCGGTGGAGGCGGCCCGGATGGCCGCCGAGGCGTTCGGCGGCAAGATCAACGGCCGGCCGATCGAAATCCTGCAGGCCGACCATCAGAACAAGCCGGACATCGCGGTCTCGATCGCGCGGCGCTGGTTCGAGCAGGACGGCGTGCAGGCGATCGCGGACGGCGGCAGCTCCGGCGCGGCGCTGGGCGTGCAGGAGCTGGTGCGCAGCAACGGCAGGATCTTCCTGATCTCGGGCGCCGGCGCCAACCAGCTGACGGATGAGGCGTGCGCACCGACCTCGGTGCAATGGACGCACGACGCCTATTCGACCGCGACCGCCGTGGTCTCGGGCATCATGCAGACCAGCAAGGAGCCGTGGTTCTTCATCACGGGCGACTACGCGTTCGGCCACTCGGTCGAGGCAACGGCGCGCGCCCGCATCGCCGAGCTCGGCGGCACGGTCGCCGGCAGCGTCAAGGCGCAGCTCGGCACGCCGGATTACGGCTCGTTCCTGCTGCAGGCGCAGGCCTCCGGCGCCAAGATCCTGGCGCTCAACGTCGCCGGCGACAACGCCACCGCGATCAAGCAGGCGGAGGAATTCGGGCTTGCGGCGCAGGGCATGAAGATCGTGCCGATGTCGTTCCAGAACGTCGACATCGAGGCCATCGGCCTCAAGGCCACGCAGGGTGATCTGATCGTTACCAGCTTCTTCGAGGATGCCTCGCCCGCCGCGCGGCGCTTCTCCGATGCGTTCTACGCACGCCGCAAGGCGATGCCGTCGCAGATCCAGGCCGGTGTCTACTCGGCCGTGCGGCACTATCTGCAGGCGGTGCAGGATACCGATAGCGATGACGGCGCGACGGTCATGGCGAAGATGAAGGCCACGCCTGTCGCGGACGCCTATGCCGAGCAGGGCCAGATCCGCGACGACCAGCGCATGGTGCACGACCTGTACCTGGTTCAGGTCAAGACGCCGGCCGAATCGAAAGCGCCGTGGGACTTCGTCAAGCTCGTGACGAAGATCGCCCCCGATCAGGCATTTCGTCCGCTCGACCGCAGCAAATGCAGTCTGATCGGCAAGTGAGCGCTTAGGCGGGCGACATTTATGGAAGCTCAGCGCCGTGATCATTCGACGGCCGCTCTCGCGGTGACGCAGGGCTATCGGATTTGACCATGCACGTTTGAGGCCGGCTCTCGCCACAGCGTCATGGCCGGGCTCCGTCCCGGCCATCCACGTCGTTGGGCATCCTGCGAAGG
>NZ_CAFJ01000232.1 GCF_000239795.1 Bradyrhizobium sp. STM 3809 | reverse complement strand
CCAATCTGCTCGACAGCATCGGCAACGGTGTCCAGGTCCTTCAAGCCGCAAATACCGGTCTCACCTCGCTTCAGAAGCTCGTCGACAGCGCCAAATCGATCGCGAGCCAGGTGCTCCAGGCGCCCACGGGCTACACCACCAAATCCAGCATCACCTCGGCGGTGATTCCCGGCGCCACGGCGAACAACCTGCTGGGCAGCTCGTCGAACAATTTCGTCACCGGCACTGCCGTCAACAACGACAATCTGAGCTCGGCCGTCGCGATCACCGGATCGACCCGGCTGTCGGGTACGGCGACCTCGACGTCGAACGATCTGACCAGCAGCGTCACCACCGGCGACACGCTGGTCGTCAACGGCGTGGTGTTCACCTTCGTGGCCGGCTCGGTCTCGGCCGGCACCAATATCGGCGTCGGCGACACCGTCAGCAATCTCCTCGCGGCAATCGACTCGGTGACCGGCGCGACCGCGACCCCGTCCACCGTGAGCGGCGGCAAGATCGCGCTCGCAACCGGCACCGCACAGGATCTCACTTTGTCCGGAACGGCTCTGGCCAAGCTCGGATTGTCGTCGGGAACCACGACACGAAATCCACCGGCGCTGTCCGGCGAGACGCTCACCATCGCCTCGACAGGCGGAGGTGTGGCAACGAACATAACATTCGGCACAGGCGCATCGCAGATATCGACCCTGGCGCAGCTCAACACCGCGCTTGCCGCCAACAACCTGCAGGCCAGCCTGAGCACGACCGGCCAGCTCACGATCCTGACCACCAACGAAGCCGCATCGTCGACGATCGGCGCGGTGGCCGGCTCCTCGACCGCGGCCAGCCAGGCCTTCAACGGCGTGACGGCGTCGACGCCGGTCGCCGACACGAACTCGCAGACGACGCGTGCGGGACTGATCGCGCAGTACAACAACGTGCTCGCGCAGATCAACACCACGGCGCAGGATGCATCGTTCAACGGCATCAATCTGCTGAACGGCGACACGCTGAAGCTGACCTTCAACGAGACCGGAAGGTCTACCTTGAACATCACGGGCGTGACCTTCAACAGCACCGGTCTCGGCCTGTCCTCGCTGGTGGTCGGCACCGACTTCCTGGACAGCAACTCGGCCAACAAGGTGCTGACGACCCTGAACAGCGCGTCGACGTCGATCCGCTCCGAAGCCTCGTCGCTCGGCTCGAACCTGTCGATCGTGCAGATCCGTCAGGACTTCAACAAGAACCTGATCAACGTGCTGCAGACCGGTTCGTCGAACCTGACGCTCGCCGACACCAACGAGGAGGCGGCCAACAGCCAGGCGCTGTCGACCCGCCAGTCGATCGCGGTCTCGGCCCTGGCGCTGGCCAACCAGTCGCAGGCCAGCGTGCTGCAATTGCTGCGCTGAGCCCAGCGCATCTCCAGCCAAATTCGTGCGAAGCGGCGGGCTGTGCCCGCCGCTTCTGCTTTTGGCATCCCGCTTTGCGGTGTTTCGCGCCGCGGACAAGCCGCCGCTGGGCGACGCGGGCCGCTTGCGGCCGGGTCATCGCAGTTGCGCGCCTGGTCGGTCGATCGTTCGTCTCGGACGGCGAATGCAGCCCGAAATTTTTTCGAGCAAATTGAATCGTTCCGTTCGCATCAAATTAAGACGTTTCGCAGGAGCGGTTGTTTCAGGTATCCGATGATATCAGGAGGCGAAATCCGCTAACAGCTGCTAACCATATTTTAAAGGCGGACAACGTACAAAACCTGCGCAGTTTGTTGGTGTCCCCGCGTCAGTCCGGAGTACTTGATGTCATATGCCGCTCAAGCCTATGCACGCACGTCGCAAACGACGGCATCACCACGGGAGATCGAAGCGCAAGCATTATTGAAGGCGGCGCGGCAGCTGCAGGAAGTCCAGGCCAACTGGAATGGCCCCGATCGCAACATGTACAAGGCGCTGCTCTTCAATCGCCGCCTCTGGACGATCTTCATGAGCGCGATGGAGATGGACGACAATCCGAATCCGCTCGATATCCGGCAGAATATCGCCAATATCGGCGTGTTCGTCATGAAGCAGACGATCGAGATGCAGATGGATCCGGATCCGGCGAAGCTGAAATCGCTCATCGACATCAACTGTCACATCGCCGCGGGCCTGTCCGGACGCAGCTGATCGATCGCGCGGACAGGGCCTTGGGATAGCTGACGTCGCCAGCATCCTGTCCGTGTTCCGAAAGTCGAGCGCGGGCAGCACCAGAAAATACGCAGCGATCGACCCGACGCTCTGGCGGGGCAGACCATGCGCCAAGCGTGCGGACGGCAAGCCGGTCGCGGCATCGCTCGGCCCGCCCAAAGCAACTGATCCCCACAACGTAAAACAGCCGCCGCGGCTGACGCCGAGGCGGCTGAAGAGATCTAGCCCGGCGGAGCGGGATCAGGCGATACGGTCGGTCGGCATCACGCGCGGGGCCTCTTCCTTCTGCAGATCCTTCTGCAAGTCGAGCGTGTTGAAATAGGCACGCCGCCGCAGGACGGCCTCGTCCGGATACTGCGCCACCACCTGGTCGGTCCTGCGGTTC
Organism: Bradyrhizobium sp. STM 3809; assembly: GCF_000239795.1. Classification (GTDB taxonomy): domain Bacteria; phylum Pseudomonadota; class Alphaproteobacteria; order Rhizobiales; family Xanthobacteraceae; genus Bradyrhizobium. Next base: position 7,514 of record NZ_CAFJ01000232.1, on the reverse strand, counting down.
ACCACCTGGAACACCAGCGCCGCTGCCGCGCGGTCGTAATAGGCCTGGTGCGACACGGAGAGGTCGTTGGCCGTGTTGAGCGGGGCGTCGTTGCGCACGGGTGGGCTGTCCTCGGCCGCGGTCACGGTCTGGCTCGGAGGAAGGTCCGTTGGAACAGCGTTCGCAACCGCCGGACTCGACGGTTGAATGATCGGCACCGACGCGGGCGCGCCCACCGGTCTCACGCTGAAATCGGAACTCATGGCAGCCTCCTCATAGCCATCGAGTCAATTCCCAACCCATCCCGCTTGCAACTATGCCGATCACCAATCAACGTTATGTTAGGAAATAGGATGAACGGCGCGTTGTGAGACGTGTCGGCTTTTTAAGCATATCGGAGCTTGAACGGCGAAAGCCGCGCGGCCGGGAGCGGGCGGCGCGGCTCTCGCAGGCTCGGATCTGGAAATGCTGAAACCTGGAGATGCTCGGAGCTGGAGGATGCTCCGGGACATCAAGGCTCAGAGCGTCCTGCTGACGGCCAGCGGCGTGAGATGACGTGCGCCGGGTGCGGCGCGGCGTCCGCCGGCGGTATAGGTGCTCGGGATGTTCTTGCGCTGGACCTCGGCGTTCACGCCGCGCACGATCTTCTCGGAGATCGCGTGCGCCGTGGCGAGGACCGTCAGGTTGACCTGCAGCATCGCCCGGAAGGTGTCATGGTGGCGATGAAGGGTGGCGAGCAGCTCCGGCGCGGTCTGCTTCATGAAGGACTGGCTGGCCTTGAGGCGGCCGACAATCGTGACGTAGTGCCGCGACAGCTCGGTCTTCCGCGGTCCGAATGCCATGCCTTCGCGGAGCTTGCCGGCGCGGACCAGCTCGGTCTCCTGCTCGATGACGGCGATCAGCTCGCTCATGACGCTGACCATCTCGTCGGCGAGCGCGCGCGCCTCGGCCGCGCTGGCAGCGGCTGCATACGTCGTCTTCTTGGCCTGGCCCTGTGCGCTCATCCTCAAACTCCTGTCGGCGGAGGCCAGAGAGCCTCCGCGATGCCTACGCTTACGTTGACGCTTTGGTTTCGCTCGAGCCGCCGCTCTGATTGCTGCTCTGATTGCTGCTCTGATTGCTGCCCTGATTGCTGCTCTTGGCCTGCTGCAGGATGAGCGTGCGGAAGACGTCGTTGGAAATGCCGACGCCGCCCGCCTTGGCGAAGTTCTTGGAATATTGCTCGGTCAGCATCGAGCGCCAGACGCCGGTGCCCGGCGTATCCCCGAACGGACCATCGCCCTTCACTCCGCTCATCATCTGCGAGAACATCGAGTTCAGGAACATGGCCTCGAAGTCGGTGGCCGTCGATTTCGCCTTGGCCTGGGCCTTCGGGGAGACCTTGGTCAAGGCCTCGGTGAGCTCGAGATCGGTGCGCGGCGACGTCCTGGCCGCCGCGGAGGGCATGCTGAGCGGGACGCGGCCGGCATAGGAGTCGACGAAGGACGTGGCCATCACATCACCTCGATGTCGGCTTCGATCGCGCCGGCGGCCTTGATGGCCTGCAGGATGCTGATCAGGTCGCGCGGGCCGATGCCGAGGCCGTTGAGGCCGTCGACCAATTGCTGCAGGGAGACGCCGTCCTTGACGACCGCGAACTTCTTGCCGTCCTCCTGAACCCCGACGCTGGTGCGCGGCGTGACCACGGTGCGGCCGCGCGACAGCGGGTTGGGCTGGCTGACCTGCGGGCTTTCGGAGATGGTGACGGTGAGGTTGCCTTGCGCCACCGCGACGGTGGCGACGCGGACGTCGCGGCCCATCACGATGATGCCGGAGCGCTCGTCGATGACGATCTTGGCGGCGAGATCGGGATCGACCTGGAGCTGCTCGATCTCGGTGAGGAAGGCGACGACGTTGCCCTTGAACTCCGGGGGAATGCTGAGCTGCACCGTCGACGGATCGATCGGCTCGGCGGTCTTGACGCCGAGGAAGTCGTTGACCGCGGCGGCGATCCGCTTGGCGGTGGTGAAGTCGGCGTTGCGCAGCGCCAGCCGCACGTTGGGCAGCCGGTTCAGCGCGAACTCGATCTCGCGCTCGATGATGGCGCCGTTGGCGATGCGGCCGACCGTCGGCACGCCGCGCACGATCTTGGCGGCCTCGCCCTCGGCCTGGAAGCCGGAGATCGCGAGCGAGCCCTGCGCGACGGCGTAGACGTTGCCGTCGGCGCCGAGCAGCGGGGTGACGAGCAGGGTGCCGCCCTGCAGGTTCTTGGCGTCGCCGAGCGCCGACACCGTCACGTCCATGCGCGTGCCCTGGGTCGCGAACGGCGGCAGGTTGCCGGTGACCATCACGGCGGCGACGTTGCCGGTGCGGATGGTGGCGCCGCGGATGTTGACGCCCATGCGCTCGAGCATCGCCTGCAGCGACTGCTTGGTGAACGGGATGTTGTTGAGCGTATCGCCGGTGCCGTTCAGGCCGACCACGAGGCCGTAGCCGATCAGCTGGTTCTGGCGCACGCCTTCGATATTGGCGAGATCCTTGATCCGCGACGTCGCATGCGCGGGCATGACAATAGAGGCCAGCGCCAGCATGGCGGCGCAAGCGGCCTGAAACAGGCGCGTAATTCGGACGCGTCGCATCCTCTGCTCCCCTCGAACTCTGCAGGTGATCACTTGGCCACTCCCATGACCGCATGATCGGCGTTAACTATGCGAGGGCCGTGCCACGTCGATGCTCCCGGCTAACTCATTGAAAGAGTGTGAAATCGATCTTGCGACTTGTTGCGATCCCGGGTCGGCCCGGAGGAACGAAGCTGCCGCCCCGGCAGAATTTGCCGGGCCATTTACGCACCGTTAACCACGACGGAGCCAATCTCCGCTCCGACACGTGAGAGCCTGCGGGGAGCCACCGATGCGCATCTACGGACCGAATGGCACGACGTTCAACACGTCGACCAGCTCCACGCGGAAGACCTCGTCCGGCAGCTTCAAGCTGCCCGACGCCGGCACCACGCAGGAGACCCGCGCGACGCTCGCGCCGAAGCAGACCGCCAACATCGACGCGCTGCTGGCGCTGCAGGGCATCGAGGAGGAGCCGGCCGAGCGGCGCAAGCGCTCGGTGCAGCGTGGCAAGCGCGCGCTCGACGTGCTCGACGATCTCAAGCTGTCGCTGCTGTCCGGCAAGCTCGACACGACGATGGCGCTGCGGCTGCGCGATGCCGCGGCGGACCTGAAGCAGACCTCCGGCGATCCCAGGCTCGACTCGATCCTCTCGGAGATCGAGCTCCGCGTCGAGGTCGAGCTCGCCAAGGCCGGGCAGGGCTGATCAGGCGGCCTTCGAGGACGCCTGCGCGTCGTAGCGCCGCTGTGCGGCGGTGACGTCCTTCAGATGCCGCTCTGCCCAGTCGCGCAAGGGATCGACCGCGGCGGCGAGCGTCAGCCCGAGCGGCGTGATGGAGTATTCAACCGTCACTGGAACAGTGGCGATCGCCCGCCGCCTGACCAGCCCGTCGCGCTCGAGGCTCTTCAACACTTGCGACAGCATCTTCTGCGAGATGCCTTCAATGGCACGGCGCAACTGATTGAAGCGCAACGGCTCGTTGCGCAGCAGGATCAGGATCAGCACGGCCCATTTGTCGCCGACGCGATCGAGGATCTGGCGGGTCGGGCAGTCGGCCGAATAGACGTTGGCGGCTCGCATCGGTTACTCCGGCGTGACCTGGTGATCTCAAAGTGCGCTCTTAACAGCAGCGTTCGTTCCGCTATCTAGTCACTATTGGTTACCACGGGGATCTCGTCCAGAGCCTCTGGTCCGACCGAACACGCGCAAACGAGGAGTTGCAGCATGAAGATCGCCGTCGCCGGCGCCTCCGGCCGGGCCGGGTCGCGCATCACCGCCGAGCTCGCCAATCGCGGCCATCAGGTCACCGGCATCGCCCGGAACCCCGACAAGATCGAAAAGCACGCCAACGTCACGGCAGTCCAAGGCGATGCCAATGACCGCGCCGCGCTGGCCAAGCTGTGGGCCGGCCATGACGTCGCGATCAGCTCCATCCACTTCTCGGCCAGCGACGTCGAGACGCTGATCGGCGCTGCCAAGGACTCGGGTGTATCTCGTTACCTCGTGGTGGGCGGGGCTGGCTCGCTGGAGGTCGCGCCCGGGGTGCGGCTGGTGACCACGCCGAATTTTCCGGCCGCCTACAAGGCCGAAGCGGAGAAGGGCGCGGCGTTCCTCGACCGTCTCAGGCAGGAGCAGGCGCTCGACTGGACCTTCCTGTCGCCCTCCGCGATGATCGATTTCGGCGCCCGTACGGGCAAGTTCCGGCTCGGAACGGACCAGTTGCTGGTCGATGCCGCGGGCAAGAGCTTCATCACCTTCGAAGACTTCGCGGTCGCGATGGCCGACGAGATCGAGCGTCCGGCGCATCGGCGCGCCCGGTTCACGGTCGGCTATTGAGGGTACCCCCTTGGCGCCCTGCCGGCCGGCCGCAATTTGGGCTGGACAACGGCGGCAGGGCGGGGCGCCGGCGGCGATGGAAATATTGTCTGTCACATGAGGCCGCTATATAAGGCGGCCGCGAACGGGCGTATTCCGTCCGCCGGTGCCGAGACCGGCGCCAGCACGTACAGATGGGCTGACCTTGGAAAAGTTGAAGAACTACAAACCTTCCGAAAAAGAGCCTTTCATGAACGAACGCCAGCGCGACTACTTTCGCGCCAAGCTGCTGGCATGGAAGGAGGAGATCCTGCGCGAATCGAAGCTCACCCTGCAGGCTCTGCAGGAGGAGAACGTGAACCACCCCGACCTCGCCGACCGCGCGTCGTCGGAAACCGACCGGGCGATCGAGCTTCGCGCCCGTGACCGCCAGCGCAAGCTGATCTCCAAGATCGACGCCGCGCTCCAGCGCATTGAGGATAACACCTACGGCTATTGCGAGGAGACCGGCGAGCCGATTTCGCTGAAGCGGCTCGAGGCCCGTCCGATCGCGACACTGTCGGTGGAGGCGCAGGAACGCCACGAGAAACGTGAAAAGGTCTATCGCGACGAATAGGTCGCGGTTCTGACCCCTCGATCGCGGATTGCGGCCGCCTGCCGGGTGCGGCCGCACCGCGTCTTTTGCCGAGCGTGGACGACTGATGCGTCGGTTCGCCAGCCGGGCATGCCGCCTGGTTTACCGGCTGCGGTGCTCACGCGGCCCTGAGTTGCATCTCCTGTGGCCGTGTTTCACGGCCGAGCGCTTGCGGCTCAACAGCCACACACGGTCCTGATCTTCACGGCCTCCGGAACTTTTCCGCGCTTGCGGAATTGGTCGCTGTTCCGTCTGGGAACACGCCGTGGGGGATCATGCGCGAGTTGCAAAGACCGGGAAGCCCGCTCGGCGGCGCGTTGGCTGCAATGCAGCGCTCCTATGGTGCCCTGAGCATCAAGGGGCGGCTGCTTCTGCTCGCCGGCATTCTGTTCCTGCCCTGCGTCGGCCTGATCGCCTATGTGATCGTCTCCATGGCCCAATCCGCCGATGCCTCGATCCGGCGCGGGTTGTCCTATGCCGCCCAGACGATCTCCGGCGCCGTCGATGCCGAGCTCCGGCGCTACGTCACGCTTGCCGAAGTGCTTGGGAAGTCCCCTGATCTCGGCGCGGACGATCTCAAGGAGTTCGAGGCGGAGGCGCGCCGGGTCGGCGCCGTCAGCGGCGAAGGCTGGATCATCGTCTCCGATGCCAGCGGCCGGCTGTTGCTCAATACCCTCGCCCCGGCCGGCAAGCCGCTCGGTGCGCGCACCCCTGAAGGCCTGCGCTCGCAGCAGCGGGCCTTCGTGTCGGGACAGCCGTCGATCTCGGACATCTTCACCGGCCCGAACTCGGGCGAGTGGGTAGCGACCGTCGACGTGCCCGTCTTCAAGGACGGCAAGCCGTTCCGTTGCCTGTCGATCGCCATGCCGGCCGCCAACTACACCCGGCTGCTGGCCCAGCAGCAGCTACCGGCCGACTGGCTGGTCGGCATCATGGACGGCCAGGGGCGCTACGTGTCCCGGATCCCGAAGAATGCGACCAGCACCGGCCAGATCGCGTCGGCCGGGTGGCGAGCAACCGCCAGAGCCGAGGGGATCGCCGAGTTTCCCTCGATCGAGGGCGATCGTGTCATCAACGCCAATGCGCGGCCGCAGTTGAGCGACTGGACCGTCGGTGTCGGCATCAAGCAGGGCGCGTTCGCGCAGGCGATCTCCTCGACCGTGCAGACCGCGACCGTCGCGGCCACGACGATCTGCGCGCTGGCACTTCTGCTGGCCGCCGGCATCGGCCGAAGCATCGCCCGGCCGCTTGAGAGCATCGCCGTCAAGAGCACCAATCCTGGCGAGGCCGCGCCCTCCGATCCCCCCGAGGTACGGGCGCTCAATGCCCGCTTGGCCGCGGCCGAGAAGGCTCAGGCCGAGAGCGCGGCCATCCTGCAGGAGAATTTCGGAATGCTGGCCAAGGCCAGGGATGATGCGTCGCGCACCGCCGAGCAGCTCAAGCTGGCGGCGAAATACGGGCGGCTCGGCACCTTCATCTGGGACGGACAGTCCGGCACGAGCCACTGGTCCGACGAGATCGAGGAACTCTATGGCCTGAAGCCGGGCACCTTTCCCGGCACCTACGACGATTGGCTGGCGCTGGTGCACCCGGAGGACCAGGCCCATGCCGACCGGGACAACCAGCAGGCGCTGATCACGGGCCAGCTCGATTCGGAATGGCGGGTGCCGTTGCCGGACGGCTCGATCCGGTGGATCGAGGCGCGCGCCCGCATGCTGCCCCGCGAAGGTGACGGCGATCTCAGGATGATCGGCGTCAACATCGACGTCACCGCCGCCAAGGAGGCCGACCGCAAGCGCGAGCTCCTGGTGCATGAGCTCGCCCATCGCGTGAAGAACAGCCTGGCGGTGGTGCAGTCGCTGGCGCATCAGCTGCTGCCGCGGCACGACGCCAAGGTCCGCGACTTCACCTCGCGGCTGCACGCGCTGGCCACCGTCCACAGCAGTCTCGCCGAGAACGACTGGCAGGGCGCCGATCTCTCGGCGCTGATCGAGAGCCAGGTGGCGCCGTTCGCCGGCGCGCCGGAGCAGCTCGCGGTCAGCGGCCCGACTATTCTTGTGCCTGTCGAGCTGACCACCCAGCTCGCCCTGGTGATCCACGAGATGGCCTGCAACGCCAGCAAATATGGCGCGCTGACCACCCCGTCCGGCCGCGTCGAGGTGACCTGGTCGCTCGGGCCGGACGCGCTGCACATGCGCTGGCAGGAGAGCGGCGGGCCGCCGGCCAAGGAGCCGCCGGTGCTGGGCTTCGGCAGCCGGCTGATGACCCGGACCGTCCGGCATCTGCAGCGGACCTTTGCCGAGTCCGGGCTGACCTGCCAGTTCGAGCTGCCTTGGCTGGAGACGCGCCACAACGGCGTCGTCGGCCCCCTCAGCGAAGCGAACTGATTTGCAGACGATCCTGATACGACTGCGTCAGAGACACTGTCAGCTATCCGTCGTCATTCCGGGGCGCCCGAAGGGCGAGCCCGGAATCCATGGCCACAGAT
>NZ_CAFJ01000233.1 GCF_000239795.1 Bradyrhizobium sp. STM 3809 | reverse complement strand
TGTTAAGGAGGTGGGAAAATCTTGCCGGGCAAATATGGTTAGCGCGCCGTTATTGCCGGGTGTTTCCGGCCCCACCGAAAACACAAACCATTGATTAGAAACAGATTTTAGAGTTGGCACGGCTTTCGCTGTCTCCCTTTGCGAACCCGCCGGCTTGGGAGAGCTGAACGGTTCTTTGAAGACCCGATCGAGACCGCCTTGGGAGAGGCGCCGCGGACGGGATTCGTTAAGAGGGGAGATCGACCGGTGGAGAATGCGCTTCTCATCGGATTGTCGCGGCAGATGGTGCTGGAGCGGCAACTCGACGTCGTTGCCAACAACGTCGCCAACGTCAACACCAACGGCTTCAAGGCCGATCAGCAGCTGTTCGAGGAGTATCTCTCCTCCGGCGCGCATGAGGACAATTTTCCGGGCGCCGCCCGCAAGGTTTCGTACGTCCAGGATCGCGGCACCTACCGCGACTTCACCCAGGGCTCGATGGAGCGCACCGGCAACGCGCTCGACGTCGCGATTTCCGGCGACGGCTTCCTGACGGTGCAGACCGCCGGCGGCGAGCGCTACACCCGCGACGGCAATCTGCACATGAACAATATCGGCCAGCTCGTGACCGCGGCCGGCGACCCCGTGCTCGGCACCGGCGGCCCGATCGTGTTCCAGCCGACCGACCACGACATCAACATCTCGCCGGACGGCACCGTCACCGTCGTCGAGGGCGTCAACCGCACCGACTCGATCCGCGGCAAGCTGCGCATCGTCAACTTCACCGATCCGCAACAGGCCCAGAAGCAGGGCAACAACCTCTACGCCGCGGTCGGCGGCGCCACCGCGCAGCAGGACACGAAGTCCACCGTCCAGCAGGGCTACATCGAGAAGTCGAACGTCAGCGCGGTCGGCGAGATGAGCAAGATGGTCGAAGTGATGCGTGCCTACACCCAGGTCGCCAACATGCTGCAGGTCCAGAGCGACATGCGCAAGAGCGCGATCGAGAAACTCGCCGACGTTCCGGCCTGACCACGACAGACTTTGAAGGAGACGTGACATGCAGGCGCTTCACACCGCTGCGACCGGAATGGCGGCCCAGGAACTCAACGTCCAGGTGATCTCCAACAACATCGCCAACCTCCGCACGACCGGCTTCAAGAAGCAGACGGCGGCGTTCCAGGACCTGATCTACGAGCACATGCGCCGGGTCGGCGCGCAGTCGTCGGACCAGGGCACGATCCTGCCCGTCGGCATCGACATCGGCGGCGGCGTCAAGACCGTCGGCACGCCGCGCTCGATGACGCAGGGCACGCTGTCGCAGACCGGCAACGACCTCGACCTCGCGATCTCAGGCGAAGGCTTCTTCAAGATCCTGATGCCGGACGGCACCTTCCAGTACACCCGCGACGGCACCTTCCAGATGGACAACCAGGGCCGCATCGTCACCGCCCAGGGCAACCCGGTGCAGCCGACCATCACGATCCCGCAGAACGCCTCGGGCATCACGGTCAACTCGCAGGGCCAGGTCTCGGTGACCTTGCCGGGCTCGACCACCTCGAACATCATCGGCCAGCTCCAGGTCACCCGCTTCATCAACAAGGCCGGCCTGCAGCCGGTCGGCAACAACCAGTTCACCGACACGCCCTCCTCCGGCGCGCCGCAGGACGGCGTCGCCAACCAGGACGGCCTCGGCAGCATCACCCAGGGCAGCCTCGAGCAGGCCAATGTCGACGTCGTCAGCGAGATGAGCGAGCTGATCGCCGCCCAGCGCGCCTATGAGATGAACGCCAAGGTCATCTCCGCCGCCGACCAGATGATGCAGTCCACCACCGCGCTGTTCCGCTGAGGCCTGAAGGGAGATCACCATGATGACCCGTACCGCCCGCCCCATCCTCCTGGCAGCCGCCCTGCTCGCCTCGACCGCTTTGTCGGCCTTCGCCGGCGAGGCCGACGACCAGATCAAGGCGCCCGTGCTGCGCGCGACCGTCAACGTCACCGGCGACATCGTGCGCGTCGGCGACCTGATCGACAATGCCGGGGTCGCCGCCAACATCGCCGTATACCGCGCCCCCGATCTCGGCACCACCGGCGTGCTGCCGGCCGCGCAGGTGATCGCGACCTTGCGCAATCACCAGGTCATCGGCGTCGACGTCCGCGACATCAAGGAGGTCGCGGTCACCCGGCTCGCCCGCGCCGTCGATGCGAAGGAGATCAGCGGCGCGGTCGCCCAGGCGCTCGAGCACCGCAACGGGCTCGGCGATGCCACGAGCCTCAGCATCAGCTTCGACCAGCCGGTCCAGGACCTGAAGTTCGAGGCCTCCAGCAACGGCACGCTGGCCCCGACCAATATCCGCTTCGACCCGCGCACCGGCCGCTTCGACATCGCTTTCGAGCTCGGCAATGCCGGCGGCACCGCCCCGACCAAGCTGCGCTACACCGGCACGGCGATCGAGACCGTCGAGGCTATGGTGCTGACCCGCAACATCGACCGCAACGAGGTGATCCGGTCGAGCGACCTGCAGGTCGAGCGGCGGCCGCGCGCCGAGCTCGGCGGCGCCGAGCCGGCTTCGCGCGAGCTGGCTGTCGGCATGCAGATGCGCCGCCCGGTCCGGGCCGGCCAGGCCCTCAAGGCCACCGACCTCGCCAAGCCGGACCTCGTCCAGCGCGACCAGGCCGTGACGCTGATCTACCAGACCGCCGGCATCTATCTCACCACGCGCGGCAAGGCGCTGGAGTCGGGCACCGAGGGCGATGTCGTCAACGTGCTCAACTTGCAGTCCAAGCGCACCGTCACCGGCCGCGTCAGCGGCCGTGGCCAGGTTTCGGTCGACATCGCCGTCGCCAAACCGGCCCAGACCTCCGAAGCCGACATCACGGCGCCGGTCTCCGTCGCCAGCCGCCTGCCCTCCTCCGCCACCCCGAAAGCCGAGTAAGTTTCATGTCCAAGTTCAAGTTCAATGGTCAGGGCGTTTCGGGTCTGCGGCGCATCGCGCTGATCTCGGTGTCCTTCGCGGTGCTGTCGGTCGCGGGCGGATGCTCCTCGATCGATCGGCTCAGCCAGATCGGCGAGCGGCCGAAGCTGACTGAGATCGACAATCCGACCACGCAGCCCGGCTACAAGCCGGTGCAGATGCCGATGCCGAAGCCGGAGACCGTGTCCTACGCGCCGAACTCGCTGTGGCGCAACGGCTCGCGCGCCTTCTTCAAGGACCAGCGCGCGCACCAGATCGGCGATCTGCTGACCGTCACTGTCAGCATTTCCGACAAGGCCAACTTCGCCAACGAGACCCAGCGCAGCCGCACCAACAAGGAAGATTCGGGGATCACCGACTTCATCGGCTCGAAGACGCTCGGCGTGCAGGCCCAGAAGGTGCTGCCCGGCCGCATCCTCACCGCTGACGGCACCTCGTCGTCCGACGGCAAGGGCACGATCCAGCGCTCGGAATCCTTGACCACCAGCGTCGCGGCGGTCGTGACCCAGGTGCTGCCGAACGGCAACCTGGTCGTCGAGGGCAAGCAGGAGATCCGCGTCAACTACGAGATCCGCGAGCTGATCGTCGCCGGCATCGTGCGCCCCGAGGATATTCAGAGCGACAACACCATCGACAGCACCAAGATCGCCCAGGCCCGCATCTCCTATGGCGGCCGCGGCCAGATCACCGACGTCCAGCAGCCGCGCTACGGCCAGCAGGTGATGGACATCCTGCTGCCGTTCTGAGCCGGACACAGCCAGCTCCGACCGGGCGAAGCGCCCGGTCATTCAAGACACCGCCGGCCTGATCTGGTCAGTTCGGCTCCCCAGAAGAAACAACGAAGGACATGACGAAAATCCCTCCCGATCCGGGAGGGTCAGGCAAGGACCGGCCGAGCGCGACACGGAAATCCGCCGCAGCCGCCGCCCTTCTCCTGAACACGAGCTCCCACATTGCCCAACGCGAACCTAGGCGCCGCGGGCAGTGTATACGCGGCCTCCGGTAGCTCCCCTGCCGGAGGCCGTGTTCGTTTCGAGCTGCGGAAGGCGAACGCGCGCTCACGGGAGCCTGATGCCTCGATGGACCAGGCGCCACAGAGCCAAGAGGACTTGACGAGAACCAAATTTTTGTTCACTTTTTGTTCTATACCGCTACGGATGTTACGCGTTCTTGCATTTCGTACCAAAAATGGTACACTTCAATGAAGCGCCTGCCGGCCTTCTTCTACGCCCTTCCGTCCGGCCGCGAGCCGGTTCGGGATTGGCTCAAAGAGTTGTCGTTCGAGGATCGCCGAGCGATCGGCGAGGACATCAAAGACGTTGAGTTCGCCTGGCCTATCGGGTTGCCTCTGTGCCGACCTCTGAGAGAGGGTCTCTGGGAGGTGCGCAGCAGTCTACCGCAGGGCCGCAACGCTCGCGTGATTTTCTGCGAGCGGGATGGCCGCATGATCCTGCTCCACGCCTTCATCAAGAAGAGCCCGAAAACTCCGGCGTCCGATATCGAATTGGCCCTCAAGCGCATGAAGGACATTGCGTGATGCGGACACCGAAGAAGACCGGCAAGGTCGGCTCCGCCTTCGACGATTTTCTGAAGGAAGACGGCCTCTACGAGATCGTGACGGCGCGGGCGATCAAGCGCGTGCTGGTCCGGCAGCTTGAAGAGTTGATGCAGCGAGAGGCTCTTTCCAAGACCGAACTGGCCGCGCGGATGGAGACCAGCCGGGCTCAGCTCGACCGGTTACTCGATCCGGACAATGAGTCGGTGACTCTCGGGACGCTAGCGCGCGCCGCCAGAGCCGTTGGACGTCATCTGCACATGGAGCTCGTCTGACCGGCACGACGTTCGGACGAACTTTGCCGCGGCCCGAAGCCGCGTGCGCCTCGCATACGTCAGCCCGCGTAGGTGAACGCCGCCTCCACCACGCCGAGCCCGTCCAGCTCCATCCGCACCCGGTCACCGGGCTTGAGCCAGACCGTCTTGACCAGGCTGCCGGTCAGCACCAGCTGCCCGGCCTCGAGCCCGTCACCGCGGGAGGCGAGATGGTTGGCGAGCCAGGCGAGCGCGTGCAAGGGGTGGCCGAGCACGTCGGCGCCGGTGCCCTGCCCGGCCAAGGCACCGTTCACGAAGGCGCGGCCCTGCACGGCGGCGAGGTCTCCGGCGGCGTCGCGCGGGACGGCGGGTCCCAGCACACAGCCCGCGGCAAAGAAGTCGTCCGCCACCAGGGTCGGCGCGCCCATGGTCTCCCATTGCACATAACGGTCGTCGACGATCTCGATCGCCGCGTGACAATCGCCGATCGCGTCCGCGACATGGGCGATGGTGAAGGGCGCATCGAGCGGTAGCAGGTCCTTCGCGAGCCGCACCGCGATCTCGCATTCGACGCCGACCCGGACGTAATCGGCCGCGCGCAGCGTGACGCCCGAGGCGTGGACGCCGCCCGCGAACACGCCGCCGGCGCAAGGGTGCGCAATGCCGATATAGTCCTGCATCACCTTGCTGGTGCAGCCGATCTTGTAGCCGGCGAAATCGCCGATGTGCTCGGCAAGCAGCCAGTGAGCCTCATGCTGGATCTCATAGCCGGCCGCTTCATCCTTCGGCTGAAGATGAGCCGGCAACGCCGCCAGCTTCGTCCGCTCGCGGCGGGCAGCCACGATCAATTGCGCGGCGGCAAGGACCTCGTCTGCTCCCATGGTCGTTCAACTCCCGCTGTCAGCCGCCCGAAGCGGCCTCTCAGATTTTATGGTTAACAGCCTGTCAGGATACAGCTTTTACGGCCCGCCCCATCCCTTCGCGACGGCTTCACGCCGCGCTTGAAGCGCCACCGCACCGCTGAGACTTCGCTTCAGCCGCGTCACGGCCGCACCAGCCCAAGCTTGAGCAGGCTCTCCGCGGTGGCGACGATGATCTCATCATTCGGTCGCGGATGCCAGCCGAGCAGGCGCCGCGCCTTGTCGCCGGAGGCGGCCCGGCGCAGCCCGAGCAGCGGCTTGACGTCGCGCAATTGCGGGACGCCGAGCGCCACGATGCGGGCCAGCCAGTTCGGCATCTCGAGCCGCGGCGTGCGCCGCCCCGCCTCGCCCATCCGCCTCCGCAGCACGGCGGCGATCTCGAGGATCGACAGCGGCGGCCCGGCGACGGCCAGGAACCGCTCGCTCTTGGCGGCCGGGTCGGTCATCGCCCGCAGATGCAGGTCGGCGACATCACGGACGTCGACCAGGCCGAGATGGATCCTGGGCGCCACCGGCGCCCGGCCCTGCATCAGCGCCTGCACGAGCGCGATCGACGGCGAGAAGTCCGGACCCAGCACCGGGCCGAGCACGGCGACCGGACAGATGGTCGCGAGTTCCAGCGCGCCACCCTCGCTGGCGAGAAACTCCCAGGCGGCACGCTCGGCCATGGTCTTGGACCTGGGATAAGGCTGCACATCGGGACCATCGAGGTCGGTCCAGTCGGTCTCGTCGAAAGGCGCCTCCCGCGGCCCGTGGCCATAGGCGACGGCAGAGAAGGACGAGGTCAGCACCACGCGCTTCACGCCGGCGTCGCGGGCCGCCCTCAGCACCCGCAAGGTGCCGTCGCGCGCCGGCACGATCAGCTCGTTCTCATCCTTCGGGATGTAATCCGGCAGCGGCGAAGCGATGTGGAGGACGTAGTGGCAGCCCGCCGCGGCCGCGCGCCAGCCGTCATCCCTGGTCAGGTCGGCGGCATGAAAGGACACGGCCAAGGGATCGACCGCGCCACCCCGGGCGAGCGTGGCCCGGACCTCGTTCTGCCGAGCGAGGCTGCGCAGGGTCGCGCGCACGCGATGGCCCGCGGCCAGAAGCTGAAGGATCACATGCGTGGCGATAAAGCCGGAACCGCCGGTGACCAGGACCTCGCTCATCGCGTTGCCTCTCCTCCCTCATCA
>NZ_CAFJ01000234.1 GCF_000239795.1 Bradyrhizobium sp. STM 3809 | reverse complement strand
ACCGAACGCTCCGCCGATGGCGCCGCCGAGCGGAGCGCCGACCTGGCCGAGCAGGTTGCCGAAGAAGCCCTGCGGCGCGAACTGCGGCGCGGCCTCGAACGGCAGGAAGCGCTGGGCGAGCTGTCCGGCGACGCCGCCGATCTGGTTGCCGAGGCCCTGCTGGCCGAAGGCGCCGCCGATCATGCCGCCGAGCGGTGCGCCATACTGGCCGAGCCAATTGCCGACGAAACCTTGCGGTGCGAGCTGCTGGGCTGCGAGCAGGCCATAAGGCACCGTCGACTGGAGTGCACCGTTCACTTGTTGTCCGTCCATGGTCTTCCCTCCTGGGTCGCAGATCGATTCAAATTGCTTGCGATCGCGATCCGTCGCGCGACAACGACGGGATCGCTGAGCGTGCGGACGATAGAAAGAGCAGGACAGGCGGTGAATGGATCATTCGGTACACGCGGAGGCACAGGGCCACCACGTCGATACCGTGCGAACGGCGCAGGCGCGTGTGCACCTTCACTCTCGCGTGAACTATGAACTAACTCACATTTGAAGGGATCCTGCGTCGATGCGACGCAGGATTTGTCACATAGCCTCGCAGATCAGTTCGGCACTTCGACCGTCGTCTCGACCGGCAATGCGCCGCCGCGCACGCGCAGCTCGCGCACCGGATACGGCACGCGGATGCCTTCGCGCTTGAACGCGTCCCACAGCGCCAGCATCACCTCGCTCTTGACACTGTCCATGTAGCTGGGATCGGCGATCCAGCAGGTCAGCGAGAACCTCATGCCGGCTTCGGTGAATTCGGTCAGCAGGCAGTTCGGCGCCTTGGACTTCAGCGTGCGCGGCATCTCGGCCGCGATGTCGGTGGCGAGCTTGACGACGACGCGGGGATCGGCGTCGTAGTTAGTGCCGAAGTTCACCTTCACCAGCGTGTTCTTGTCGGTGTAGGTCCAGTTGGTGACCTTCTGCGTGACCAGGTCCTCGTTCGGGATCAGGAACTCGCGGCCGTCGCCGGCGGCGACGGAGATGTAGCGCGTGTTCATCGCGCTGATGCGGCCCGAGCTGTCACCGATGGTGACGAGGTCGCCCGGCTTCACCGATTTGTCGGCGAGCAGGATGATGCCCGCGACGAAATTGGCGACGATGCGCTGCAGGCCGAGACCGATGCCGACGCCGGCCGCGCCGGAGAAGATCGCGAGCGCCGACAGGTTGATGCCGACTGCGCTGATCGCGATCGCGACGCCGAGGATCATCAGGCCCATGCGGACCATCTTGATCAGCAGCACCTGGATCGACGGCGTCAGGTCGGTCGAGCGCGTGATCCGGCTCTCGACGAAGTTGCTGGCGATGTTGGTCAGCCAGAGCACCGCGAGCAGCAGCACGCCGAGCTTGATCACCAGGAGCGGCGTGAGCCGGAGGCCGCCGAGCACGACCGAGACGGAATCGAGCGCATCGACAACGTTGTCGAGCTGGCCGATGATGCTGAGCGCGGCCACCAGCCAGGCCGAGATCGACACGATCTGCACGATGAAGGTGCTGCGGATCACCGAGGTGATCAGGCGGATGACGAGCCAGGCCAGCGCCAGCTTGAGCGCGACGGCGAGCAGATAGGAGCGGCTGGGCCAGGTCCACAGCACCATGCCGGTGCGCGCGATCCGCATCAGGATCACGAACACGACGGTGGTCACGCTCTCCAGCAGCACGCGCAGCAACTGCCGCAACGGGCCGGGCCAGCCCATCGCCAGCGAGGTCACGTCGATGCGCGCACGCACCGCAGCACTCGCCGCGAAGGCGATGCCGGCGCCGCTCAGCACCATGCCGAGCTGCAGATAGAACCAGGGCGAGGTGACCTCGGCGCCGATCGAGCGGGCAACGGTCTGGAGGAAGTCGAGAACGTCTTTAAGGTCGAGGTCCATCAGCGGGGTCTCGGAGGGGAACAGTGGCGCGGGGTGGCCCGATCGGCGGGATTTAGTTCGTTTTCGTCACACGCGATTGCCGTGAAATATACCCCGAACGCGGGCAAGGATGGAAAAATGGGCATATCGCCGCGATATGAGCAAATCCGGTTGGCGTGCAAGTGTGGCGGCGATAAGGATGTAAAATCCGGATACATCAACGTTTTTTCATGACATCCCTCGACGCCGTCAGCATTGCCATCCTCCTTGGCGCGATCCTGGTCATGGCCGGGATCCTGTCCAGCCTGCTGGCGCTGCGCTTCGGCGCGCCGCTGCTGCTGGTGTTCCTGGTGATCGGCATGCTGGCGGGCGATTCCGGCCCTGGTCATATCGAATTTCAGGACGTCCGCACCACTTATCTGGTCGGCTCGGTCGCCCTGGCGCTGATCCTGTTCGACGGCGGCCTGCGCACGCGCTTCCAGAGCATCCGCACCGTGCTGGCGCCATCGATGGTGCTGGCCACCGCCGGCGTGCTGCTCACGGCCTCCATCACCGCGCCGGTGGCAAAATACGCCCTCGACCTCGGCTGGACCGAGGCGATGCTGGTCGGCGCGGTCATCGCCTCGACCGATGCGGCCGCGGTGTTCCTGCTGGTTCATGCGCAGGGCCTGCGGCTGCGGCCGCGCGTCGGCGCGACGCTGGAGGCGGAGTCCGGCAGCAACGATCCCTTCGCGGTGTTCCTCACCCTGATGCTGGTCGAGCTGATCTCGGTCGGTCACGGCAGTATCGGCCATTTCCTGTTCGAGCTGGTGCGCGAGGCGGTGCTCGGCACGCTGTTCGGCATCGTCGGCGGCCGGCTGGTGGTGATCGGCCTCAACAAGGTCGCGCTGCCACAGGGCCTGCACGCGCCGTTCGTCACCACGGCGGCGCTGGTCATCTTCGGCATGGCGCAGATCGCGCACGGCTCCGGTTTCCTGGCCGTCTATCTCGCCGGTCTCGTCGTCGGCAACCGCCCGACGCGCGCGCATAATTCGGTCGTCACCTTCCTCGATGCCGCGACCTGGCTGGCGCAGATCGTGATGTTCGTGCTGCTCGGGCTTCTGGTGTCGCCGCAGCGGCTGCTCGACAGCCTGCTGCCCGCGATCGCCGTGGCGCTGGTGCTGATGCTGGTCGCGCGCCCCGTCGCGGTGTTCCTGTGTCTGCGCCCGTTCCGCTTCAACTGGCGCGAAAAGGCATTCATCGCCTGGACCGGGCTGCGCGGCGCGGTCGCGATCTTCCTCGCCTCGATTCCGATGCTGGTCGGGCTCTCCAACGCCTATCTCTATTTCGACGTCGCCTTCGTGGTCGTCATCATCTCGCTCCTGGCCCAGGGCTGGACGCTCGGCATTGCCGCACGAAAACTGCACGTCGCGCTGCCGCGCACCGACCGCGGCCCGCGCCGCATCGAGCTCGACCTGCCCGGCCAGCTCGAGCAGCAGCTCGTCGGCTATGCGATCCGCTCGAAGAGCCTGTATTTCAGGCGCGGCCTGATCCCGTCCTGGTCGAAGCCGACGCTGGTGATCCGCAACGAGCAGATCCTGTCACCGAACGAGGCCGAGCCGATCGCGCCGGGCGACTATCTCTATCTGCTGGCGCCGCCGGAGAAGGCCGAATCGCTCGACCGCTTCTTCGTCGACATGCCGCCGTCCGCCGCGCCCGATCCGCATCTGCTCGGCGACTTCATGGTCTCGGCCGAGCACACGCTCGACGAGGTCGCCGGCATCTACGGCGTCAAGCTCGGCGAGGGCGAGGACAAGCTGACGCTGGCGGACTATTTCGACATCCATCTCGACAATGCGCCGAAGGAAGGCTCCACCGTCGCGCTCGACACCATCGTGCTGGTCGCTCGCTCGATCTCCGGCGGCCGCGTCAACGTCGTCGGCCTGCGCCTGCCGGAGGACGAGGAGGAACAGCCGGTGCTGACGCGCAAGGAGCAGGTGAAGCGCAAGCTCGCCGACGTGTGGTCGTCAGTGGTGGGGGTGTGAAGACTGCAGTCTCGAGCTATTTCGCTTTTGGATCTACGTCTGCAAAGATTGCGACGATGTCCTGCCGTGCGTCGATGACACGGACGATCTGCGGCCCTTTCTTTGCGACGCGGTAGAACACGACCTGGGCGCCGACGGGTATCGAACGAAGACCTGGTCGCAACTCGCTACGAGACCGACCCGCATGTGGGAACTCGATCAGCACCGTGACGGCGCGCTGCACATCACGAAGAATGCGGTCGGCGATTGCTGGTCCGGCGGTGTCCGCTAGATACTCCCAAAGACGATCGAGATCGCTGATGGCTTCCGGTGACCACAGCGCGGCACGTTCACCCGCGGACATGTCCAGCGTTTTTCCGCTTGATCAACTCTTCGATATCCAGCGTCTGACCCTTGCCGGCATCGAGAGACTCCACGCCCTGGTCAAGCATGTTACGAAGCGACTGAAGCTTCTGAACATGCGCAATCAGCTCGCGGCTGATTTGCTCCTGATCCGCCGCCGGTAGCTGCTCGAGTGCGGAGATTGCGTATTCGAGTGCCTTGATCATGGGCGAGATCATAGCAAATCTCCGGCACACGCGCACCGGTCAATTGCGACCCGAGGGTTACTCGCAACGCTCATTCCGCCGGCAGGATCGCGACCGAGATCGCCGCCTCCGGTGCGCCGCTGATCTGCAGCACGAAGGGCTGTGCGCCGAGCTCGTACTTCACGGTCTTGCGGATGCCGTCGCAATCGGTGGCGCCGCTGAAGGCGATCGGTTTGAGGACCTTGCCGTCCTGGACGATGTCGATCCAGGCGGCGGCCGACAGGCTCACGGTGTAGATGCCCGGCCTTGGCGCGGCTGTGGTCCGCGTGAAGCCGGCGAAGCTGCCGTCCTTCGGCGCGCGCTCCGGCGGGGTCGGCAGCCTGGCGTCGGCGAGCGGGCGCAGCGTGAGCGACACGGCGGATGCAGGCAGTGCTGCGAGCTCGGCGCCGGAGTCGAGCGGCTGGCGGTCCGCTGAGGTCAGCGCTGCGCGCTCGCGCGCAATGTCCCATTTGAACTTGTCGCAGCCGCTGGGCTCGGCGGCGAACGCGGCCGGTGTTGCGAACAGGAGGAGGGCGGCAATCGCGCCGGACGGTCGGATGAGCATGACGACGGACTCGCAAACGCGGATGCGCTGCGTTCGATTGGGGCGCAGCGGATCGATGAGAACGCGGGACCGTCATCCCGATGGGTGATGATCGCGCTTACGGCGCGATGCGGTCAGTCTAGCGCGCCGCCGTGGGCCGGCGCGACTCTCAACTTCGTGTCACCTGCCTCAATTCTCGGCTTCTCAATTCTTGGCATCCGGCGCGTGCAGCACCACGCGGCAGGCCGGCGGCAACTGCGCCATGGTGATCGGCTGCGGCGGCTTGGGCGGCTCCTTCGGAGGCGGCGGATGCAGCACGGCGTCGGAGAACCAGTAGTCGAGATCGCCGCAGCCGTCGCCGCCCTCCTGGTCGGTCTGGCCATGGCAATCCGGGTTGCCCGGCGGGCAGACCATGCGGATGTGGAAATGATAGTCGTGGCCCCACCACGGCCGCACCTTGGTCAGCCAGCTGCGGTCGCCGCGAGCGTCGCGGCACAGCGCCTTCTTGATCGCGGCGTTGACGAAGATGCGCTGCACCGACGGTTCCTTCGCCGCGGCGCGGATCACGGCGAGATGTCCCGGCGTGAACACGCGCGGGTCGACGTCGAGGCGATCCGGCCGCACCATCATGACCGCCGACATCTCCTCGCGCTCGTTGCGCGACAGCCGGTGCTCCGGCATCGGCGTCAGCCAGATGTCGGCGTCGAGCCCGATCTGGTGGCTGGCATGGCCGCTCAGCGCCGGGCCGCCGCGCGGCTGGCCGATGTCGCCGACCAGGATGCCGGGCCAGCCGGCGTCCTTGTGCGCCCGCGCGGCGAGGCGCTTGAGCAGCGCGATCAGCAGCGGATGGCCGAAATTGCGGTTTCTCGACAGCCGCATCACCTGCCAGTCGTCGCCATTGATCGGCATCCGCTCGGCGCCGGCGATGCAGCCGCGGTTGTAGGTGCCGATCACCTTGGTCTGTTGCGCCGAGGGCAGGATGCGGCGCGCGAACAGCTCCTTGGCCGGCGTATTGGGATCGTCCGGATGGGCCAGCGGCGGCAGCGCCTTGGGCTCGACGCTGCCCTTGTCCTGAGCCCGCGCGGGGGCCGCGGCGGCGACCATGGCCGAGCTCACGATGGCGATCAGAATCAGGCGGATGCGCATGGCGCCAGTCTAGCTGCTGCCGGCCGGCAGGGTAGGGGGCGATATTAAGCGGCTGGTAACCCTGCGGTGGGATTGGCGGAACCCGCTCAACACGGCTCAATAGCCTGACGTTGTTCGGTAAACGGACGTTCTCACGGCGCCGAATGCACGGCATGCGCGTCCTTTGCCGCAGTCGGCGGCTGGCGGCACTTACCGCTGGTTGTGCGCGGACAGGTTTGATTGACCATGCCCGTCGATATGACCGCTCGCCACGCGAGAAGCGCTGGCCTTGCTCGCGCAATCAGAGATGGTATCAGCCTGCATCTTGATACCAATTTTTCAGACACTTGGCCGAAAACCCGAAGTCTGAAGGAGAGTGAGGCGTGTGATGCGGCCTGTTCGGCCAACGAAGCCCAAGGTCAAGCCGAGGACGCAGAGGCGCGTGCCCGGCGCTGGGTCCCGTCCGGTCAGACCGGTCCCGAAGCTCGGGCGGCACGATCTGCGGGAGAGGCCCGCGGCCGATGACATCGCCGGCACACG
Organism: Bradyrhizobium sp. STM 3809; assembly: GCF_000239795.1. Classification (GTDB taxonomy): domain Bacteria; phylum Pseudomonadota; class Alphaproteobacteria; order Rhizobiales; family Xanthobacteraceae; genus Bradyrhizobium. Next base: position 20,869 of record NZ_CAFJ01000234.1, on the reverse strand, counting down.
GGCCGAGGCGCAGGCCGCCATCGCCGAGGCGAAGAAGGCGCATGACCGCCTGATCGAGGCAATCGACATCCTGCCCGAGGGCATCGTGTTCCTCGATGCCGACGGCCGCTATATCCTGTGGAACAAGAAATACGCCGAGATCTACAACCGCAGCTCCGACCTGTTCGAATCCGGCGCGCGGCTGCAGGACACGATCCGCATCGGCGTGGCGCGCGGCGACTATCCGGAAGCGGTCGGCCGCGAGGACGAATGGATCGCCGAACGGCTCGACAAGCTGTTCCATCCGAGCGGCCGTCACGAGCAGAAGCTGTCCGACGGCCGCACCATCCTGATCGAGGAGCGTCTCACCGGCGACGGCGGCATCATCGGCCTGCGCGTCGACATCACCGAGCTGAAGCAGCGCGAGGAGTCGTTCCGGCTGCTGTTCGACGGCAATCCGGTGCCGATGATCGTGTGCGCGCGCGACGACGGAAGCGTGCTCGGCGTCAACGCCGCCGCGGCCCAGCATTACGGCTACAGCCGCGCAGCGTTCGAGCGTCTCAGCATCCGCAATCTGCAGGCCTATGAGAGCGAGACGCCGTGGGCCGGCGAGCAGTCCGGCGAGGAGCAGGCGGCGCGCACCTGGAAGCATGTCCGTGCCGACGGCACGCTGATCGACCTCGCGATCTATTCCCGCCATCTCGTCCACAACGATCAGCCCGCGGTGCTGCTGGCGCTGATGGACATCACCGAGCGCAAGCGCGCCGAGGCGCGGCTCGCCTTCCTCGCGCAGCACGATGCGCTGACCGGCCTGCCGAGCCGCAACCTGCTGCGCCAGCAGATCGACGACAAGCTGATCCAGATGCGGCGCGGCTCGGAGAAGATCGCCGTGCTGGTGCTCGGCCTCGACAATTTCAAGTCGATCAACGACACCCTGGGCCATGGCGTCGGCGACCGGCTGCTGCGCGGGGTGGGCAAGCGGCTGCGCTCGATCCTGCGCCAGGAGGACATCGTCGCCCGGCTGAACTCCGACGAGTTCGCCGTCGTGCAAGGCGGATTGGCGCGGCCCGAAGATGCCGCGCAGCTCTGCCGGCGGCTGCTGCAGGCGATCGCCGATCCCTATCTGATCGACGGCAGCTCGGTGACGATCGGCGCGACCATCGGCATCGCGATGGCGCCGAACGACGGCGACGATGCCGAGAAGCTCCTGAAGAACGCCGACATGGCGCTGTCGCGCGCCAAGACCGAGACGCGCGGCACGTTCAGCTATTTCGAGACCGGCATGGATGCGCGGGCGCAGAGCCGGCGCAAGATCGAGATCGAGCTGCGCGACGCGATCCAGCGCGACCTGCTGCAGCCGCACTACCAGCCGCTGATCGATCTCGTGACCGGCCGCATCACCGGCTTCGAGGCGCTGGTGCGCTGGCCGCATCCTGAACGCGGCATGATTCCGCCGTCCGAGTTCATTCCGATCGCCGAGGAGACCGGGCTGATTTCGGGACTCGGACGCTCGATGCTGCGCCAGGCCTGCAGCGATGCGGCGAAATGGCCGGACGCGGTCCGCGTCGCCGTGAACATGTCGCCGCTGCAGTTCCGCGTCGGCAACGTGCTGTCGCTGGTGATGGACGCGCTCAAGCAGTCCGGCCTGCCGGCGAGCCGGCTCGAGCTCGAGATCACCGAGACGCTGGTGCTCGAGAAGAGCGGCCAGGTGCTGGCGACCTTGCATGCGCTGCGCGCACTCGGCGTGCGCATCTCGATGGACGATTTCGGCACCGGCTATTCCAGCCTGAGCTATCTGCGCAGCTTCCCGTTCGACAAGATCAAGGTCGACCAGTCCTTCATCCGCGACCTCGCCGCCAATCGCGAGGCGCAGGCGATCGTCCGCTCCATCGTCAGCCTCGGCAAGGGCCTCGGCGTGACGATCACGGCCGAGGGCGTCGAGACCGAGGCCGAGCTGCGCTGCCTGCGCGCCGAAGGCTGCCACGAGGCGCAGGGCTATCTGTTCAGCCGCCCGCGGCCGAACGCCGAGATCGTCGGCCTGCTGCAGGCGCAGCGCGACGCCGCGGACGGCGCGCTATCGGGGAAGGCGATGGTGGCTTAGTCACAGCTTTAGCCGCGACCCCGCCCGAAAACTTCAGCTTGTGGCTGGCTCTCTCCGCGTCGTCATGGCCGGCTTGTCCCGGCCATCCACGTCGAGCCGCGCCTGGAGGGACGACGTAGATGCCCGGGACAAGCCCGGGCATGACGAGTAACTAATTGGCAGTTCGCTTGTTGCGCTCACTTGTCGTGTTTTGGTCGATCGCCGACATCAGGACATGCTGCTTCTGAACCGTGCGCGATACGCGGCTGGCGATGTGCCGATGCTGCGGCGGAAGGCGACGCGGAAGGTTTCGAGCGACTGGTAGCCGCATTGCGCCGAGACGTCCGCCAGCGGCAGCGCGCCGCTCTCCAGCAGCTCCCGTGCGCGTGACATGCGCTGCTGCTGCAGCCAGGCCGCGGGGCCGGCGCCCGTGCTCTCGTGGAAGCGCCGCAGGAAAGTCCGCTCGCTCATCCCCGCGCGCCTCGCCATTGCGCTGATCGCGATCGGTTGCGCCAGCCGGGCGCGCGCCCAGTCCATCACCTCGCCGATCGCGCGTCCCGGCCGCGCCTGGACCGGTGCGATCACATATTGCGCCTGGCCGCCGTCGCGATGCGGCGGCATCACCAGGCGCCGCGCCACGGCATTGGCGACCTTGCTGCCGAAGTCGCGTCGCACCAGATGCAGGCAGGCGTCGATGCCGGCGGCGCTGCCAGCCGAGGTGATGACGTCGCCCTCGTCGACATAGAGCGTGTCCTCCTCGATCGAAATGCGCGGATAGAGCCGCTTGAGGTCGGGCATGTGCCGCCAATGCGTGGTCGCGCGCCGGCCGTCGAGCAGCCCGGCCGCCGCCAGCACGAACACGCCGGAGCAGATCGACAGGCAGCGCGCGCCGCGCGCGGAGGCCTGTGCGATCGCGTGCAGCAGCCGCTCCGGCGGCCGTTCGTTGCGGTCGCGCCAGCCCGGCACGATGATCGTGCGCGCGTCCTTCAGCCGCGCCAGCGGAGCATCGGCTTCGACGACGATGCCGCCGATCGCGCGCGACCGCTTTCCCTCCGCCGAGACGACCTTGAACCGATACCAGGGGAAGTCGAATTCCGGCCGCGGCAGTCCGAACACTTCGACGGCGATGCCGAACTCGAACGTGCACAGCCCGTCATAGGTGATGACGGCGACGAGGCCGGGATCGCGGGGCTGGGGGGCACGTCGTGGCATTGGCGGAAACTTACCGGACTTTGTCGGATCCGTCACTTGGGTCGCGGGCGGTTGCGCGCGAGACTGGCGCCGCTCACGCAACGTCGCAGGAGAGACCATGACCTCCCATGTCACCGAAGTACCCGCAGCGCCATCAGCGCGGGCGCTGGCGCATTTCGAGGCGATGCTGGCCTACGAGACCGATTGCTGGGACGTGCACGAAAGCCTGCGCAGCAAGCCGGATTTCATCCTCGTGGACGTGCGCGGTCCGTCCTCGTTCGCCAAGGGCCACATTGCCGGCGCCCTGAACATTCCGCACCGGACCATGACGGCGGAGCGGATGGCGGCGTATCCGCGCGAGACGACCTTCGTGGCCTACTGCGCCGGCCCCCACTGCAACGGCGCCACCCGCGCCGCCATCCGCCTCGCCCGGCTCGGGCTTCCCGTGAAGATGATGATCGGCGGCATCACCGGCTGGCTCGACGAGGGCTTTGCGCTGACGGCGGACGATTGAGCGCAGCCCGGCTCTCGCGTCATCAAAAGTGTCGTCCCGGCCTTGAGCCGGGACCCAAAAACACCGACGGCCGAATTAGAGCGACCTGGAGCTACAGCCGTGCTTCACCTCAGGCGACACGGTGTATGGGTCCCGGCTCAAGGCCGGGACGACACCGGTTCTTTGGGCTCGCAGCGTTGGCACCAATCGCTACGCCGCCTTGCGCAAGCCGGCGAGGAACGTGTCGACGCTCTTGAACAGCTCGCCTGCGCGCTTGCCGAGGTCGCGCGTCGCCACCATCACGTGGTCGGCGAGCTGGCGCGACTGTTCGGCGGCGTCGCTGGCGCCGACGACGTTCTGCGACACCTCGGCGGTGCCGGAGGCGGCCTGCTGGACGCTGCGCGCGATCTCGCGCGTTGCCGAGCCCTGCTGCTCGACGGCGGCCGCGATCGTCGCGGCGATGCCGCTGATCTCCTGGATCGTGGCGCTGATGCCGCCGATCGCGGTGACGCAGTCCGAAGTCGCGGCCTGGATCGAGGTGACCTGGCCTGCGATCTCCTCGGTGGCCTTGGCGGTCTGCCCGGCCAGTTCCTTGACCTCGGCAGCCACGACCGCGAAGCCGCGTCCCGCTTCGCCTGCGCGCGCCGCCTCGATCGTCGCATTCAACGCCAGCAGATTGGTCTGGCTGGCGATCGCGTCGATCAGGCGCAGCACGTCGCCGATCTTCTCGGCGGCGGCGGCCAGGCTGCCGACCATCTCGGTGGTCTGCCGCGCCTTGACCACGGCGCCATCGGCCACCTTGCTCGAATGCGCGACCTGCCGGCCGATCTCGGTCACCGAAGAGGCGAGCTCCTCCGACGCCGCGGCCACCGTGGAGACGCCGCTCGAGGCTTCCTCCGAGGCGGCTGCCGCCGCCGCCGTGCGCTGCGAGGTGCCGTTGACGCTGACCGTGATCTCCTGGACGACGCGCTCCATGTCCGCGGTCGCTTTCGCGACGGCCGAGACCACGCCCTTGACGTCGGCCTCGAAGCGGTCGGCCATCTGCCGCTGCAGCGCCTGCTTGTCGCGTTCGGCCTGCTGCTGGCTGGCTTCCTGCGCGTCGCGCAGGCTCGCGGTCTCGATCATGTTGCGGCGGAACACGTCGACGGCCTGTGCCATGGTGCCGAGCTCGTCCTTGCGCGCGCCGCCGGGGATCGCGACCTCGGTGTCGCCGCTCGACAGCTGGTGCATCACGGCGGTGATCGCGACCAGCGGACGCGAGATGCCGCGGGCGACGAACAGCGCGACGATGATGGCGAGCAGCAGGATCACCAGGGTGCCGACGATCAGCTGCTGCTGCGCGCTGGCGGCGGCGGCCTCATAGGCGGTGGTGTCCTTGATCAGCTCGAGCACGGCAACGGGATCGCCGGCATAGTTGCGGATCTGGCCGACATAGACGGCGGCGGGCCGGCCGGCGAGCGTCGCGTCACGCTGCAGCGGCGCGCCCTTGAACACCGCGAGCACCTCCTCCGGCGTGGCGACGACATCGTCGCCGAACGTCGAAGACAGCCGCTTCGGCTCGCCGTCGTTTATCCAGTACACCGCGAGATCGATGCCGAAGCGCTGCTTGGCGCGGTCGACGAACTCCTTGCCGAACGCGGCGCCGACGTCGACGGTGGCGATCGCCTTGCCGTCGCGCATGATCGGCGTCATGCCGAAGATGCCGAGCGACAGCCGGCTCTGCTCGACGCCGGCGATCTGCCTGGCGGTCTGGTTCGCCTGCACCACCGTGATGCGCCGCTTGGAGGTGTCGTCGCCGAACACCTTCGGCTCATGCACGCGGTAGAAGTTGGTGGCCGGCGGCGCCCATACGTTCACCAGCGGAATGCCTTGCGCCTTCAAGAGCGGCATCGCGCCGCCGAGCAGCGCGCCGAGCGCGTCGCGGTCGCCCTTCAGATAGGCGTCGGCGACCGGCGGCAGCGCCGCCAAGGTCGAGCTCACCGCCAGCGCCGCGCGCCCCTCATAGTCGATGCCGGCCGAGACGCTGTCGAACTGCAGCTTGAGCTGCTGCTCCAGCGCCAGCCGCGTCAGCGCGCGCTGCTGGATGACCGAGAACGTGCCGAGCACGGCACAGGCAATCGCGACGGTGAGCGACAGCGCGATGATGAGGCGGGCGGAGATCGACCGGAAACGGGACATCGGGGGGGCATTCCTTGCTTTGCAGCAAGGTCCCAGAATACCGTTAAGGAACAGATACCGTAGATTTACGGGCGCACGAATTCCCACGAGTGCGCTTGTCGTTCAGTTTTCCGGTGGATCGAAGTGTGGCGCTCTTCCGTCACGACGTCGTCATGGCCGGGCTTGTTCAGGGTTGTCCCGGCCATCCACGTCGTTCCGCACGTGGAGAACCACGTGGATGCCCGGGCCTTCGCCGCGCCGAAGCGGCTTCGGCCGCGCAGGCGGGACAAGCCCGGGCACGACGGAGCAACTCATCGGCGAGATGGCTCGTCGCGCCTAGCAGTCTCACTGTGCGATCGCCATGAGGTCGGTAGAGCAGGAAGCGGTCTGACCCTCAGCTGTCGACCTTGAGCGCGGCGATGAAGGCTTCCTGCGGGATGTCGACCTTGCCGAACTGCCGCATCTTCTTCTTGCCTTCCTTCTGCTTCTCGAGAAGCTTGCGCTTGCGGGTGATGTCGCCGCCGTAGCACTTCGCGGTGACGTCCTTGCGCAGCGCGCGCACCGTCTCGCGCGCGATCACCTTGCCGCCGATCGCCGCCTGGATCGGGATCTGGAACATGTGCGGTGGGATCAGGTCCTTCATCTTCTCGACCATGGCGCGGCCGCGGCCTTCGGCGCGGGTCCGGTGCACCAGCATCGACAGCGCGTCGACCGGCTCGTTGTTGACGAGGATCTGCATCTTCACGAGGTCGGCCGGCTTGTAGTCGGTCAGATGATAGTCGAACGAGGCGTAGCCTTTGGAGACCGATTTCAGCCGGTCGTAGAAGTCGAACACGACCTCGTTGAGCGGCAGGTCGTATTTGACCATGGCGCGGCTGCCCACATAGGTGAGCTCCTTCTGATTGCCGCGGCGGTCCTGGCAGAGCTTCAGCACGCTGCCGAGATATTCGTCGGGGGTCAGGATGGTGGCCTCGATCCACGGCTCCTGGATCTCGGCGATCTTGACCACGTCCGGCATGTCGACCGGGTTGTGGATCTCGATCTCCTCGCCGTCGGTCAGCTTCATCTTGTAGATGACCGAAGGTGCCGTCGCGATCAGGTTGAGATCGAACTCGCGGGACAGCCGCTCCTGGATGATCTCGAGGTGCAGCAGGCCGAGGAAGCCGCAGCGGAAGCCGAAGCCGAGCGCGGCGGAGGTCTCCATCTCGAACGAGAAGCTGGCGTCGTTGAGCCGGAGCTTGCCCATCGCCGCGCGGAGAGTCTCGAAGTCGTCGGCGTCGACCGGGAACAGGCCGCAGAACACGACGGGGATCGCCGGCTTGAAGCCCGGCAGCATCTCCGACACCGGCTTGCGGTCGTCGGTGATGGTGTCGCCGACGCGGGTGTCGGCGACTTCCTTGATCGCGGCGGTGATGAAGCCGACCTCGCCGGGGCCGAGCTCGTCGACCTGCTGCATCTTCGGGGTGAAGAAGCCGACACGCTCGACGTCATAGGCCGCGCCCGTGCCCATCATGCGGATGCGCTGGCCCTTCTTCATCACACCGTCGACGATGCGCACGAGCACGACGACGCCGAGATAGACGTCGTACCAGCTGTCGACCAGCAGCGCCTTCAGGGTCGCGTCGCGGTCGCCCTTCGGCGGCGGCAGGCGGGTGACGATGGCTTCCAGCACATCGGGAATGCCGAGGCCGGTCTTGGCCGAGATCATCACGGCGTCGGAGGCGTCGATGCCGATGACGTCCTCGATCTGCTGCTTGATCTTGTCCGGCTCGGCGGCCGGCAGGTCGATCTTGTTGAGGACCGGGACGATCTCGTGGTTGTTGTCGAGCGCCTGGTAGACGTTGGCGAGCGTCTGCGCCTCGACGCCCTGGCTGGCGTCGACCACCAGCAGCGAGCCCTCGCAGGCCGCCAGCGACCGCGACACTTCATAAGCGAAGTCGACGTGGCCGGGCGTGTCCATCAGGTTGAAGATGTAATCCTTGCCGTCCTTGGCGCGGTATTGCAGGCGCACGGTCTGCGCCTTGATGGTGATGCCGCGCTCGCGCTCGATGTCCATGGAATCGAGCACCTGCTCCTTGCCCGCCATCTCGCGGTCCGACAATCCGCCGGTCATCTGGATCAGGCGGTCGGCGAGCGTGGACTTTCCATGGTCGATATGGGCGACGATGGAGAAGTTGCGGATGTTGGGAATGGGGACGGTCGTCATGGGTCGCGCAAATAGCATCAAGGGCGCCTGACCAGCAACCATATTGCTGAATTTCCAGGGCCTTTCTTCACGCCAAGCTGATTCCCTGTGCGCCGAAAACAGGCTACCGAGGGCTGATGTCGAGTACCTCCCTGCCGCATCCGGCGGCCCGCCCGCGCCACCGCCTCGGACCGCAGCGTCTGGCCGCCTGGCTGGCCGCCCGCGCCACCGCGCCCGCGAGCTCGGTCTGGGCCGTCATCGCGTTTGCATTCGTCCACGCCGTGCTGTGGACGGCGATCCTGACCCGTCTGAAGGCGGCCCAGGACATCCACATGGATGTCGCCGAGGCCTATGCCTGGGGCAGCCGCTTCCTGCTCGGCTACGGCAAGCACCCGCCGCTGTCGGGCTGGATCGCCGGGCTGTGGTTCTCGGTGTTTCCGGTCAAGGATTGGGCGACCTATGCGCTGGCGATGGCGGTCAACGGCAGCGGCCTGGTCGTGATCTGGCTGGCAAGTCTCAAGGTGGTCGACCGTCGCCGGGCGTTCTTCGTCGTGGTGATGGTCGCGCTGTACCCGATCTTCAATTTCAAGGGTTTCAAATACAACCCCGACCTGCTGCAGCTCCTGACCTTGCCGCTGCTGATGCTGGCCTATCTGACCGCCTTCGAGAAGCGCAGCGTCGTGTCCGGCATCTGGCTCGGTCTCGCCGGCGCCGCCGCGATGATGACCAAATATTGGGTGCTGACGATGATCGGCGCCATCGGGCTGGCAGCGCTGCTGCATCCCGAGCGGCTGCGCTTCCTGGCCTCGCCGGCGCCCTGGGTCGGCATCGTCACGATGCTGGTCGCGATGATCCCGCATCTGGTGTGGCTGTGGCAGGTCCATTTCGTGCCGCTGACCTATGCGGGCGACGTCTATTCGCTGTCGGACCGCGGGCGGGCGGCCGAGCTCGTGCTCGGCTATGCCGGCCACAATCTCGCGCTGCTCGCGCTGCCGGTGGCGCTGGCGGCGCTGGTGCTGGCCTGGCCGCCGCGCTTTGCGTTCCACAACTGGCGGCGCGGGCCCAATCCCGGCGTCAATGTGGGACAGGCCATCAACGTCTGGTGGGTGCAGGCGATCGTCGCGGTCGGACCGCCGCTCGGCGGCCTCGCCTTCACCATCTACATGAAGACCGATTGGGGCATCTCGCTGTTCTTCCTGGTGCCGCTGGCCCTGGTGGCGATCCCCGCGCTGCGGCTGCGCCTGATCATGCTGCCGCGGCTCGCCGCCGTCTGGCTGGTGCTGTCGCTGCTCACCTTGGCCGCTTCGCCCTGGATCGCCCGGCGCGAAATGGCCGCCAATCCGAACGGCGTCACCGGCTATGGCGCGCGGTCGCAACTGGCGCAGCAGCTGACCCAGGCCTGGCACGCCCGATTCGGCACCGCCTGGCCGCATGTCGCCGGCTTCTCCGAGATGAACACGCCGATGACCTTCTACAGCCCGGACCACCCGCGGCCGTTCACGGTGCCCTATACGGCGGAGGAGACCTGGGGCTCGGGCCTGAGCACGCTGGACGACCTCAAGCGCGACGGCTTCATCGGCGTCTGCGACACCACCGACAACCGCATCGCGTCCTGCGAGGCCTGGATGGCCAAGCAGGCGCCCCACGCCGAGCCGCTGGTCATGACCACCCAGCGCTTCTTCCACGGCCTGGCGGGCCCTGCAATCGTTTGGAAGGTGTATATTCAGGGGCCGGGAAGGTAGCGAACCGCGGCGTCATTCCGGGGCGCCGCGTCAGCGGCGAACCCGGAATCCCGAGATTGTTTTGCGACGTCGTGCCTCAGCTCGAGATTCCGGGTTCGCGCTGCGCGCGCCCCGGAATGACGAGTTCGTGGTCACACGCCTTCTTCGTGGAACTTGTCGTTCACCAGGTCGGTGATCGCCTGCAGCGCGGCTTCGGCTTCGGGGCCTTTCGCCGACACCAGGATCTTCGTCCCGGGCGCGGCCGCCAGCATCATCAGGCCCATGATCGAGCGGCCGCCGACGGTCTCGCCGCCGCGGGTGACCCAGACCTCGGCCTGGAACTTCTCGACCATCTGGACGAACTTCGCCGAGGCCCGCGCATGCAGGCCGCGCTTGTTGGTGATCAGGAGCTCCCGCGACATCGCGTCGGCGGGCACGGCCGGCCCGGCGATATTGTCCTGCGGCGCGTCCTCGTCGCTCATTTTCCGGCAAGCACCCGGCTGGCGATGGTGACGTACTTCCGGCCCGCCTCCTGCGCCATCGCGATGGCGTCCGGCAGCGAGCGCTCCTCGCGCACCTTGGCGAGCTTGACCAGCATGGGCAGGTTGATGCCCGCGAGCACCTCGACCTTGGGCCGGCTCATGCAGGAGATCGCGAGGTTCGACGGCGTGCCGCCGAACATGTCGGTGAGGATGGCGACCCCGTCGCCGGTGTCCACACGGTTCACGGCTTCGATGATGTCGCTGCGACAGAGATCGGAATCATCGTCGGCGCCAATCGTGACCGCTTCGATTTGTTTTTGAGGACCCATGACGTGTTCGAGCGCCGCTCGGAACTCGTCGGCGAGGCGCCCATGGGTCACCAATACCAGGCCAATCATCGGATACTCCTCGCGGGCGCCTTGGGTGCACCGCACGAACGCGCCACTTTGACCATCCGGAGCCCCCGCGCAAGAGGGCACATTCGCGATTCTCCCGGATTCAGGCGCAGGGCAGGGGAGCTGGCGGCGGTCGATCGGGCGCCGATAGTGGGGGTGATATGGTTAGCAATTCGCTTCACACAATTGGCCGAAAGATTACCGGGTCATGAACTCTCGGTCGTGGTTAGCGCAGCCACAACCAGCGGCAGGGGCTCGTAGCCCTGCCCCACCGGTATCCGCGGCAATTCGATACCGTTTTCGCGCCAGCGTAGCGCATCGCGGGGCGGCAAACGCGCCGCATCGGCCGCCATCAAATCGACAATGAGACCGATCGGCGCCTCGGACACGTGGTCGCAGGCGCGGATGCCGAGGCCGCGAATCTCGATCAGACCGGCGAGCCGGGGGGCGGGGCTGACCCACATTTCTCCGCCGCGTGTGGCGAGATGAACACGGTCGTCGCCGACCAGAACGGCCGGCGGGATCTGCCCGGCGCGTCCGGCGAGAATCAGATCGAAGGCGAGCCGCGACTTGCCGGAGCCCGACGGGCCGCGGATCAGCACCGCATGGTTCCCGACCCGGACGGCGGAGGCATGGATGCTGGCGGTGCCGGCGTTCACGACGCCGGAAGCCGGACGATGAAGCGCGCGCCGGCGACCGTCGGATTGCCCTCGGCATCGACCGGGCCGGGCCGGTTCTCGGCCCAGATCCGTCCGCCATGGGCGTCGATGATCTGCTTGGAGATCGACAGGCCCAGGCCGGAATTCTGGCCAAATCCCTGGTGCGGGCGATCGGTGTAGAAGCGCTCGAAGATGCGCTGCAGGGCGTCCTCGCGGATGCCCGGGCCGTCATCGTCCACCATGATCTCGATCTCGGAGCGGACGCGCCGGCAGGTGATTCGAACCTTGCCGCCGGCCGCCGAGAACGATTGGGCGTTCGACAGCAGGTTGGAGATGACCTGGCCGAGCCGCGAATCATGGCCCGGCACCGAGAAGGTGTCGCTCGTGCCGCGACCCTCGAAGCGGACATCGACGGCAACGTCGGTGCCGTTCTTCTTGGTCTCGTTGGCGACCGAGGTCAGCGTGTTCAGGAGGCGCCGCAGGTCGACCAGCGTCATGTCCTGGCGCTGCAGCTCGGCATCGAGCCGGCTGGCGTCGGAAATGTCGGAGATCAGCCGGTCGAGCCGCTTGACGTCGTGCTCGATCACGGCGAGCAGGCGGGCGCGGCTGTTGTCGTTGCGCGCCAGCGGCAGGGTCTCGACCGCCGAGCGCAGCGAGGTGAGCGGGTTCTTCAGCTCGTGGGCGACGTCGGCGGCGAACATCTCGATCGCCTCGATGCGGTTGTAGAGCGCGTCTGTCATGTCGCGCAGCGCGCCGGAGAGATGGCCGATCTCGTCGCGGCGGCGGGTGAAATCGGGAATCTCGACGCGGGTCTTGATGCGGCGGCGGACCCGCTCGGCGCTGTCGGCCAGCCGGCGCACCGGACCCGCGATGGTGCTGGCGAGCAGCAGCGACAGCACGATCATGACGGCGGAGGCCACGCCGCCGACCTTCAGGATCGCGAGACGCTCGGCGGTGACCATCTGGTCGATGTCGTCGCCCTGCGTCGACAGCATCAGTGCGCCATGGATGGTGCGCGAGCGCTGCACCGAGACCGCGACCGAGACGATCACCTCGCCGCGCGAGTTCACCCGCACCATGCTGCGCTTCTGGCCCTTCAGCGCGTCCGACACCTCTTCGTAGCCGTTGCCGTTCTCGGGACCGTATTCGCGGTACAGCGGCAGGTCGCCGCGATTGAGCCAGGTGCGCACCGAGATCAGCGCGCGCTCGACGAAGCCCGGCTTCTCGCTCGACGGCGGCGGCAGGTCGAAGCGCAGCACATTCTCGAGATTGCGGCTGTCGAGCAGCAGCCCGCCATTGGGATCGTAGATGCGCGCCCGCGTCTTGGTCGGCGAGATCAACGTGCGCAGCACCGGCGCTACGCGCTCGGGATTGATCGGGAAGTCGAGCGGCGAATATTCGTCCGGGGCGCCGTAGCTCTCGCCCGGCTTGAGGTCGAGCAGCCGTTCGGGGTCGATGGTGATGGTGTTGGTCTGCACCGTCGCCGAGGCCGCGATGGCGCCGGCGATGATCTCCGCCTGGACCAGCAGGCTCTGCGCCCGCGCATCGATCAGGCCGGCGCGGAACTGCGACAGATAGAGAATGCTTGCAACCAGCGCGAGCAGGCCGGCAATGTTCAGCGAGACGATGCGCCGGGTCAGGCTCGAGAACGACAGCGCGAACAGGAACTGTCCGGCGCGGCGCAGCCAGCTCGCCGGACGCTGCCAGGCGGACACCTGCGGGGTGTCGTCCCCCACCTCGGAGGTGACGGACGCCTCGGTGTTCAGGCCCGGGTCAGGATGCGTGCGATCGAGCAATGTGAGTGCTCCGCTTCCGAATGTTGCAAGGCATGTGCGGCGCCGTCCTGATCGAACTTCACATTCGCCGCACGCAAGTCAGCCGCAACAAAGGCCCCGTTCCGGCATCTGCGCGCGAACAACCGCGCAGGCGTCGCAGTGTATCCAATCCCGTCTGCGACGTCAGCGCTCAAATTCGCATGACGCCGCCCCGCGGGAGTGTCAGGTTTCCTTGAAGCGATAGCCGACGCCGTAGAGGGTCTCGATCATCTCGAACTCCTCGTCGACCATCTTGAACTTCTTGCGCAGCCGCTTGATGTGGCTGTCGATGGTGCGGTCGTCGACATAGACCTGATCGTCATAGGCCGCGTCCATCAGCGCGTTGCGGCTCTTGACCACGCCCGGACGCTGCGCCAGCGCCTGCAGGATCAGGAACTCGGTGACCGTCAGCGTGACCGGCTCGTTCTTCCAGGTGCAGGTGTGACGCTCCGGATCCATGCGCAGCAGGCCGCGGTCCAGCGCCTTGGCGTCGTTCTCCTTCGGCAGCGCCGTCGGATCCTTCGGCTGCGAGCGGCGCAGCACGGCCTTGACGCGCTCGACCAGCAGGCGCTGCGAGAACGGTTTGCGGATGAAGTCGTCCGCCCCCATCTTGAGCCCGAACAGCTCGTCGATCTCCTCGTCCTTGGAGGTGAGGAAGATCACCGGCAGGTCGGACTTCTGACGCAGCCGCCGCAACGTCTCCATGCCGTCCATGCGCGGCATCTTGATGTCGAGGATGGCGAGGTCAGGCTGGCTGGTCCGAAAACCGTCGAGGGCCGACGCACCATCGGTGTAGGTCATGATCCGGTAACCCTCGGCCTCGAGCGCGATGGAGACGGATGTCAGAATGTTACGGTCGTCATCGACCAAGGCGATTGTGGGCATGAGCCTGCTTTCAGAGTCTGGTTACGCCGAGACTTCGAGAATCAAGATAAGGGCCGCGTATTTGGGCTTCGAACATGGTCAACGAGCAATGCAAGCTGGGCTGAAGTGTGACCGAGTTCCACAAATACCATGGCAAAGTCTTGTGTCGCGCCCTGGTTTGTGGCCCGTTTAGCCGAAAAAAGGCCTTCATTGCAACTGGATGGACGAGGGAAAGACGATGACCCCGAGCTTTAACCCTAACCACGTCACGCGGTCCCTGCTGCGCCGAAGCCGGCAGGGCGCGCTCGCAACCTTGATGGCGGGTTCGGGCGATCCGTACTGCTCCCTCGTGAACGTCGCCACCGCGCCGGATGGTGCTCCGACCATCCTGATCTCGCGATTGGCCGTGCACACCAAGAACATCCTCGCCGATTCGCGCGTCTCGCTGATGCTCGATGAACGCGCGCCCGGCGATCCGCTCGAAGGCGCGCGCATCATGCTGTCGGGACGGGCCGAGCAGGCAACTGATGAGAACAAGGACAGCCTGCGTCGTCGGTATCTCAATGCGCATCCGTCGGCCGCCGACTACGCCGATTTCGCCGACTTCTCGTTCTTCGTCATCCGTCCCGCAGGCACGCATCTCGTCGCCGGCTTCGGCCGCATCGTCGATCTCAAGCCGGAGCAGTTCCTCACCGATATATCAGACGCAGCCGATCTGCTGGCCGCGGAACAGGGCGCCGTCGATCACATGAACGAGGATCATCGCGACGCGCTCGGCCTCTACGCCACCAAGCTGCTGGGTGCCGAAGCCGCCGAGTGGCGCTGCTCCGGCTGCGATCCCGACGGACTCGACCTGATGGCCGACGGCAAGACGCTGCGGCTGGATTTCCCCGAGCGCGTCGCCACGCCGGGCGCCTTGCGCAAGATGCTGGTGCGGCTGGCCGATGAAGCGCGGGCGAAGAACTAATAGTTAGTCCCGTCGCGGGTCGTCGAATTGGATCCGCCGCATCTCGGACGGTGCGCTCCCTCTCCCGGTAAGAACGGGGCGAGGCAGCGCACTGTGCTCGCGGTGACGCCGAGGGAATGGTCGAAGCTCATCTTCGCCGCGCAGCTCTCCTGGGCCGGCGCGTTCGCTTGAACGCCCACCCGCGGCGCCGCGACCAAGTCTTCGTCCTTGGCGGAGATCTGACGATGCGTAACTGCAAGCGCTTGGCAATCGCGATCGGCGCCGCGCTGATCAGCAGTGCGCAGATCCAGCCAAGCCTCGCCCAGAAGACCGACCTCGCCGCCGAGAGCGGGCGCATCATCGCGCTCAGCCGCGCCGGCCAATACCGCGAGGCGCTGCCGCTGGCGCAGGCGATGGTGGCGCGGCTCGAGACCACGACCAACAAGCGCGACCTCGCGGCGGCCCTCACCAATCTCGGCCAGGTGCTCGCCTCGCTCGGCCGCGATGCCGAGGCCGAGCCGGTCGACAAGCGCGCAATATCGCTCTACGAGGCCGCGCTCGGGCTCGACAGCGTCGAGATCGCGCCCGCCCTGAACAATCTCGCGGCGCTGTATCAGCGCCAGCAGCGCTATGCCGAAGCCGAGCCGCTGTTCGTCCGGGCGCTGGCGATCCGCGAGAAGGCGCTCGGGGGCGGTCATCCCGATGTCGGCCAGGCGCTCAACAATCTGGCGACGCTGTACGAGCGCCAGGAGCGGCACCGTGAGGCCGAGCCGCTGTTCAAGCGCGCGCTCGTGATCTATCGCAAGGCCGCCGGCGCCGACAGCGCGCCGGTCGCGACCCTGCTCAACAATCTCGGCCAGCTCACCAAGAGCGACGGACGTTTCGACGAAGCCGAGCCGCTGATCCGGCAATCGCTCGCCATCCGCGAGAAGCTGCTCGGCGCCGACCATCCCGACGTCGCGCGCTCGCTGAACAATCTCGCCGATCTGAAGCAGCGTCAGCAGCGCTACGAGGACGCCGAGCCGTTGTTCGTTCGCGCGCGGGCGATCCGCGAGCGGGCACTCGGTCCCGACCATCCGGATGCGGTCGTGGCGATGAACAATCTCGCCGGACTGTACCTCGCCGCCGGCCGCAACGCCGACGCCTTGCTGCTGGTCGACCGTGCCGTTCAGCGCGGGCAGGCGCAGCCGAAGGTGGCGCTGCCGGTGCTGTTTGCGGCCGCGCGCGATGGCGGCATGCCGGCAGGGCCGGCGTTCGATGCCGCCATCGACGTCATCCAGCGCAGCGCGCAGTCGCAGGCCGCCGCGGCCGTGGACAAGCTCGCGGTGCGGCTCGCCGCCGGCAATGACCGGCTCGCAGAGCTGGTGCGCAAGGACCAGGACCTCGCGGCGGCGAATGACGCGCTCGACAAGGGACTGATCGCCGCGGTGTCGCGCCCCGCGGGCCAGCGCGATCTGGCCGCCGAGGCGCGCGACAAGACGCGGCTCGCGGCCGTCATCGCCGAGCGCGCCAGCCTGCGCGCGATGCTGGCGAAGGAGTTTCCGGACTATGCGGCGCTGTCGAATCCACTGCCGCTGAAGCTCCGCGAAATCCAGCCGCTGCTGGCCGAGGACGAGGCGCTGGTCGCGTTCGCGCTCGTCGACGACGCCTCGTTCGTGCTCGCCATCACGCGCGACCGGTTCGACTGGCAGCAGATCCCTGTCGGCGGCGACGCGCTGGCGCGGCGCGTCATGCGCTTTCGCCGCGGGCTTGCACCCGGTGCGTCCCAGGACGGCGGGGACGGCGCCCGCGCGTTCCATCTCGACGTCGCGCATGAACTGTACACAGCGCTGCTGGGGCCGGTCGAAGCTCTCATCAAGGACAAGCGGAGCCTGCTGATCGTGCCGGCGGGCCCGCTGACCGCGCTGCCGTTTCATCTGCTGGTGACCGCGCCGCCTGCGGAGCCGGTGCCCGCGACCGCTGCCGGGTACCGCGATGCCGCCTGGCTGCTGCGGCGGCACGCCATCGCTGTGCTGCCGTCGCTCGGCAGCCTCAAGGCGCTGCGCGGCGCGCCACGGGTCGATCGCGGCGGCAAGCCGATGGTCGGCTTCGGTGATCCCGTCTTCGATCCCGCGCTCGCCGCGGGGCCGCGCCGAACCGCGACACAGCAAGCCTCGCGCAGCGTCGCGACCCTGGCCTATACCGATTTCTGGCGCGGTGCCGGCGTCGACCGCGGCCAGCTTGCGCGCGCGCTCGCTCAACTGCCCGATACCGCCGACGAGCTGAACGCCGTCGCGAGCGATCTCGGTGCGCCGGCGTCGGACCTGCATGTCGGCGTCGACGCGAGCGAAACGACGGTCAAGCGCGCGCCGCTCGCGGACTACCGCATCGTCTATTTCGCCACCCACGGTCTGGTCGCAGGCGATGTCAAAGGTCTCGCCGAACCGTCGCTGGCGCTCAGCATTCCCGCGTCGCCGTCGGCGCTCGACGATGGATTGCTCACGGCCAGCGAGGTGGCGCAGCTCAAGCTCAATGCCGATTTTGTCGTGCTGTCGGCCTGTAACACCATTGCCGGCGACAAGCCTGGCGCGGAGGCGCTCTCCGGCCTCGCGCGCGCGTTCATCTATGCCGGTGCGCGGGCCCTGCTGGTGACGCATTGGGCGGTCGACTCGGCGGCGGCAACGCGGCTCATGACCGATACGTTCCGCCGGCTGAAAGAGCATCCGACGATGGGACGCAGCGAAGCCGTGCGTCAGGCCATGCTGGCGCTCCTCGATGATCAATCTTCGCCTGACAGCGCGTATCCTTCGGTTTGGGCGCCATTCGTGCTGCTCGGCGAAACCGAAATGCGCTGATGCTTTTGTTGCGTTGCAGCATGTCGCGGCGCGCCGAAGTCTGCTGCTGGGATGAGCAGCGCCGCGCGAAAAATGAGCTACGTGCATCAAGCTGTTGGCAATAACCAATTCGACCGGATCGTCTTGGCAAGACCAGCGTTGATCAGTATTAGGTCGGCGACCGCGCTTGGACAGGCGATGTAAACGGTAACGGTCACCGCGCGCTGCGCCACGAATTTCGCGCAACTGATGCGGGCTCTCAGGAGGGATCTTCGTGCAAGAAACGGGTATTCGCAACGGTGCCTTCGGTGCCGACAAGTTCGGCTTAAAGAATCTCAAGCAGGTGCATTGGAATCTCGGCGCGCCCCAGCTCTATCAGTATTCGCTGGCGGCCGGTGAGGCCACGCTGTCTGCCGACGGAGCGCTGTGCGCGGATACGGGCGAATTCACCGGTCGCAGCCCGAAGGACAAGTTCACGGTGCGCGATGCCTCCACCGAGAAGATGTGGTGGGCCGGCAACCAGTCGATCACGCCGGAGCAGTTCGAGGCGCTGTATCAGGATTTCATCAAGCACGCCGAAGGCAAGACCCTGTTCGCGCAGGATCTCTATGGCGGCGCCGATCCCGCCTTCCGCATCAAGACGCGCGTGTTCACCGAACTTGCCTGGCACTCGCTGTTCATCCGCACGCTTCTAATCCGCCCCGAGACGATCGAGCTCGACACCTTCGTGCCGGAGCTGACGATCATCGACATGCCGAGCTTCCGCGCCGATCCGATGCGGCACGGCGTGCGCTCGCAGAACGTGGTCGCGATCGATTTCGCCCGCAAGATCGTGCTGATCGGCGGGTCGTATTATGCCGGCGAGATGAAGAAGAGCGTGTTCACCACGCTCAACTACTACCTGCCCGCGCGCGGCGTGATGCCGATGCACTGCTCGGCCAATGTCGGCCCGCACGGCGACACCGCGATCTTCTTCGGCCTGTCCGGCACCGGCAAGACGACGCTGTCGGCCGATCCGAACCGCACCTTGATCGGCGACGACGAGCACGGCTGGGGTCCGTCCGGCGTGTTCAACTTCGAGGGCGGCTGCTACGCCAAGTGCATCAAGCTCTCGCAGGAGGCCGAGCCGCAGATCTTCGCCGCGTCGAACCGTTTTGGCGCGGTGCTCGAGAACGTGGTGCTCGACGAGGACAGCCGCGTTCCGGATTTCGACGACGGCTCGAAGACCGAGAACACCCGTTCGGCCTATCCGCTTGACTACATCCCGAACGCCTCGCGCACCGGCCGCGCGCCGCATCCGAAGAACGTGGTGATGCTCGCCGCCGATGCCTTCGGCGTGCTGCCGCCGATCGCCAAGCTGTCACCGGCGCAGGCGATGTATCACTTCCTGTCCGGCTACACCGCCAAGGTCGCCGGCACCGAGCGCGGCCTGGGCTCCGAGCCGCAGCCGGAGTTCTCGACCTGCTTCGGCTCGCCGTTCCTGCCGCTCGACCCCTCGGTGTACGGCAACATGCTGCGGCAGCTGATCGCCGACCACAATGTCGACTGCTGGCTGGTCAACACCGGCTGGACCGGCGGCAAGTACGGCACCGGCTCGCGCATGCCGATCAAGGTGACGCGCGCGCTGCTGACGGCCGCGCTCGACGGCTCGCTTCGCAATGTCGAGTTCCGCACCGACAAATATTTCGGCTTCGCGGTGCCGACCGCGCTGCCGGGCGTGCCGAGCGAGATCCTCGATCCGGTCAACACCTGGAAGGACAAGGCCGAGTTCGACAAGACCGCGCGCGCTCTGGTCGGCATGTTCCAGAAGAACTTCGCCAAGTTCGAAGCCCAGGTCGACGCCGACGTCCGCGCCGCCGCCCCGGACGTCAAGCTGGCGGCAGAGTAGGGCTCTGCAAGCTCAAAGGATCAGCCGCTCTGCGGCTGACCCTTTGTCTCTGCGCCAAAGCGCGGATAGGCCGAGGTCGCGCAAAACCCACCGCTGTCGTCCCGGCCTTGAGCCGGGACCCATAACCACAGGACTGCGTGGTTGAAACGGGACGGCGGCTCCAGCGTTCGCAAAACTCCGGACGGTGGTTATGGGTCCCGGCTCGGAGGCCGGGACGACATCCTTTGCTGAGCGCCGTCTCGGGCTTTCACGCCTTGAAATACGCGATCTGCGTCGTCGTCGCGAGCAGGCGGCCGGACGGCGACCACAGCTCGCCATGCTGGTCCTGATAGCTGCGGTTGAACACCTTGGCATCCGCCGTGGCCAGCACGTGGGTGATGTCCTCGGCCGCCAGCTCCTCGCGGCTGACGTGGAAATAGGTCGTCAGCGACACCGTGCCGAACGGGATCAGTTCGCCGCGGACATGGAACGCGCGGCCGAAGAACGCGTCCGACATCGACAGCAGCGACAAACAATCCAGCTTGCGCGGCTTGCGGTCGGAGATCCATAGCCGCGAGTAGGCGCTGCGCGGCTCGTACGAGCGGCTGCCGAAGTCCGGACGTCCTTCCACGAAGCGGAAGTCGTATTGTTTCGTCCAGGACATTCCGGCATCGGGATAGCGCTTGACCTGATCGAATGGCGGCGCGTCCGGCTTGGCCGCCGGCTGGTGCGACCAGGACGGCCGCCGCTCGGCGAAGACGGCGGTCGCCAGCGTCGCCGCATCCGCATCACCCTGGCTCAGCTCGACGCACCAATGCTGCGACGAGCGGTTGGCCTTCACCAGCCGCACGTCGAGATCGAACGGCCCCTCCGCAATCGGCGCGCAATAGTTGACCGTCACCGCCAGCGGATCGCCCATGATCTGCGGATGCTCGATCAGCGCGCGCAGCACGGTCGCCGCGGTGACACCGCCGAACGGACCGACGAAGGCCCAGTAGTCCGGGCTGGTCCGCCCCTCCCAGCGGCTGTCGCCGGCCGTGATGCGGGTGGCTTCGTCGAACAGATGAATCGGTGGCGTGTCGGTCATGCGCTTCTCCTGACGATCATCGTATGATGACCGTCAGGTCAGATGCAATTCGGCCAGACTCGCAATGACGTCACAGGTCATTGATGGGAGTGGAGCGACGACTTGCGCCGATAGCAGCCGCGAGCGGACCTGCCGG
>NZ_CAFJ01000235.1 GCF_000239795.1 Bradyrhizobium sp. STM 3809 | reverse complement strand
GTTGAAGAAGGCGTTCAGCAGCACCGCGACCACGGCGCACAGCAGGATGCCTGATTCCAGCATCGGCTTCAGATTCTCCGGCAGGTATTTGAAAAAGCCGGGCGCGGCGAGCGGGATCAGGCCGAAGCCAACCGAAATCGCGACGATGAACAAATTGAAGCGGTTGGTCTTGAAGTCGACATTGGCGAGGATGCGCGCGCCGGTCGCCGCCACCATGCCGAACATCACGAGGCCGGCGCCGCCGAGCACGACCGGCGGCACCGCCTCGACCAGCGCCGCCATCTTCGGCAGCAGCCCGAGCAGCAGCATGATGGCGCCGCCGGTCGCCGTGACCCAGCGCGAGCGCACGCCGGTGACCGAGACCAGGCCGACATTCTGCGAGAACGAGGTATAGGGGAAGGTGTTGAAGATGCCGCCGAGCAGCGTGCCGACGCCATCGGCGCGCAGGCCGCGCGACAGCGCCTGGCGGTCGATGGTCTTGCCGGTCATCTCGCCGAGCGCCAGGAACATGCCGAGCGATTCGATCATCACCACGATCATGACGATGCACATCGTCACGATCGGCACCGTGTGGAATTCCGGCACGCCGAACTTGAACGGGACGACCAGCGCGCCCCAGGGCGCCGCGGCCACCTTCTCGAAATGCATCACGCCCAGCACGGTCGCGAGCACCGCGCCGGCGACGATGCCGAGCAGCACCGAGACGTTGGCGATGAAGCCGGTGCCCCATTTGATCAGGCCGAGGATGAACAGCAGCACGAACAGCGCGATGCCGAGCCCCTGGAGCTGGCCATAGGCCGGATTCGGGAAGTCGCCCTTGGCGCCGTCGATGACCTTCGTGATCGTCGGGAGGCCGCCTCCGCCGGCCCAGTTGATGCCGACGCGCATCAGCGAGATGCCGATGATCAGGATGATGGTGCCGGTGACGACGGGTGGAAACAGCGGCAGCAGCCGGCTGACGAAGGGGGCGACGATGATGCCGAACAGGCCGGCGGCGATCACCGAGCCATAGATGCCGAGCAGGCCGATCTCGGGCGAGGCGGCCATCGACAGCATCGGGCCGACGGAGGCGAAGGTGACGCCCATCATGACCGGCAGGCGGATGCCGACGCCGGGGAAGCCGATGCACTGCACCAGCGTGGCGAGGCCGCAGGCGAACAGATCGGCGCTGATCAGGAAGGCGACATCCTCGGGCGGCAGCTTCAGCGCGCGGCCGATGATCAGCGGCACCGCGACGGCGCCCGCATACATCACCAGCACGTGCTGCAGGCCGAGCGCGAGCAGCTTCGGCGCCGGCAGCATCTCGTCGACCGGATGAATCGTGTCGCTCATCGTCGTCCCCCCAGTTAGTCCCAATGATCGCCTCAGTCGCCGAACCTCTCCTGCAACCGTGCAAACAGCCGGTCCGGCTTGAACGGCGCCGATGTGAAGCGGATGCCGGTCGCGGCGCGGATCGCGTTGCCCAGCGCGGCCGCGACCGGATTGTACGGGCTTTCGCTCATCGACTTCGCGCCGAGCGGGCCGATGCTGTCGGCCGTGTCGGCGAACAGCACCTCGGTCCGCGGCACGTCGGCATAGGAGGGCAGGTGATAGTCGCGGAAGCGCGGATTGATCACCCGGCCGGCGTCGTCGATCACCACCTCCTCGTAGAGCGCGGCGCCGAGCGATTGCGCGACGCCGCCCTCGATCTGGCCGCGGCACTGCATCGGATTGGCGACGCGGCCGGCGTCGGCGGCCTGCACGCTCTTGAGGATCCGGACCACGCCGGTGTGCTTGTTCACGGCGACGCGAAAGCCCTGGACGTTGAACGCGACCGAGCGCGGCGTGCCTTGCGAGTTGCCGGTCGCCGTCAGCGGCGCTCCACTGACCCTGGCGATGCTGGCAAACGAGAGCCGCTGCGCGCCGCAACTGATCGCATCATCCGCGATCCGGCAGTCGGCGGCATCGACGCTCCAGCGGTCCGCCGCAAAGCGCTTGATCTTGTCCGCCAGCGCCTCGGCCGCCGCCTGCGTCGCGCGTCCCGCGACGAAGGTGCCGGTAGAGCCATAGGCGCCGGTGTCGTGGCCGCCATGCGCGGTGTCGGATTGTTTGAGACTGATGCGGTCGACCGTCGTGCCCAGCACGGTCGCGGCGATCTGGCGATGCACGGTGCTGGTGCCGTTGCCGAACTCGGCGGTGCCGACGGTCAGCGTGAAGCCGCCATCGTCGCGCAGGGCGAGGCTGGCGTCGGCGAAATGGCCGTCGGGCGGCACGGTGTCGATCATCGTCAGCGCGATACCGTCGCCCTTCAGCCATTCGTCCGACAGCTCAGGCGCCGGCGTAGCCTCGGCCATCGCGCGCTCGACCAGATCGAGGCACTGGTCGAGGCCGTAGGAGCCGTACAGCACGTCGCTATGCTCGACGCCGGGCGGCGCCAGCATCGGGTCGCCGGGCCTGACGACGTTGCGGCGGCGCATCTCGAAGGGGTCGAGGCCGAGCTGGAGCGCGAGCTCGTCGATCGCGGCTTCCACCGCGAAGGTGGTCTGCGGCAGGCCGTAGCCGCGGAAGGCGCCCGCCGGCACCGTGTTGGTGTAGGCGACGACGGCGTCGACCTTCTTGTTCGGACACTTGTAGACCGAGATCGACTCGCCGCAGGCGTGGAACAGCACGGGCCCGGCGTGATTGCCGTAGGCGCCGGTGTTGGAGAGCACGTCGAGCTGCAGCGCGGTCAGCCGGCCGTCCTTGTCGGCGCCGGCCTTGACGGTGACGCGCATCGGATGCCGCGTCGAGGTCGCGATGAACTGCTCCTCGCGCGTGAACTCCAGCTTGACGGGCCGCCTTGTCTTCAAGGCGGCGAGCGCGAGGATGTCCTCGACGAACATCTCCTGCTTGCCGCCGAAGCCGCCGCCGACGCGCTCGCAGAGCACCCGGACCTTGTCGGGCGCGAGGTCGAAGATCTCGGCGAGCGCCCGCCGCGTCAGGAACGGCACCTGCGTGCTGGAGCGGACCGTGAGCACGCCGTCATCGTCGAGCCAGGCGAGGCCGCCGTGCGTCTCGAGCGCGGCGTGCTGGACGCGCTGCGTCGTGAAGGTGCCTTCGTAGGTGGCCGCGGAGGATGCGAGCGCGGCCGCGACATCGCCGAACTCGCCATGGGTCTCGGCGACGATGTTGCGGCTGACGTTGGCGACGCGATGCTCGCTGCCGCGGCCGGCATGAATGACCGGTGCGCCCTCGGCGATCGCCTCGGCCGGATCGACCACGGCAGGCAGGATCTCGTAGTCCACGACAAGGCGCCGGCAGGCCTCCTCGGCCGCGCCCTCGCTTTCGGCAACCACGGCTGCGACCTTCTGGCCAATGAAGCGGACGACATCGTCGAGCACACGGGTGTCGGCGGGATCCATCCAGGCCTGCTCGTGGCGCGCGGTCGAGAACAGCGTGGCCGGCGCGTCCTCATGCGTCAGCACCGCATGCACGCCGGGCACGGCGAGCGCCGCCGTCCTGTCGATGCTCCTGATGCGCGCATGGGCATGCGGCGAGCGCAGGAGCTTGACGTGCAGCAGGCCCTCGATCGCGGTGTCGAAGGTGTAGCGCGCCTGGCCGCGCACCAATTCAGGGCCGGCAGGCGCGGGCAGGCTGCGGCCGAAGGCCTCGCCGGCCGCGACCTCGTCGACATGCGTCAGGCCGAGCAGCGCGTCCTCGATGGCGCGATAGCCGGTGCAGCGGCACAGATTGCCCTTGAGCGCCGCGCCGAGATCCTTCTTCTGCGCCTGGTTGAGCGAGGCGCAGGTGACGATCATGCCGGCGGTGCAGAAGCCGCATTGAAACGCCTGCGCGTCGAGGAAGGCCTGCTGCATCGGATGCAGGCCGTCATCGCTCGCGAGGCCTTCGATGGTCGTGACGGCCTTGCCGTCGGCGCGGAACGCCGGGATCAGGCAACTGTGCACCGGCTCGCCGTCGAGCAGCACCGTGCAGGCGCCGCAATCGCCGGCATCGCAGCCCTTCTTGACGCCGAAATGTCCGGTGTCGCGCAGGAACGTGCGCAGGCATTGCCCCGGGCGCGGCGCGGCCTCGACCGCTCTGCCATTGACGATCACGCTCATGGCCTGACGCCTGCGAGCTCGGCGCGGATCTCCTCGGCAAGACGCAAGGTCATCGCCTTGCGCCAGGCGGGCTTGCCGTGGACGTCGTCATGATAGAGCGCATCGGGAATGTCGCTGATGCCGGCACGCAGCGCGACCGCGTCGGGCATGGCGGCAAAGCGCAACTGCAGCGGTCTGATGGTCGAGCCGGTGACGGTGAGCAGCAGGTCGCCGTCGCGGCCGGCCGTGCCGATCAGCAGCGCGCCGGAGCGGCCGACCGGCGTCAGCGCGATCTGGCGGAAGGCGGTGCGCCGCTTCAGCGCCGCGAGCGGAACGTCGATCTGGCGCAGCAGGTCGCCGGGCGCGAGCACGTTGCGGTTGTTGCCGGTGACGAAGTCGACGACCGCGATGCGCTGCTCGCTGCCGTCGTTCTTCCAGATCGTGCAGACGCCTTCGAGCGCGGCGAGCAGCGAGATCATCGGGCCGGCCGGCAGCGACATGCAGAGATTGCCGCCGACGGTCGCCGTCTTCCAGATCTTGAACGAGGCGAGGAACGCGCGGCAGCACTGGTCGATCAGCGGCGCGGCGGTCCATTCGGCCGGACATGGCAGTTCATCGAGCGCGGCGACGCTGCAGGTCGCGGCAACGGTCAGGCCGTGCTCGCCGATGGTGAGCGGCGGCCAGGCGAGATCGCTGAGATCGATCAGCCGCGACAGCTGCGCCTGCGGCTCGGAGAACAGCCAGGTGCCGCCGGCCAGCCAGGCATCGCCTGCCTTCCAGCTGGGCAGCTCGGCCCGATTTCGCGGGCGTACGACCTCGGTGATGGTGTTCAGGTCCATGGTGACGCAAGCTCATTGGCGACGCCGATCGCCGGTGAAATCCTTGCAAGACCGGCGCCAACTGGCAATAGGATGACGTTGGCCTTTCGCTTGCACGTCCCCGGCAGAGGCGAACGCCCCGCAGCGAGACGAGACCGCCATGAGCACCACGCCGATTTGGATCAAGGACCCGCTCGCCATTCTCGCCGACGGTGCCGCGCGCGGCATCGTCGTCAAGGACGGCCGCATCGTCGAGCTGGTGGCCGCGGGCAGGGAGCCGGCGACCGAGGGCTGCGTGGCCTATGATGCGAGCGCCCACGTCGTGATCCCCGGGCTGATCAACACGCACCACCATTTCTACCAGACGCTGACCCGGGCGCTGCCGGCAGCGATGGACCGCGAGCTGTTCCCGTGGCTGAAGGCGCTGTATCCGATCTGGGCGAAGCTGACGCCGGAGGCGCTGGATGCGGCGGTCACGCTCGCGATGGCAGAGCTGATGCTGTCGGGCTGCACCACGACGACCGACCATCACTACGTCTTTCCGGCCGGCCTGGAGGATGCCGTCGGCATCGAGGTCGCCGCGGCGAAGCGGCTCGGCATCCGCGTGCTGCTGACGCGCGGCTCGATGAACCTGTCGGAGCGCGACGGCGGCTTGCCGCCGGACAGCGTCGTGCAGGACGAGGACACGATCTTGGCCGACAGCGAGCGCGTGGTCGCGACCTATCACGAGCGCGGACCCGACGCGATGGTGCAGATCGCGCTGGCGCCGTGCTCGCCGTTCTCGGTGACGGGATCGTTGATGCAGAAGACGGCGGCGCTGGCCGACAGGCTCGACGTGCGGCTGCACACCCATCTGGCGGAGACCGAGGACGAGAACCGCTTCTGCGAGGCGATGTTCGGCTGCCGTCCGCTCGACTATCTCGAGCAGAACGGCTGGCTCGGCCCGCGCACCTGGCTCGCGCACGGCATCTTCTTCAACGCCGACGAGATGAAACGTCTCGGCAAGGCCAAGACGACGATCAGCCATTGCGCCTGCTCGAACCAGCTGCTCGCGTCGGGCTGCTGTCCGGTGTGCGAGATGGAGGAGGCGGGCGTCGGCATCGGTCTCGGCGTTGACGGCTCCGCCTCGAACGACGGCTCCAACCTGATGCAGGAGGTGCGCGCCGCGTTCCTGCTGCAGCGGGCGCGCTACGGCGTCAGCCGCATCAGCCACAAGGATGCGCTGCGCTGGGCGACCAAGGGCTCGGCTGCCTGCGTCGGCCGGCCCGAGCTCGGCGAGATCGCAGTGGGCCATGCGGCCGACCTCGCGCTGTTCAAACTGGATGAATTGCGCTTCTCCGGCGCCGGCGATCCAATCGCGGCGCTGGTCTTGTGCGGCGCGCACCGCGCCGATCGCGTCATGGTCGGCGGCCGCTGGACGGTGCTCGACGGCGCTATTCCCGGACTCGATGTCGCCAGCCTGATTGGCCGCCACAGCGCGGCGGCGAAGGCGATGCGGGGATGAGCCGCAGTTCGGCTGATACTTAGGGCGAAACTCTCTCCCCGCTTAAAGTACGACTATCGCATTTGGTTCGGCGCTCACCGGGGGCCTCATGGTTCGAGACGCGCCGAAGCCGGCGCTCCTCACCAT